>JAZLJK010000065.1:0-28936 GCA_045617865.1 Bacteroidales bacterium | reverse complement strand
GAGCTCCGCTCCTACATTCACTACTACAATTATGACCGTATAAAGTTGAGACTAAAAGGAAAGAGTCCGGTGCAATACCGAACTCTTTACCAATAAGCTTTTAATGTTAAACCGTCCAACTTTTGGGGTTCATGTCATTTCCAGGGGGCTGTTTTGTGTAAGTGTTTGATAGTCAGAGGCGTATGCGCCACGACTTCGGACCCTGCCGCGCCAAGGAGCGACTGGCAGAATGGGCCGGAGCATATCGCCCGGCGGGCTAAAGCCCTGCTGCTCGGGCCGCAAGCATACATGCTTGCTTTGAACCACTCGCGACCCGTGGCGTTTAAAGAGAAGCCTGGAGCAGATGAACGCGAAGCTCCAAGGAACGAGATAAAATACGCCAGCTGACAGCAATCGCGACGTGTTATGTAATGCACTGATAATCAACCTAATAAATCATAACCCATGCCTGATTGTTGACATGGGCTACATATTATTTGACTGATATTCAATCAGATACGTAACACGTCACTTTTACCACTGCCGCACAAAGGAGCGGCTGGCAGAATGGGCCGGAGCATATCGCCCGGCGGGCTAAAGCCCTGCTGCTCGGGCCGCAAGCATACGCTTGCTTTGAACCCCTCGCGACCCGTGAAGTTTAAACGGGAGGCACCGCCGCAGATGAGTTCCGCGCAGCGGAGCGCACCGAAAGCAGATGCAGGAGGATGTTTGCAAGCGCCTGAGCGTCAGCGAAGAGAGCGCGTCCTCCTGCGCTGTTTCGGCCGCGGAGCAGAAAGGGGGACGAAAGCTGCGAGCGGGGGGATGGAGCGCAGCGGAAATGCTTCGGCCATTGCTGCCAGCGCGCAAGTGCGGCAGAAATGCAGACACAGATTGCTGCCAGCGCGCAAGTGCGGCAGAAATGCAGACACAGATTGCTGCCAGCGCGCAAGTGCGCGCGCAAGTGCGGCAGAAATGCCATCACCAATTGCTGCCAGCGCGGAGTGCGGCAGAAATGCAGTCACAGATTGCTGCCAGCGCGCAAGTGCGGCATGTATTGCAATAAACAAGTTCTTGTGTAATTGCTTATCTTTGCAACATGATATTGGAAACAGAACGACTGACTTTCAGGCGCTGGACAGAAGCAGATGCGCCGGTGATGTACAAATATGCCAGCGACCCTGAAGTCGGGCCGCGTGCCGGCTGGCCGCCGCACAGAAGTGTTGAAGAAAGCCTTGAGATAATCCGGACAGTGTTCGGTGGCGAAACGATGTGGGCTGTGGTGCTGAAGGATACAGGAGAGCCTGTAGGCTGCATCGGCTACCTGGTGAAAGGGCAGAGCAACATTGAAATCGCAGATAATGACGCCGAGGTGGGATATTGGATAGCCCGGCCCTACTGGAATCAGGGCATCTGCACTGAAGCCCTCCGGTGGATGACGGATGTCTGCTTCAAGGAAAAGCATTTCCGCACCATCTGGGGTGACTGCTTCGTGGACAACCCTGCCTCGGGTTGCGTGATGCAGAAATGCGGATTTGTGGAGACAGGCATTGAAACCACCTGCCCGAACCTGATGGAAGGCAGTGACAGGATTGTAAAAGTTTTAAAATTGAAAAATCCATATATGAAAGAATATAAAATAAGATTAGAGGAGCCTGCCGACTGGCAGGAGGTTGAAAACCTTACCAGAGAGTCTTTCTGGAACGTCTACCGCCCGGGATGCCTCGAGCATTTCGTGTTGAACAGATACAGGAGCAATCCTGATTTCATCCCTGTACTTGACTTTGTGATGGAGGTTGACGGGCAGATCATAGGCCATGTGATGTATTCCAAGGCTGAACTTACTTCAGACGATGGCGGCACGCTCGCTGCCTGGACACTGGGGCCGATAAGCATACATCCCGACTGGAAAAGGAAGGGCTACGGCCTTGCACTGCTCAGATATTCGCTGGAGAAAGCCAGGGAGAAGGGCATAGGCATCCTCTGCTTCGAAGGAAATATCGGCTTCTATGGGAATGCAGGCTTCGTGCTTGCAAGCAGCCTGGGCATCCACTATCACGGTGAACCGAAGGACGATCCTGTGCCGTTTTTCCTTGCCATGGAACTTACCCCCGGCTATCTTGGAGGAAAAGAGTGGACATACTACCCGCCTAAGGGATATTTTGTTGCAGACGAGGACCCTGAAGGTTTTGAAAGGTACGAAGCTTCCTTCCCTGCAAAGGAGAAACACTTCACCGAGGGGCAGCTGCCTCAGTTCTGCCAGAGTTGCGGTATGCCTATGACGGCCGATGATATATGCGGAACAAATGCCGACGGTAGCATGAACTTCGACTACTGCAAGTACTGCTACAAAGACGGTGAGTTCGTAGACAAAGTCTCGATGGAGGAATACATAGAGATGTGCTCGCAGTTCGGTGCTCAGGCCGGCATGACCAACGAAGAGATGAAGGCCCACTGCCAGATGCTGTTCCCCATGCTGAAAAGATGGAGGCGCAGATAAGCCTGTGATCAGCCCTGCAGCTGGCTCCGGAGTTCGGAGAGGAGGGAGTCAAGCCCTTCTTCAAGGTCGTTCCATGTGGCGGTGAAATCGCCCGTGTACCACGGGTCGGCGACATCGCGGTCTAGCAGCAGCCGCACCTTGCCTTCAGGGTCGGGGAGAATCATCCGCTGGCCCCTCGAGAAGATTCTCATTATGCCGCGGATATTGGATGAGTCCATTGCAATGAACAGGTCGTAGTGGTCGTAGTCGTCTGCAAGAAGCCTCACGGCGCGCTTCCCCTCGCAGCTCAGGCCGTGGCGGCGCAGCATCTCACGTGCCGGCGGATATACCGGATTGCCCACACCGTCCCATATCTCTTCCGAGCTTACAGCAGAAGAAGCCACCTCCACCTTGCCGGCAAGGCCTGCTTCCTCAAGTTTTCTGCGCATCATGAATTCGGCCATCGGGCTGCGGCAGATATTGCCGTGGCACACAAACATTATCCTGTACATATCAGTCCACAAGCTCCATTTCGTCAATGAGATAACCGACTCCGTAAACGCGGTCCATCACAAAGAGGGCGTAGCGGATATCCAGCGAGATATTGCGGCAGAACGCAGGGTCGAACACATAGTCGCTCATGGTGCCCTCCCAGGTGCGGTCGAAGTTGATGCCCACCAGGTTGCCTTCGGCATTTATCACAGGGCTGCCAGAGTTGCCGCCGGATGTGTGGTTGGTGGCAAGGAAGCACACCGGCACCGCGCGGCGGCCGTTGATCTCAGAGGCGAAGCGGCCGTAGTCGCGGGCGGCGTGGATGTCACGCAGCGCCTGAGGGATGTTGTAGTCGAATATCTCGGGGTTGTCTTTCTCTATGATGCCGTCGAGGGTTGACACTGGATTGTACCAGATGCCGTCTTTCGGGCTGTATCCGCTCACTTTGCCGTAGGCGATGCGGAGCGTGAGGTTTGCATCCGGATAGAACTTCCTGCCTGTGGGATGTGCTTTTTCAAAGTCTATCTGCCCCTGCATATATTTGCGCATCAGAATCTGGGCGGTCTTTGCTGCACCTTCCGACTCTCTGTAGCTGCTCTCATGGAAATTCTTGAAAACCGAGTGGAATTCTGCGGCAAGCCCCTCATCGGCAAAAACAGCGTCGCGCCATGCCTCAACCGAACCGTATTCAGCCAGCTTCTCATCGTAGTATGCGGGGCGCGAACCTGCCGGCAGCAGGAGACCGTACTGCTCCACCATCGCCACGAACATCTCCTCGTCAACCGGGCGGTGATAGTTCTTGAAGAATGCTGTGCTGTCTGCCTTGCCGCCTGCCACATATGCGGGCCATTCGATTGCCGACAGAGATTCTCTGTAAACCGACCAGACATACGAACAGTCGTTGCGCCTGCGCTGCACTTCCAGCAGAGTGTCAAGCACTCCCTCGTATCTGCCGCCCGCAGCCCATCTGCGGAACTCAGCCTCGTATGCCAGCTTCTTGTCTACAGTGCGCATCCTTTCGATGCCAAGGCACGAGCCCTGCCATTTCTTCCAGGCATTGGCGGTTGAGACATATCTGTTTGAATAGCGTATGCGGATGTCCTGGCTCTGATTCATATATTTCTTCATGGTCTGCAGCCTTACTGTGCGCAGGTCCACTGCCGCGGGGTCCATTCTGCGGGCGCGGAATGCCACGTCTTCGCTGGTGACATATTCGTAGGTTGTGCCGGGACAGCCGTAGATGAATGTGAAGTCGCCCTCTCTGACTCCAGCTGTGGATACCTTGAAATACTTCTTCGGTGTGTAGGGTACATTCTCGGGAGAGTAGTCAGCCGGTGAATTGTCCGGGGCCGCATACACTCTGAACATCGAGAAGTCGCCCGTGTGGCGCGGCCACATCCAGTTGTCGGTCTCACCGCCGAACTTTCCTATCGATGATGCCGGAGCGCCCACAAGCCTGACGTCGGTGTAGGTGCGGAATACATAAAGGAAATATTGGTTGCCGTAGTAGATTGCTGCCACGCGTGCCGACTTGCCTTCTTTTTCGTTGGTGTGGGCCGCAACAATCTTCTCGATGTTGGCTTTTGTGATCTTTTCGCGCATCTCTTCGCCCATTCCTTCCTCATAGCCATAGAGCACAGCGTCGGTGACATTCTCCATATACTCCAGAAACTTGACGTCAAGACCGGGGCAGGGGAGCTCCTCGCTGCGGTTCAATGCCCAGAATCCGTCTTTCAGATAGTCGTGCTCCACAGAGGAGTGGGCCTGGATGTGGCTGTATCCGCAGTGGTGGTTGGTTATCAGCAGCCCTTCCCTGGAAATCAGCTCGGCAGTGCATCCGCCGCCGAAAAGCACCACGGCGTCCTTGAGCGATGCCTGATTGATGCTGTAGATGTCTTCGGCGCTGAGCTTGAACCCCTTTGCCTGCATATCTCCGATTACAGATTCAACCATACAGGGAAGCCACATGCCCTCATCCGCAGATGCTGCGATGCTGAATATGGCAAGACTGAGAAGAGTGATAAAACGTTTCATTGAATGTAGCGTTGATTTGTTGGAAAGCAAATGTACGATTATTTTGGTTATCTTTGCCCAATCATAGACATCGAAAACAAGATGAAACGTTTTTCTCTCACCCTGTTCGCCCTTTGTGCGGCTTTTTTTATGGCTAATTCACAGCAGAAAACACATTTGACAGATGCCCAGATAGCTATGGGCAAACTTCCTGAAGGAATCATCAACCAGCGCATCGAAAGCACCGCCGGTGCCGGCCAGAAGGTTGAAGCAATGCCGCAGCTGGTGGATGGGTGGCAGAACCCCACATATTCGCCCGACCGCACGAAAATCGCCTATACGCTTGGAGGTGACCTTTATTCGATAGATGTTGCAAGCCGGAAGGTGCACCGCCATACATACGACGGTACCGACCTGATAATGAACGGATATGCTTCATGGGTGTATTACGAAGAGATTTTCGGCCGCCCCAGCCGCTACCGCGCGTTCTGGTGGTCGCCCGACAGCAAACTGCTGGCGTTCTACCGTTTCGACGACACACAGGTGCCCATGTTCCCCATTTATCTTGAGCAGGGGCAGCACGGCACTCTCCGTCAGACTCACTATCCCATGGCGGGCGATCCCAATCCCGAGGTGCGCATCGGCTTTGCGTCTGTAGAGGGTAACGCAGTGGTCTGGGCAGATTTCAATGAAAAGGACGACCAGTATTTCGGCACTCCCTTCTGGAACAACACCGGCGACCGTCTGATTGTCCCCTGGATGGACCGCAGCCAGGACAATATGATTTTCTACAGCGTCGACCCCCTCTACGGTGGCAAGGAGAAGATATACAGCGAGCATCAGGATACATGGATCGAATGGCCCACCGAGATGCTCTTCAGCAGCAAGGGGATGTATTTCGTGCGTGACTATGAAATGTGGCAGAAGATATATTTCCTCTCTTTCGACGGCAAGACATTCAGCTATGTCTGCAACAAGGACCTCTGGGGCGTGCAGCTGCTCAAGGCGAATGAGAAATATCTGTTTTTCTCTGCCCGCAGCAAGGAGTGCACAATCCGTACAGACATATACCGCGTGACATTGAAGGACCTCAAGCTTGAAAGAGTGTCTTACGGAGAATACAACTTCACCAATATCAAGGTAAGCGACGACTGCAGGACAGTATATGCAACTCTTTCAAACAGCACGACGCCCGCTCAGGATGTGGCCATCCGTCTGCCTGCAACCGGAAGCCTCGACAGAAAGAAAGTCGAAGTTCTCTACGATTCTAAAGGAAAGGATTATGACAAGTATGCCATTGCAACCCAGGAAGTTGTGTATATCACTCTGCGCGACGGCCGCAAGCTTCCCGCCACAGTCATCTGGCCTCTTGACATGGACCGTTCCGGCAAGGTGAAGTATCCTGTCAAGGTTGATGTATACGGAGGTCCCGACACACCTCAGGTATGGGATACTTTCAAGGGGGTGAACTTCAAGTCGCAGTGGTGGGCTAACCACGGCGTGATCCAGGTGGTTCTCGACACCCGCTCTTCGGGCCACTTTGGCAAGGCGGGTCTCAACGAGGTCTACCGCCAGCTCGGTGTTCTTGAACTTCAGGATCTGGAAGACGGAATCAAGTACTTCACTAAGATGTCTTTCGTCAATCCCGATAAGGTGGGTATCGAAGGATTCTCGTACGGCGGCACAATGTCGATGCTGGCAGTGACAGAGGGTAACGAGTATTTCAAATATGCTGTTTCCGGCGCCGGCGTTCTTGACTGGAGACTCTACGACAGCCACTACACAGAGCGCTATATGGACCGTCCGCAGGACAATCCCGAAGGCTATGAGAAATCGGCGGTGATCAATCGTCTGCGCAACTACAAGGGCGACAAGACCAACATGATGCGCATGACCCACGGCTCGGGCGACGACAACGTCCATTTCCAGAACTCGCTTCAGGCGATTGACAAGCTCATGAGCATGAACAAAGACTTCGAGTTCATGGTCTATCCTTCAGGCATGCACGGCTACCACGGCTATCAGGGCCGTCACTTCGACCTCCAGAACTACCGCTTCTGGTACGAATACCTCCTCGACCAGGAACTGCCCGAAGTGCTGAGGCAGAAGTAGTTGTGGCCAGGCCTGCACAGTCTGGCTGCGTGGTGGAGTGTGTCATGGGGCATGCCTCATTCGGCACCGGCCGGCTGTGTGGTGGAGGTATGGTGGAATAAGGGCGCCGCTTAACGCTGAACAAGCGGGTTTTTTATCGTGCTTTCTCCGTATAGGAAGCCATGCAGCAGCACAGCCGGATGCGGTGCTACAAATCTGTCGCATCGCCAGTCCACGGACACATGCCCTACAGCACAGTTTAGTGTCTATTGGCGTGGACTGAGGCTCTCCAGAGAATGTCAGTTCACGGTGATCGCCTTCCCAGAAACACCAGAGACCTCTTGCCGTGTCCTGGAAATCATTTACGATAGGCTGTTTCGTCCGTGAGGCGGAGGCAGTTGAACCGCATGCCACCGAATGCGTACTTGAATGCCGGGGAGTGGACTTGGAAGACTTTTGGGCAGGGTGCAAGATGGGGAGCCGTAAGCAGTCTGGAAGATAGGCGGTAATTTGAACGCCAGACAGTGGGGGGCTCCGCTACAACGCTGCCTTTCTGCAGATTATGAGGATTTTGCCGCGGCACTGGGTGTTGCAGGCGAAGATGAAGATGTCGCCTCCGTCGGCTATGTGCAGGCGGGCGCGGAGCGTCTCTGTGGACATGGGCATGTTGAGCGATACGAGATTCGCCTTGGGATATCTGCCGGAAAGGCGCTTTATGGCGCTGCTGCTGAAGTCCTGCACCTCAATCACTTCGAATATTTTGCCGGGGAAGTCGGCGCACAGCTCATCCCCCGAATAGAGATGGGTGCTCTTCTCAAGTTTGTCGAGTGCGAACCTCTGCGACACCAGCTTGAATGCTCCGGCCTTCATTATCTCTTTGCCAGGCTGATACAGATATTTGCCTATGCCGGTTGCGAAAGTGGCCACGGCCTCTCTCTCCTGCGCTAGAGTGAGTTCGAAGCTGGACCCGCGCTCGAGATAGACGGCGAATATGCTTGCGTTCATCCCACATTTATCAGGCTCACCGTCGCGCTCCACCACTGCCAGACACTCCTTGCACTCGCCCTTGCTGCAGATGATGTGCAGCTGGCATATCTGCGGCAGCCTTTCCAGTGTGGCCGTGATGTCGAGCATGGGGGAGAGCTTCACCATCACGCGCGGTGCAATCTCAAGCAGACGCGGCATGAGCATGGCGATGTCGGGCTCGCAGTCTTCAATCGCAAATACTCTTGAGGCAGTGGCGCTGCGTCTTGCCGGATCGGCGTATATCAAGTCGAACTGACCGATATCTCCTGCTATATAATCTTTGCAATCAGTGTTGATAACATCTATGTTGTATCTTTCAAGCGTCTTGAAGTTGTGCACTGCCGCCTGTGCCAGCTCCGGGTTGCGCTCGAGGCAGGTGAGATGGTCGGCCACCATGCTCATGAAGAAACTGTCAACACCGAGCCCTGTGGTGAGGTCAAGCACCTCACGCGCCTTCCATCCCTTCACGAGGTTCTGTTTGTAGAGCGCCGTTGCCTGTGAACTGCACTGTTCCACCGACAGCGATGTGGGGTATTCGATGTCGGTGAACTCATACCATACAGGAATCTTTGTGCGTACCTTGCGGCGCGCCCCGATGGCATGCACCGCGGCCTCGATATCCACTTCGGGATAGTTGCCCTTTGCAAGGAAAAGAGAGTCTGTATTGTCGTTTTCGTGCTCCAGAATAAAGCTCAGAGTTTCGGCATTCATGGCAAAAACAGCTTTGTTGCTACACAAATGTACACAGATTGCCTGAAAATTTATTACCTTTGAAAACTATATAATGAACAAACTTTTGAACAATAACACATTATCATAATGGAAAGGAATTACTTGGACGTTGCAAAAAGCTGGCTTTCACCCAGCTTTGACGAAGAGACACGCAAGAAAGTTGCAGAATTGATTGACGGTGACCAGAAAGAACTTGAAGACCATTTCTACCGTACGCTTGAATTCGGCACCGGTGGTCTCCGCGGCATTATGGATGTCGGAACCAACCGTATGAACAAATACACCGTGGGAATGGCCACACAGGGGCTTGCCAACTATTTGAAGCAGCTTTATCCCGATGCCCCCAAATCTGTGGTGCTCTCATACGACAGCCGCAACAACTCCCGCTTCTTTGCAGACATCACGGCAGGTGTTCTCCTCAAGAACGGCATCAAGGTGTATATGTATGACGATATCCGCCCCACACCGCAGCTGAGCTTCTCCATCCGCCATCTGCACTGCAACGCCGGCATTATGATAACTGCCAGCCACAATCCCAAGCAGTACAACGGCTATAAGGTGTTCTGGGAAGATGGCGCGCAGATTGTGGCTCCCCACGATGTCAACATCATCGCGGAGGTCAACAAGATCACCGACCCCGGCCAGGTTATGTTCAACGACGATCCTGCACTCAGGCCCGAGATAATCGGCGCCGAGGTCGACAAGGCATTCCTGGATTCAATCTATACGCTGATGCTTTCACTTGATTCTGTCAAGCGCCACAGCGATATGAAGATAGTCTACACTCCGCTCCACGGCACAGGCAGCCGCACAGTGTATCCCTTCCTTGCAAAGATGGGCTTCACCAATGTGATCCATGTAAAGGAGCAGGATGTGAACGACGGAGATTTCCCCACAGTGGTTTCACCCAATCCCGAGGAGCCCACAGCCATGAAGATGGCCATGGAGCTTGCAGACAAAGAGGGAGCCGACCTTGTGCTGGCGTCTGACCCCGATGCTGACCGCATCGGTCTGGCAGTGCGCGACACCGAAGGGAAACTGGTGCTTCTCACAGGCAACCAGATAGCGGAAATCCTCTATGCATACATGCTTGAGAGGTGGGATGCACTGGGCAAACTCAAGGAGGGCGACCCTTATATGATCAAGACAATTGTCACCACAGAGATGCTTACTGCAATCTGCGCGAAATACAATGTGCAGATCTTCAATGTCCTCACCGGTTTCAAGAACATCGCATCGGTGGTGCGCGAGCTTGAGGGCAAGCGCGTATATATCGGAGGCGGCGAAGAGAGCAACGGCTTCAACCCAGGCACATTCGTTCGTGACAAGGATTCTGCTGCAACATGTGGACTGATTGCAGAGTGCGCCGCATATCTGGCAGACCGCGGGCAGACTCTTTACGGATATCTCCAGGAGCTCTATGCCGAATTCGGCTATTACAAAGAGGGGCTGACCTCTATCTACCGCATGGGAAAGGAGGGGGCTGCAGAGATTCAGAACATCATGAAGGACTACCGCGAGAATCCTCCCAAAGAGCTGGCAGGCAGCAAGGTGGTTGAGGTCATCGACTACCTCTGTCCTGAAAAGACAGGTCTTGAAAAGTCCAATGTACTTCAGTTCAAGTGTGACGACGGCACAATCGTATCAGTGCGCCCTTCAGGCACCGAGCCCAAGATCAAGTTCTATTTCGGTGTACGCGGAGCTGATGCAGACGAGCGTCTGGCCGCTCTGAAAGAGCAGTTCAAATAGTAATAACCAACCCCGAGTCCGCCATGTTCAACAAAAAGACCAAAGTAGCACTGATCTACGACTTCGACGGAACACTTTCTCCCGGCAACATGCAGGAGTATGGCTTCATCCAGGCCCTGGGCAAGTCGCCGCAGGAGTTCTGGGAGGCCAGCAACAGCATCAGCGAGGAGCGCGAGATGAACAGCGTGCTCGCCTATATGAAAATCATGATAGACGGGGCGCGCAAGGCCGGCATCTCCCTGAAGAGAGAGTCGTTTGTGGAGTTCGGCCGCAACATAGAGCTTTTCCCCGGTGTGAAGGAGTGGTTCGGAATGGTCAATGAATATGGCGAATCGCAGGGGGTGGTGGTTGAACACTACATCAATTCGTCGGGACTGACAGAGATGATAGAGGGCTCGGAGATCGCCCACGAGTTCAAGAAGATTTTTGCATGCTCGTTCTATTATGACCAGAGCGGGAAGGCAGTCTGGCCGGCAGTGGCGGTGGACTTCACCGCAAAGACGCAGTTCCTGTTCAAGATTACCAAAGGCATCATGGACATTGCCGACAACCGGCGTGTGAACGAAAGCATCCCGGACGAAGACAAGCCCGTGCCTTTCAGCAATATGATTTATTTCGGAGACGGTCAGACCGACGTGCCATGCATGAAGATCGTGAAGATGTTCGGAGGCAACGCCATTGCTGTCTACAGCAGCGAGAAGAAGAGGGCGGAGGCCGCCCAGCTCCTGCGTGAAGACCGAGTGAACTTCATCTGCCCCACAGACTATCGTGAGGGGGGCAGAATGTTCGACATTGTATGCTCAATCATTGACAAAGTCAAGGCTGAGAGTGAATACAACAAGCTGAAGCTCAAGAATATGATGGTTAATTTTCAGTAACCGGAATCAGCACTGAAATAAGGATATAGCAGCAGAAAAGCAGCAGGAATATCAGGCTCACTGTGCCTAAGAATCCCAGCTGGCCGCCCTGCACTGTGGCTGCAAGGACTGCAATCACCACCGCGCATCCTGCGAATACATAGTGGCGCAGGTTCATCTTTTCTTTCCCTGAGAACATGGGGATTTCTGTGATGAGCAGAATGGAAAGCACCACTGCCAGCGCGGGGATGAACCATACCGAAGAGGCCAGGCCGCTGATGGCGGTGTCGAGGCCGCGGATGTTGCAGATGTCGGCATATGAGACCAGCGAAGCTGCAATCATTGCGCAGCCC
This sequence comes from Bacteroidales bacterium, assembly GCA_045617865.1. GTDB lineage: Bacteria > Bacteroidota > Bacteroidia > Bacteroidales > UBA932 > Equibacterium. Next base: position 17,168 of record JAZLJK010000065.1, on the reverse strand, counting down.
GGGGTGGGAAGCCCCAGGAAGCTGTGTGTCTGGCGGTTGTCACAGTTGAACTTGGCCAGACGCAGAGCGGAGAACGGCACAATCAGCAGCGCTGCGAAAGCGAGGATGCTGGGATTGCCGTCGGGGATCTGAGTGGTTTTATAATACCAGTTGAACATCATCAGCGCGGGAGCCAGACCGAAACTTACAAGGTCCGAAAGTGAATCCAGCTCCCTGCCGACGATTGAATATGCCTTGAGGGCGCGTGCGCAGGCACCGTCCATGAAATCAAACACAGCCGCCGCCAGGATAAAACAGAACGCCTGATGGAAAAGCCCCCAAAGGGCAAGTATCACAGCGCAGGTGCCGCAAATCAGATTGAAGCAAGTTATGATGTTGGGGATGTGCTTTTTCATAGTCGGAATTATTTAATGCCCATTTTTTTGCGGATATCCTTGGGAATGGCGTTCTTGTGAACCATGATATCCATAGTCTTGTATCTTACAAAACTGTCTGATACATACCAGATGCCTTTGTACTTGCCGGTTTCGCCCCATGAGTTCTTGACAATGAAATACTTGGTGCCGTTCTGGTCAGTGGCGATGCCGTAGATGTGCATTCCGTGGTCGTCGGTTGTGGTCTTGTTGTCGAGTGCAGCCTGACGCATCTCCTGAGTGATGGTCATTTCGGGAGCTTCGTCGTTCATCTTCTTGAGCTGTGCAGCCTTCTCTTCGGGAGAGACACCCACCCAGCGTGCCTGGTCGCTGCCTGCTTCGGCAACTGCTTCGAGGTCGGGGTTGATGCCGAGACCGTCACGGGTGAAACCGCTTTCGCTGCAGTCTGTGCCCCATGCGATTGTGTAGCCGTTTTCAATGGCATTGTACATGATTGCCATCATGTCTTCCAGAGGAACATTGTAGTAGCTGTCCCAGCGCCAGTTGTCGGGAACCTCAAGCACAAACTGAGTGTAGAAGGGATGGTGTGTGAAAGATGTGATTGAAACATAGTCGTCGGGGTTGATGCCGAGCTTGTCTGCATACTCGCGGGGAGTGTATTTCTTGCCGTTGTATTCGAATTTCTCGGGGCACTCACCCAGATATGCGTTGAGGATGCCGTTGAAACCCGCCTTCCATACGGGAGTGAGTCTTTTGTTGGGGTTCTTCACGATGCCTGAAAGATATCCTTTCAGACCGGCCTCCATCTCTGAGTGACGGTGACGCTCTTCTCCATAGTTGAGACCGGGCATCACGCTGTTGGGAACGATACCGTAATCTCTCCAAACATGCAGAACATCGTCGGCATTGCTGCCCTGCGCGAAGTTGAGGCAGCCGTCGAGACGGATGTATTTGTCGGCTTTGTCCTGATATGCCTTGCTTACAACGAACATTTCTGAAAGGTCGAGGTCATCTCCCTTGTAGCCGTTGCGCAGGATCTCGCTCTCGAGGAACGAAATGGTGGAGAAGCACCAGCATGTGCCGCTGCTCGCCTGGTCTTTTACTGAAGTTACCGGATTTTCCTTGACGGTTGTGAACTGATACTCTTTCTGAGGAGTGAGTTTCTGCTGTGCCTGTGCTGAGACTGATGCTACAATCAGGGCTACAGCTGCGAGTGTAAAGATTCTTTTCATTGTATTGATTGTATTATGATTTTCTAAAGAAGTTTCTGTCCGATTACAAGCCTGAGCAGATTGAGGGCATTTGCTGCAAAGCGCTCCATATTCACCTTGCGGCTCTTCGACGCGCTCTGCACAAGGCGTGAGAACACTTCGGTCTCACCTGTCGATGGATTGCGGTGCGCCGCTGCAATCCAGCAGGTGCCCACCGGTTTATCCACGCTGCCGCCGCCCGGCCCCGCGATGCCGGTGGTGGCAACTGCATAGTCGGTGTCAAGCAGGCATGCCGCACCGCGCGCCATGGCTTCGGCGCATTCGCGGCTCACAGCACCTTTCTGCTCCAGCACCTCCTCGGGTACATTGAGCAGGTTTATCTTGACTTCATTTGAATACGATGTCACGCTCCCTTTATAATAATCGCTGCTGCCCGGGACAGATGTGATGAGGTTGCTCACCAGACCTCCGGTGCAAGATTCGGCAACTGCTATGGTCTCCTGATAAGCGCTCTGCGGCGGGCATTGCAGCAGGTGGGGCAGGATGGACTGAAGCGAGTCGCTGCCCGTTCCATATACGTAAGTGCCCAGCATCTCCATGAGCTGGGCTGTGGCTTTTTCAAATTCTGCGGTGCGCCCGCTGCAGCCGGCTCCATAGCAGGAGAGTCTCAGCCGCACACCTGTAAGGGTGCCGGGAAGATATGCCAGATGAATGTATTCAGGAAGGTTGTCCTCCCAGTCTGCAATCTTGTCGGCAAGAACACTTTCAGCCAGACCGAAAGTGCAGATGGTCTGATGCAGGATGGGCTCGGTCTCGAAGTGAGATTTGATACTCTGCATCACGTCGTCGAGTGCCGCCACCGTCTCGAAAGGAACACCTGGCATTGAGTAGAGCACAGCCTTGTGACCGTAGCGCCCCTCGTCGAAGACAAATTCCATGATGGGCGCAGTCCCAAGCTTGTTTGGAATGACTGTGGCGGTGTCGGGCACCTGTGCCTGGGCGCGGTTGACGGGAAGCATGGCAATTCCGCGGCGCGAGAGTATCTGCTCCACAATGGCCAGCTGTGCCGCATCTTCTTTATAACCGGTTGCACCGCTCAGCTCTGCCAGAGCAGGCTTTGTGATATCATCCTTTGTGGGGCCGAGGCCGCCGGTAACAATCACTATGTCGTATTCCTTCAGAAGGTTGTCAAGCGATGATATGATCTGCCCGCGGTCGTCGGCAATGGATTCCATCCGGTTTACCTTCACTCCGATTCCGTTGAGTGCCTGAGCGATACATGACGAATTGGTGTCCACAATCTGGCCGATCAGGATTTCGTCACCTATTGTGCAGATAGCAGCTGTTTTCATTTGTCGCCTCTCTTTTTAAGATGTTTCACTATTTTTCTGACAAAGTCAGGCCCGTTGTATACAAAACCTGTGTAGACCTCCACAAGCGACGCGCCGGCATCCAGCATCTGTGCCGCCTGCTCGGGCGTCATTATTCCTCCCGATGCGATAACCGGAAGAATTCCGCCGCTCTTCTGATGGATATACCTGACAGTGTCAAGAGTGGATTCAAACAGTGGTGCACCGCCCATCACACCTTCACCGGCTTTTTCAAGAGCCTTTGCAGAGGTGTTCTTGAGATTTTCGCGGCCCTGTGCGGCGTTGCCTGCCACTATACCGTCAATTCCGCTCATGAGCGACAGGTCTATTATCTCGTCAAGCTGGCTGTGTGTAAGCCCGTGTGAGATCTTCAGCAGGATAGGGCGGCTTTCGTCGTTGTAGCGGCGGATGTCCATCACGCTGTCTACAATCTGTGAGATTGTGACAATGTCGTGAAGACCCGTCGAGTCGTGCGAGTCGGGGTAGGAGACATTCAGCACGAAGAAATCCACGAAGTCGTAGAGCATGGCCACGCTTCTTTCATAATCCTTGTATGCTTCGGCGGTGGGAGTGGATGTGTTCCTTGTGACATTCGCTCCAATCACCACCTTCGGATGGCGTTGCTTTATCTGCTCTATGGCGTAGCGCACGCCGTTGTTGGCCGTGCCCATCCGGCTCACGAGCGCCTTGTCTTTGGGAAGCCTGAACAGACGTGGAGTCTCGTTGCCCATCTGCGGCTTTGGAGTGAGCGACCCGATCTCTATGAAGCCGAAACCGAAGTCGGCCAGGTCGTTGTAGTATTCACCGTTTGTGTCAAAACCGGCTGCCAGCCCCACGGGATTCGGGAAATCAACGCCGAAAAGCTCGCGCGCCAGCCCTTTGCTGTTCGGTTTGTGGCAGATTCTTGCGGCAGCCCTTGCACCCGGAATGTGCCTTGTCATCTTAAGCCAGAACATGACAGTTCTGTGTGCTGTCTCTGGCGGCAGAAGCGACAGGAGAGGGTTGATAATCTTGAACATACTCACGGCAAAAGTTTACGCAACCACAAATCTACACAAATTAATCTATTATTGAAAGACCGTATATTGCAAAACCAATTGCGACTGCCAGCAGGAAATTGACCGCCTTCGCACAGATGAAAGCCTTCTTCGATTCGGCGAAAAGAGGCAGTGCGGCATGCCCGTCCTGAGATATGCAGCTTGCCATGAGCACAGAAACCGGCACGGCACCTGTTGCAAACATCGTCACGAAGATGAGATGCGGTCCCGATTCGGGAATTATGCCTATCAGTGCTGCCAGCACTATCATAAGCGGGATGTTGGAGCTTACCCACGATTCAATGTCAAGATATGCGTTGCCAACGGCAAGAAGCAGCAGGATTCCGAATGTCCAGGCAAACACCTTCGGAAGGTGGGTGCAGATGATATGATGCCAGAGGTGTTCGTCAACAAAATGGTCAGATGCAAAGACAATTACAACCAGCATCACCACGCTCAGGCAGGCAAACATGATGTTCATCCAGCCTTCGTCAAGCAGGGCGCTGTGCACATGCATCGTGGCCTCTTCAGCCTCTTCGTGCTCCAGCATGCCGAAAGCCAGCGCTGCGGCATATACAGCCAGCCCAAGGAACAGCGCGGCCCGCTTCCATGTGAGATGCCTTCCGCCGTGCTCATGCTTTTCGTCCTGCTCATGGATGGCCATCTCGCCGCAGGAAACAGTGTCGGACAGCCCTTTCCTTGCGGCAATCCGGTCTACAATCCATCCTGCTGCCACAGCAATGACAAACAGGGCGGCAGTTATCTTGAGGGCTGTGCCGGGAAACATTCCCAGCATCACAAACGACTCGTCGCCGCTTGTTGCAATCATCATTGCCACAAGTGCCCCGAAACTGATCATTCCGTGTGAGTACAGAGATACGCTTGCAAAGCCGCCCATACAGCCCGGAATGGAGCCGAGCAGGGCAGACAGCACAATCTGTCCGAACGATGACTTGCCGAGCGACGATAACCAGCGCCCACCGGACTTGATGTTGATGGATTCAATCATCAGCATCATCGCCACTACCATACCTGTGATAAGTATTGCGGTCCTCAGGGAATCAAGAAGTATTTCTGCGAACATTGGATAATATTTCTGGTTAAGACATCCACAAAAGTACATAAAATCTTCGATTTTGTTGCCGTTCCATTTTTTTGCTACTTTTACAAAAAATACAGAGTCATGGCAAAATCAAAGGTATTCTTCACAGACTTCCACACAGTCGCTTTCGGCGACGGAACCGCTGTAAAACTTCAGAAACTTATAAAGGCTGCCGGGATAGGCGACATCGACATGGACGGCAAGTTCGTGGCAATCAAGATGCATTTCGGCGAGAAGGGCAACCTGAGCTTCCTCAGGCCGAACTATGCAAGGGCAGTGGTGGATGTGGTGAAGGATCTGGGGGGCAAGCCGTTTCTGACAGACTGCAACACAATGTACCCGGGCAGCAGGAAGAATGCCCTGGAGCACCTGTACTGCGCATGGGAGAACGGATTCACCCCGCTTACCGTGGGCTGTCCTATTATAATAGGTGACGGTCTGAAGGGAACTGATGATGTTGCCGTACCGGTAAACGGGGGCGAATATGTGAAGGAGGCCTACATAGGCCGCGCCGTGATGGATGCCGACGTATTTATCAGTCTGACGCACTTCAAGGGGCATGAGGAGACCGGTTTCGGTGGCTGCCTTAAGAATATAGGTATGGGCTGCGGATCGCGTGCCGGCAAGAAAGACCAGCACAGCAGCGGCAAGGCCCGCATCAGGGAGATGCTCTGCCGCGGCTGCCGCAAGTGCCAGAAGGAGTGTGCCAATTCAGGCCTTGTGTTTGATGAGTCAAGACGCAAGATGACTGTTGACGCAGAGCACTGCGTGGGGTGCGGACGCTGTCTGGGCGCCTGCAACTTCGACGCCATCAGCTTTGCCGAGTTCAATGCAAATGAGATGCTCTGCAGAAAGATTGCCGAGTATTCTAAGGCCGTGGTGGACGGCAGGCCGTCTTTCCACATATCACTTGTGCTGGATGTTTCGCCCAACTGCGACTGCCATGGAGAGAATGACGTGCCTATTCTGCCTGATGTCGGTATGTTTGCATCATTCGATCCCGTTGCCATTGACCGCGCATGCGCAGACGCCTGCCTGAAGCAGGAACCTCTGCCGGGAGGGCAGCTCTACAAGAATCTGCATACTCCTGGATTTGTGGACTGTCATGACCATTTCAGAAATTCCACTCCCAACAGTGAGTGGAGGGCATGCCTTGACCAGGCCGTGAAGATCGGGCTCGGCTCTGATGAGTACGAACTGGTTACTCTGTAGTCAGTCTGCCTATCTTATCTCGTAGGTACCGTCGGTAAAGAAAATTACAATCTGTCTGATCTGTTTCTGACCGGAAAAACGGGGAGTGTTGGCCTCGTTCTGACCTTTTATGCGATTCTCAGAAGGATATGAAGGCGCCGAAACGGGTCTAATCTGTTCTTGTACAGGGGGTTGTGTGCTGCGTGGCTGCTGCACGGGTTGAGGTGCGGGAGCCTGATAAGGCTGATTGACGGCAGTTTTTGGCTGCGGAGCGGCAGAAAGAGCCGGAGCTGGAGCCGTGGTATCTGCAAAGTTAGCACTGAAGAGGTCGAAGCCGCCGGGCTCGTCCATCGGAAGATCATCCTCCACCTGACTTACTTCTTCTGCCTGGCCGGCAACTGCCGGAATAGGAGCGGACACTCCATCTCTATAAGCTTTGCCTGTTCCCATGATGAGCCAGTCCGGATTGATCTTCGGAAATTCAGCAAGCATCTTGTTGATGAATTCAAAACTTGGTTTGTTCCTTCCTTGAAGAAGGTGAGAGATACCGGAACGCTGCACACCAAGACGGTCGGCAAGCTGTGCGGGAGAGAGCCCCTCCATCGCAAGAAAAAGTTTGAGTCTTTCCTCCATAAAATTTTTGTAAACTTCGTTTTACAAATGTAGTAACTTTTATTGAACTGACAAATTTACTTTTGTAATCTACAAATGTAAACTACAATTGTGAACCATAATTTACAATTATAATAGCATAAATACATACATATTCTACGACTGCGTTGGTTGAGGTATTTTGTGTAAAGTATTGGGAATCGGTGATGTAATTCGTGGTATTCGATTGAAATCAAGCCCTATTTCCCTAAAATGGCTAAAAATGCACATATCTATACATATTTCAACAATTCATCACATTAGATAAATTATATAAATAACTGATAACCATAGTAGTTGACCTTATATTAAAGTTGTTTATAACTTTTAGTTATGTAATATTTGTACAAAACTGCCCAGTTATATGCAGAAACAAATGTGAATACCTGAATACACGGGTAATTTTCACATAAATAACATATCGTTTTACAAATGTGTACAAATTTGTAAACCTAAAGTTGTGCTTTAGGTGGAATTTGTATCACTTTTTTTTATCACTTCTCACCACTTCTTTGTATTTTTGCAGAAATTATCAGACTATGAAAAATTCACGAATCCTGAGCACTTTGCTTCTGCTCCTTTCCACCCTGCCGGTGGTCTCTTGCAAAAACGCAAAACAAGAAGATCAGCTGATGTCACACGACACAATCTGCCTTACCGACACATTATATGTAACAGATACTGTTCATGCATACGATTTCAGAACTGACATCGACAGCACTGCAGTCAAAGCAGGCTTCGTGCTGGTGAGCGACATGATTCCTGATGCAATACTTGAAATCAGGTATTATACTGCATTCAACTTCATAGGCAGGCCTATCGACGGTTATTTCGAGCCCCAGGCGTTCCTTACCCGTCCCGCTGCAGAGGCGCTCAAGAAAGTGTCGGACGAATTCGTGGCAAAGGGCTACCGCATCAAGATATATGACACCTACCGCCCCCAGATAGCAGTGGACCACTTCCTCCGCTGGGCGAAAGACCCCGCCGATACCCTTATGAAGAGCATCTTCTATCCTGAGATTGCAAAGAAAGACATCATCCCTCTGAGCTTCGTTGCCACCAAATCGGGCCATTCGCGCGGCAGCACGGTGGACCTGACACTCTTTGATGTCAAGACAGGACGCGACATTGACATGGGCGGCCCGTTCGACTATTTCGGCGAGCTGTCGCATCCCGACTATAAAAACCTCACCGACGAGCAGATAGCCAACCGCAACATGCTCCGCGAGGCCATGCTGCGCAACGGATTCAAACCCCTCTACAGCGAGTGGTGGCATTTCACCCTCAAGAATGAGCCTTATCCCGACACATACTTCAATTTCCCCATCTGCACATCGGTTCTCAAATAATGATTCCCCAGATACTGATAGACGACTACGATTATCCTCTGCCAGATGAACGGATTGCCAAATTTCCGCTTCCGGTAAGAGATTCATCCAAACTGCTGGTAAATACCGACGGCTGCTTCAGGGCCGAACAGTTCCGCAATATCGCGGCCTTTCTGCCTGAAGGGGCACTGATGGTGTTCAACGAGACCAAGGTGGTGCCGGCACGGCTCTTTTTCCGTCGTGACACCGGTGCGCTGATAGAGATATTCTGTCTGGAGCCTGTGGAGCCTTCCGACTACCAGCTCTGCTTCGCCACTTCTGAAAAGTGCCGGTTCAAGGCAATTGTGGGCAATCTGAAGCGTTGGAAGGGTGGTGTGCTATCCCTGGCGGTAGACGAGTGCTACTGCCGCGAGAATCCGGCTGTGGCGGCTCTGGATCTGAAGGCAGAGATGGTGGAGAGGGTGGACAACACCTGCATCGTGGAGTTCAGCTGGGATGGTGGTGTGCCCTTCTCCAAAGTGATCGAGCTGGCCGGCAACATGCCAATCCCGCCTTATCTCAACCGTGATACAGAGGATGTTGATTATGTGCGCTATCAGACCACATACGCCCGCAACGAGGGGTCGGTGGCAGCGCCTACGGCAGGGCTTCATTTCACACCTGCGGTGATGGATGATATCCGCGCAAAGGGCATCAGCACAGAGTATCTCACTCTTCATGTGGGGGCCGGCACTTTCCTGCCTGTGAAGAGTCACAATGTGGCCGAGCACACAATGCACAGCGAGCCTTTCGAGGTTAAAAAAAGCTTCCTGCAGACTCTTTCAGCAGCGCTGGATGGCAGACCTGTCATCTCGGTCGGCACAACATCGACGCGCACCCTGGAGTCGCTCTACTACATCGGTGTGCACTGCATCGAGCTGGGCGAGCCGCAGGTGGTGCAACAGTGGGAGCCGTATCGTGACGAGGGGTATCGCCACAGTGCGAAAGAGGCGATTGATGCAATAATAAACTATTTGGAAATCAGTGGCAAGGATAGTATAATCGCAAGAACTAGTTTAATTATTCTTCCAGGCTTCAAATATCGCATGATTGATTATCTGGTGACCAATTTCCACCAGCCGAAGAGCACTCTGCTGCTGCTGATTGCCGCCTTGATAGGAGACGGGTGGCGCGATATGTACGATTTTGCTCTGGAAAATGGGTTCCGTTTTCTCAGTTATGGCGATTCATCCTTGCTGAAACGCAAATAATTTTGCATATTTGTATTTTTAATACAAAGAACAGAATTATTTGGAATGGATCAAATCTTTTCATTTTTGAGTGAATTGGCAATGAATCAAGGGCTTGCGCTGCTTCTCAGCGCTGTGGTCCTGGCTTTGTTGCTTCTGTGCGTGTGCGCATCTGTGATATCAGGCCGCCTTGTGGCAAGGCAGGTGCTTGACGGTGTATGTGTGGCCATCTCGGCTGCGGCAGTTGCGTTTGTGATAGGGTTCGGACTCTCCAAGGTGGGGGTGGATGGTGCGGCGTTCAAGGCGCTTTATGGCGTTGTGATGGCCGTTTGTGCTGCCGGTACTGTGGTGTGGTACGTTCTGAGCAAGAAAAAGATGGTGCGGGAGGTGACTTCCACGGCACTTCGAAAGAGCGCAGCCTCGAGTGCTTCCACAAGATTTGCTTTCAGCCGTCTCTACGGTGCGCTTTTCTGCTTCATCCTGGTGGCTGTATTCCTTCTTGTCAAGGGAGGGCAGCCTTTTGTGATGCCCGCCTTCGTAGTGGCGATGTCTGTTGTGACACTGGTGCTCCACAAGGTTGTAAAGGCCCGTTTCTGGTACTGGCTCTGCTTTGTTGCTACTTTGTTATTTGCATTGACTAATAGCGTGATGCATGTTGCTGATGCATCTGCAGCAAGCCTGCCGTCTGCGGCAGCTTCGGCATCTGTATTTGCACTGCTTTTCGCTGCTCTGGCAACCCTTTCAATCACAAAAGAGTAATGATTGACGATCCGAAATACGACAATATCCGTCCCTACACAGAAGGTGAGGCAAAAGATGCCATGATGCGTCTTTGCCGCAGCAGGCTTGTGGGTGTTGCAGGCAACAGGTTGTATCCTGACAAGCCGGAAGGGTACCTGCAGGATATGATCGCTCGTTCGAAGGATGTCTATGATTTTCAGAAAACTGTGATGGCAGACCTTGTCATGAGGATATTGAAGGGGACAAGCGATGGTTTGACATTCAGCGGATTGGAATATTTTAAATCAAGTGGAGCTGAAGGAAAGATAAATAACTTCCTGCTGCTCTCGACGCACCGCGACATAGTGCTTGATCCGGCCCTTATAGACACAGTGATGTGCCTGAACGGACTGCCTTGCGTGGATATAGCTGCAGGTGACAATCTTCTTGCTAATGCAGAGATTGAGGACGCAATGCGTATTAACCGCATGGTCAAGGTGATACGTAGCAGTGACCCGCGTGAAGTGTACACTACTTCATGCATACTTTCAGAGTATATCAGAGAGCGCATCGAAGGTGGTGAGTCCATATGGCTGGCACATCGCCAGGGACGTACCAAAGATGGCAACGACCGCACAGAGCAGGGCTTGATTAAAATGCTGGATATGAGCGGCAACGGCAACTTTACCGAAAGCTTTGCTCAACTTAGGATAATGCCGGTTGCAATATCATACGAATACGAAAGCTGCGGCGTGTTGAAGGCGCTGGAACTTTATACCAAGGAGAAAGAGGGCACCTACCACAAGAAAGAAGGTGAGGATGTCAACAGCATGGTCCAGGGCTTCCTTCAGCCGAAGGGGCGCATACATATTGCGTTCGGCGAGCCTCTGACAACCGAAGAGATTGGGGCGGCAGCAGCAGAGAAGGGTAATAACCGCTACCGTGCCCTTGCGCAGACGCTGGACAGGCGTCTGTTTGACCTTTACAAGCTGTGGCCCACCAATTATGTCGCCGCAGATATGCTTTCCGGTGATGAAAGTTATCTCAAACAAGGTTGTTACACTTCCAATGAAAGAGATAGTTTTAAACAATACTTATCAGATTCAACCAAAGGGTTGCCTGGTGAAGTGGCAGAGAGGCTTGTGAAGCTTTATGCTGCCCATCTGACCAATCCAATACAATAAAAACGATAATTCAACTCATTATTTTATTAACAATTAACATTTACACACATGAAAAAATTAGTTCTTTCATTCGCTTGCGCAGCAATGGTTCTTACAAGCTGCGGTAATCTTTCAAACCTCGTAAAAGGTACAGCTGTAGGTACAGGTGCAGGTGTTGCAATCGGTGCTGCTGCAGGTGCTCTCATCGGTGATGACGGCAAGGCTGCTGCAATCGGTGCTGCAATCGGTGCTGCTGTAGGTGCAAGTGCAGGTGCTATCATCGGTAACAAGATGGACCAGAAGGCAGAGGAGCTTGCTGCTATCGAGGGTGCAAAGGTTGACACACTCGCAGACGCAAACAACCTCAAGTCGATCCGCGTCACTTTCGACAGCGGTATCCTCTTCGATACAAACAAATCTGACCTCAAGAAAGACTCTAAGACAGCCCTTGCAAACTTCGCAAAGACAATGGCTGACATGCCCGACACAAAGATCTACATCCAGGGTCATACAGACAACACCGGTACAAGAGAGGTTAACGACAGAGTATCACTCAGCCGTGCACAGTCAGTTGCTGCTTTCCTGAAATCAGAGGGTATGAACGAGGATCGCTTCACTGTCGAGGGTATGGCATTCGACTATCCCGTTGCAACCAACGAGACAGCTGAGGGCCGCGCACTTAACCGCCGCGTAGAGATCTACATCACTGCTGATGAAAATATGATCAATGCCGCTGAGGCAGAAGCTGCAGCAGCAGAGAAATAAATCGTTGCTTTAGATATATCAGACTGAATGAAAAGGTACCCGATATTTATTATTACATGCGTGATGGCAATACTTTGCGCATGTACTGACTACGGGACTCAGCTTGATGATCTGGAGAAGCAGATTACAGACCTTGAGCAGGAACTGAACTCCTGCTCAGGGTTTGTCTCAAACATCGAGTCTCTTGTTTCAAATCTTCAGGAGGGCAATGGTGTCTCTGACATCGTTCCCATCGAGGGGAATGGCAAGGTGATCGGCTACATAGTATCGTTCTCTGACGGAGGCAACGTTACTCTTTACAACCAGCCTAACTACATCACAGTAGGTGTGGAGTCGGGCAACTACTATTGGAAAGAGAATGGTGAATGGCTTCTTGACTCGAAAGGTGAGAAGATAAGCATAGCTCCCAAGGAGAATCCTGCTCCAATCTTCAAGGTTGAGAACAATCAGCTCAAATACTCCGTGGACGGAGGTTCTTCATATCAGGTGGCAGGAGGGCTTAACAAAGAAGTTATCAGCGCTCTTACACAGGATGATGCAAACTATTATTTTGAATTGACAGAGGGTGGGAGAATCACTCTTCCCAAAGCTCAGCTGTTCACTGTGGACTTCACGGGTGACGACGTTGAGATCACTGACGGAGGCACTGTGACCGCCACTTATAAGGTTACTGGTGCCACACCCAAGCTTGATGTCAACACTATGGTTGGCAAAGGCTGGAAAGCCGTTGTCAACAAGACATCCGTCTCTGAAGGTACAATCACCGTCACCGCCCCCAGTCCGATCACAGGCGACAAGGTTCTTGTTGCTGTGTCTGACGGCAACGGCAAGATGGTGGTGAGGGCACTCCGCCTCACCGTGAAGAACACGGTTCAGAGAGGAAACATCAACACATACGTATACCATGGTGTGAGATACCGTCACGTGAACCCTGCAACAGTTGCTCCTGATGTGGCTCATGCCCGCTATCAGGCAGTGCCCGATGCAGGTGTGCAGATCATGACCTGTGACGGAGACAACAGGTGGGACAACCCCGGTTATGTCAATGAAGTTCTCACCCAGCTGGATATGGCGGAGGCTGTCGGCCTCAAGCTGGCTGTGTGTGTAGACTGCTACCTTGCCGACGTCGACTACCCGGGCCATCCCGAGGAGCTCAAGGTGATGGTCAACAGCATAAAGGACCATCCTGCACTCTGGGGCTACCAGCTGATAGACGAGCCGAATGCAGACCGTTTCCCGTTGATATACGAAAGCAAGAGGATAATCAACGAGATAGACAGTGAGCATCAGTGCTATGTGAACCTGCACGGAACCGGCGGTACTTTCGGCCCCAACGGCTCATATCACACAGACACATACGACCAGTATCTCGAAAGGTGTGTCAATGAATGCCATCCCGATTTCCTGACTTTCGACGTTTATCCCTGCCTCCCCAACAGGGTGCTCGACTACCCTTGGTATACTTCATTGCAGCAGGTTGCCGACAAGTCAAAGAAATACGGACTTGATTTCTGGGCATTTGCGGCAACATGCCGCTTCGAAGACGGCAACGGAATGCAGGCGGTTCCCTCTATCGAGACACTCCGTCTCCAGGACTATACAAACCTGGCATACGGAGCGCAGGGCCTCGAGTACTTCACCTGGGCTGCCACCAGCGGCAACTGCAGCTGCTGGGTTTGTGACCCCAACGGTGACATCAACACTCAGAACCCTACATTCGAATATCTGCAGACAGTGAACCGCGAGATCCAGAAGCGTGCATTCGTATTTGACGGCTGCGACGTGAAATGGGCCGCACATTACAACAATGTACCTACAGCCTGCAGGGAAGTGGACCCGACACAGATTCCCGATGTCATCACTTCAGTCTATTCGAAGGACGCTTTCCTGATGTCTCTCATGGAGAACGACGGTGGAGATTCAGAATATTTCTGCATCGTCAGCCGCACTCACCTCAAATCAACCAAAATTCACCTGCGCTTCAGATATCCCGTTCAGACAGTTGAACGTGACGGCAGCATCGGTACAATCAATCCCGGTGACCATGACTTCACAATTGAGCCCGGTGATATCTTAATCTTAAAAATCAGATAGTCTATGAAAAAGATACTTGCAATATTTACTCTATGTGCAATGGTAATCGCCTGCACAGACCCCCAGCCCAGGATTGACGAACTCAACGGACGTCTTGACGGGCTGGCAGAAAAATGCACGAATCTCAACACCACTATCTCGTCTCTGCAGTCAATTGCAGAAGCTCTGCAGCAGAAACAGAGTCTCACCACATTCACTCCGGTGACAGATGCTGCCGGCAAAGTGGTGGGATACACCCTCGCGTTCAAGGACCAGGGGGCTGTGACTGTATATAACAATCCTTCCTATGTGACTGTAGGCCAGCAGAACGGTGAATATTACTGGATGGTATCAGGTCAGTTCCTCAAGGATGCAAAGGGCAATCTCGTGCCTGTTGTTGCCGAGGAGCAGCCCGCACCTCAGTTCAAGATAGAGGGCAGCAGCCTGAAGATGTCTCTGGACGGTGGCGCTACATGGACCGAGGCTGCAGAAGTAAGCAAACCCATGTTCGAGAGCATCACTGAAAATGCCAACAGCATTGATATCGTGATGGCCGACGGTGCAAAGATCTCAATCCCCAAGGCAGCCAAGCTTCAGGTTGAGTTCTTCGCAGAGAAGAAGGCATTTGAACCCAATGAGGTTGCGTACGTTCAGTATAAGGTCAGCGGAGCAGGAGAGAAGGCAGTCAATGTCGAGACTTATGCTTCAAACGGCTGGAAGGCTGAAATCTTCAGCACTTCAGATACAGAGGGCTACATCAAGGTTGTAACCCCCGGTGACGTCACAAACCCTTCAGTTGTCGTTTTCGTCTCAACTGAAAACGGTGATGTACTGGTGACAAACCTTGACCTGGCTTCTGCATCTCAGGCTCCCGACAGCCCTGTTCTCAGCGCGCTGGTAGATGTTATCAGCGTTGGTTGCGGCAGCTGTGAAATAGAGGTGGGCGTTTCTGCAAACCTTGATTATGAGATCAGTGCCGATTCAGACTGGGTGGTATACAAGCAGACCAAGGCGGTCCGCGAGGATGTTGTGACATTCGAGGTTATGGCCAACAAGTCTGAAGATGCCCGTTCTTCTATCATTACTTTCAGATCAGGCAACTACTACACAACATGCTGCGTAATGCAGGAGGCAGACTACGGTGAGATTGACAACGAACCTCAGACACCTGTCGATCCCGACCTCAGCAAGGACGGTACGGCAAACTGCTATATCGTGAATGTGGAGGGAACCTACACATTTGATGCTTCTGTCATCGGCAACGGTGCTGAAGGTATCATCGAGGGAGGCCGCTTCCACATCGATGAGGAAGAGATTGAGATCAAACCTTCAGATGTCACTCTGGAATGGTGCCAGAACGAATGTATCAAGGATGTCAAGCTCAACAAGAGCACAAGCGTCATAACATTCACAGCCACTGGCAACAAGGGTAATGCCTTGATTTCTGTTGCTGACCGTTACGGCGAGATCATCTGGAGCTGGCACATCTGGTGCACCAACATGCCCAAGGATGTGACTCACTCAAATGTGTTCGGCAAGCAGTTTACAATGCAGGACCGCAACATCGGTGCAACCAGCATCAATCCCAATGAAGTCACCAAGACCAGCGGTATGTTCTACCAGTGGGGCCGCAAGGATCCCTTCATCCCTTCAAAGGATCTGAAGGAAACAATGCAGAAGAACCCTTCTAACGACATCTACGGTGCAGTGATGAATCCTACAGTTCCTTTCAAGATGTCTACCAACACCTTCGAATGGTTCAATGGTGTTTTGTCAAAGATTGACCATGCATTGTGGGGCAATCCCGACTATGAGAATGTACATCCTCTGACAGAGTACCAGAAGTCAATCTATGACCCGTGCCCTGTTGGATATATGGTACCTCCTCAGGATACATGGGCAGGCCTTTCAGAGAGCGACCTTCAGTTTGTCCCTGCAGGTTTCTTCCAGCTGCTTGACGGCGGCAAGAAAGTGTTCTTCCCTTATTCAGGATGCTGCGACCAGGGTAATACCGACAACCAGGACTGCGGTTATGCAGGATACTACAACTACAAGCCGGAAGGCAGCCGTGACAGGTTCTGGTTCTGCCGTCTGTGGACTTCCGCAACCGGTCTGTATCAGGCCAAGTATATGGGTGGCCAGCAGATGCTTGTTCAGCATGACCCTGAAGAGGGTGGCAATGTGGTTGCCGGCTCTACCGGTGACCTCCGTGCCCGTATGGTTCCCGTACGTTGCATGAAGATTCAGAAATAGCTTCCTTGAAATCTTCCGGAAAGCTTGGCAGTAAGCCTCCGGGAAAGCTTGACAGTAAGCCTTCGGGAAAGCTTGACAGTAAGCCTTCGGGCTTCGCAATCTATAATATGGCAGTGGTGCAAATCTTTGTGCCACTGCTTTTTTTATGCCCTCCGGCGGTCAGCCGCCTGCCTGCTGCACTACCTGGTGACGTGTGCCGGTGGAACTCATCCACCTGCAGCCTGTCACCCGGTGATGTCCACCGGCGGTCAGCAGCCTGCATGCGTTCCGACCACGGACTGGTTTCGGGGGCGGCAACCGTGCCGGCTGGATGCGTGGCGGAGGGATGTCGGAATAAGGGCGCCGCTTGACGCTGGACAGGCGTGGCTTATGCCGCACCTTGAATCCTCCTCCTTTTACAGCCGTCTGCGTCGGCTGTAACGTCGTCGACCAGTCAAGGTCTTTCCCCGGCAACACCCCACCTGTCCTTAACGCTACGGCTTATATTCCTCCATCTTCTCCGCCACGTCCGTCTCTGCCGGCATACCAGTGCGGTAGCAATGTACCCGCGTCGTAAAAAATTGTTCTTCTATGTTGAAATCCAAATATTTTGGATACTTTTCAGTGAACAGACAATAACTATCCTGCCGGCCACGTGGTCGGCGGATCAACTGCAGACTAAGACAACGGACCTGTTTGACAAACTTCTATCAGGATGAACT
>JAZLJK010000064.1:0-10942 GCA_045617865.1 Bacteroidales bacterium | reverse complement strand
CACGAGTGGCTAGAACGGATAGCCGATGCCGAGGTGAAGCGCGAAGCCGTTTCTTGAGAACCACTCGGCGGGAGTGAGCCAGTGCTGTGCGGCAGGGTCGTAGCCCTTGAAGCCGATGTCCACGCGCACAAGCAGCATGTCAAAGTCAAGACGAGCACCTGTACCCCACGATACTGCGGTGGATTTTGCAAGGTTGTCAAAAGAGAACACAGAGAGCGCGTATGTCGGGGAAGCCGCCTCCATCTCTTTGTCAGGCAGGTTCCAGATGTTTCCGATATCTGTGAAGAGCGCCCCCTTCAACTTCCAGAACAGAGGAAAACGCAATTCGAGATTGGCCTCCAGATGCATGTCACCAGTCTGGTTGTAGATGGCGAAAGTCTCGTCCAGAGGGGCGCATCCGGGACCTGCTGTGCGCGACTGCCAGCCTCGCAGCGAACTTGCACCGCCGGCATAGAACATCTGCTCCAGAGGCAGCGCGTGCGAGTTGCCATAGGCGTATCCAACGCCGGCAAGAAGACGCCCCGCAAGGCTAGACTTGTTGTCACGCCCGAACTTGATGGTCTCCACCAGTGTGACCTGGTTGCGGATATACTGAGAATAGGGGATGCCCCAGATCAGTCTCTCTCCGGCACCATTTGTCTGCAGTGCGGGAGAAGCCAGATTGAGCAGGTTGCCGCTGGCAGCCACGTCCCACCTGATGTAGAAATGGTTGCCTTTGGGCGACACGGCCGGGTCGTTGGTATAATAAACCGTGGCATTGGCGCCGAGGTCGAAGTGGTTCTGATACTGGTACTGCAGGTAGCTGCTGTTCAGGTTGCTGTAGAACTCCGGGTCTATGTTGAATATCTTGATTACATTCAGGCTCAGAACATTGAGATTATATTTCAGCTTAGGTGAGGCACTCCAGATATAACCGTAAGAAGAAGAGATGATGTTGCGGTTGTATTCCGGGCGGTCCTGGTAGTTATAGGCCAGTGTGATCTCTGTGGCGGGCAGCGTGGGCTGGTTGTTGATCTCGCTGGGCAGCAGGAGCAGCTTGGGGAATGTGATGCCTGATGAGATGGCAAACTCGTTGCTTCGGGCCGGGTCGTTGAGCTTGAACTGGAAGTTGCCGCGGAATCCGAGAGTGAGCACTTCGCCGCCTCCGAAGAGGTTGAGATGCTTGTAAGAGAGCGACGGCGAGATGCCTATCAGTGCGGACGAATTGGTGGAGGCCTCCATGTTGACCTCGTAAGCCTGCAGTTTTGCCGGGGTGAGCGCAATCCTGCAGGCCACATCGGTGGAGTCTACAGGTTTGAGGCTGATGTTGACCGTGTTGAACAGAGGGATGCCGGCAAACCGGCTGTAGGTGCTGTTGATGAGCTCTTCGCTGTATGTCATCCCGCTCTCGATGCGGTTGATGCCGTCAAGGAACTTCCGGCTCACATTCAGACCGGGAGGGGTTTCTATCTCCACGTCACGGATTGTGAACCTGCGGTGTGGCTTTGCCTGTGTGGGTGCTTCGTTTCGGGTGTAGTCGCGCAGCTCTATCTTGAGAATGGAAGAGTCGCGCACTGCGGTGGTGTCGGCAAAGTTGAAGAAATAGTTCTTTGTGAATCCGTAGTAACCCTTGCTGCGCAGAAGCGCTGCCAAGCGTTCGGTCTCGGTCTCGAGGCTCTCTTCGGAGAGTGGCTGCCCCCTGCGGATGGTGAAATTGACGGAATCCTCTTTGAAAATCCTGGTGATGGCAGTGTCGGCGATGGCATACTCCACATCTTTTATGGGATACTGCTTGCCCAGGGTCACCAGGTAGTTGACCTTTGCTTTTTTTCTGCCTTTCTCAATACTCGTCTCTATCTCCGAACCGTAGTAGCCGAGGTATTCGAGATGGCGTTTCATCCCCACACATGAAGGCTCAATAAGATCTTCGTTCAGAAGAGTCGGCTCTGCGAAGAGCGACTTGATGCCGAATATGAGATTGTCGTTCTCTGCCTGCTTGAGGTATGCGTTGAGATCGGAAGGGGAGTAGGTCTTCGAGTTTGTGATCTGAATGTTGTTCTCTTTCAGAATGTATTCTCCTTCAGGGATGTTCTTTGTACTTGCACATGAACAGACTGCGGCAAATGCCGCTGCCTGCAGGGCGGCTTTTGCCAGTATTCTTGCTGATATGCGCAGTTTCATCACTTTCCTTCCGCTTATATAACTTACAAATGTAATTATTTTTTAACTTTGATGCATGATTCCAAAAGCGGAAATAAAGAGAATTCGTGCGTTGTCTGCAAAAAAACAGCGCGAAGAGGCCGGCCTTTTTGTGGTTGAAGGTGAAAAAATGGTGGCTGAAGCTCTCTCCAGCAACCTCGAAGTGGTGTCTGTCTACCGTACATCAGACATCGGTGAAGATACCATGCGCCAGATCTCATCACTCTCCTCTCCATCTCCAGCTCTGGCTGTTGTCCGCATCCCCGAACCACCGTCAGATTCTGAAATCGATGCGGTCATCGCATCAAAGCCGCTCGCACTGGCACTCGATTCCGTGCGTGACCCAGGCAACCTCGGCACCATCATCCGGATAGCGGACTGGTTCGGCATAGATGCAGTCTTCGCTTCAGAAGATACAGTGGAGCTCTACAATCCCAAGACAGTCCAGGCAACCATGGGCGCAATCTTCCGTAAGAAAATCATCTATTGCAGTCTCCCTTCCGTGCTGGAGCGCTTCACTGCCGCAGACATGCCTGTCTACGGGACTTTCCTTGACGGAGATGATATCTACGGGGTTGACCTGCAGCAGTCAGGCCTGATTGTGATGGGCTCTGAATCGTTCGGGATAGGTGCCGAATGCGCATCGCGTGTCACCCACCGCCTGCTGATTCCACCATATCCTCGGGGCTCTGTCACCAGCGAGTCGCTCAATGTTGCGGTGGCCACTGCCATCACCTGCGCGCTCTTCAGGAGACGTTAGACACGGCCCTGCAGCCTGCCGGTGCTGTATTGTCAAAAACATGTGGAAACATAACGGGTTCCGTATTGCATAGTGATGTGGATTTGACTATCTTTGCGTGATTAGTAACCAACATAAGCAATGGCAATTATAAGAGAACTTAACGGAGTGGCTCCGAAGACGGGCAAGAGATGTTTCCTGGCTGAAAATGCCGCTTTGATAGGCGATGTCACCATGGGCGACGACTGCAGCATCTGGTACGGTGCTGTTCTCCGCGGCGATGTGAATCCTATTGTGATGGGAGACCGTGTGAACATACAGGACGGGGCTGTGCTCCACACACTGTACAAACGCTCGGTGGTTGAAATTGGGAGCGACGTTTCTGTAGGCCACAATGCAGTCATACACGGCGCAAAGGTGGGCAACAACGTGCTTGTTGGAATGGGAGCGATACTTATGGACAATGCAGTGATTCCCGACAATACAATCATAGCCGCCGGTGCGGTGGTGTTGAGCAATTCCGTGCTCGAGCCCGGAATCTATGCCGGCGTTCCCGCAAAGAAAGTGAAGGATGCCTCGGAAGCCATCGCCCAGGCAGCACACAAGAATGCGCAAGGCTACATGCTTTATAAAGACTGGTACATGCAACCCGACGGTCAGGAGCAGGAAAAATAACAATCAACCGCCATGCATATAGGAATTGCAGGAAATATCGGGTCTGGAAAGACCACCCTTACACGGATGCTTGCCGAGCATTACGGCTGGACACCCAAGTATGAGGCTGTGACCTACAATCCCTATCTCGAAGATTACTACGGCGACATCAAGAGGTGGTCGTTCAATCTGGAGGTCTATTTCCTGACTCAGCGTTTCAAGGACGTGATGGACATCGCTGAGTCGAAGGATGTGATAATCCAGGACCGCACTCTGCTTGAAGGTGTATATATCTTCGTTGACAACAACCGCGCGCTGGGCAACATCTCGCAGCGCGACTATGATGCATATATGGACCTCTTCTCTGTGATGATGAGGATGGTGAAGCTGCCCGACCTGCTTATCTACCTGCGCTGTTCGGTGCCGCATCTTGTGGGGCAGATACAGAAACGCGGAAGAGACTATGAGCAGGGGATGAGCCTTGAGTATCTCAAGGGGCTGAACGACCGCTACGAAAAATGGATTTCGGAATACAAGGGCACAGTCATAACGATAGACGCCGACGACCTTGATTTCGAGAACCGCCCCGAAGACTTCGGAAAGATTACAGACAGGATTGATTCGCTGCTCTTCGGCCTGTTTTAGATAAATACAACTCAATATATGACAAAAGGTTACATTTCGCAGATTATCGGACCGGTGGTGGACGTGGTGTTTGAAAACACCGGCGGAAAGTCTGATCTTCCCGCCATCCACAATGCACTTTCCCTGCAGCGCCCCGACGGCCGCACTCTGATAATCGAAGTGCAGCAGCATATCGGTGAAAACACAGTACGCTGCATCGCCATGGACTCTACCGACGGGTTGCGCCGCGGTCTGGAGGTTATCTCTGAAGGCACCACAATCTCAATGCCCGTGGGCAACCAGATCAAGGGCCGCCTTATGAATGTCACTGGTGATGCAATCGACGGCATGGAGCAGTTTGACCGCACTGGCGCGGAATCCATCCACCGCGATCCTCCCGCTTTCGAGGATCTGGCAACAAGCCAGGAGGTGCTTTACACCGGCATCAAGGTGATAGACCTTCTTGAACCATACGTGAAAGGAGGAAAGATTGGTCTTTTCGGCGGCGCCGGAGTGGGCAAGACGGTGCTTATCATGGAGCTTATCAACAACATTGCAAAGAAGCACAATGGATTCTCTGTCTTTGCAGGTGTGGGTGAGCGTACCAGAGAGGGCAACGACCTGCTGCGCGAAATGATCGAATCGGGAGTCATCCGTTATGGAGACGAGTTCCAGAAAGAGATGGAGGAAGGGAAGTGGAACCTTGCCAAGGTGGATAAAAAGGCGATGGCGCAGTCTCAGGCCACCCTTATCTTCGGTCAGATGAGCGAGCCTCCCGGAGCGCGTCTTTCTGTGGCTCTGTCTGGCCTTACAGTTGCGGAATCATTCCGCGACGCGGTAAATGAGGATGGCGGTTCGAAGGATATCCTCTTCTTCATAGACAATATATTCCGTTTCACCCAGGCGGGCAGCGAGGTGTCTGCACTGCTGGGCCGTATGCCTTCGGCAGTGGGATATCAGCCCACACTTGCCACTGAGATGGGACAGATGCAGGAGCGCATCACCTCCACAAAGAATGGCTCCATCACATCGGTGCAGGCCATCTATGTCCCTGCCGATGACCTTACCGACCCCGCGCCCAGCACCACTTTCAGCCATCTTGACGCCACCACGGTGCTCAACAGAAAGATAACCGAGATGGGTATCTATCCGGCAGTCGACCCTCTGGAGTCGACATCCCGCATCCTGGCGCCTGAAATTGTGGGTGAGGAACATTACCAGACTGCACAGCGCGTGAAGCAGATTCTGCAGCGCAACAAAGAGCTGCAGGATATCATAGCCATCCTTGGAATGGACGAGCTGAGTGACGAGGACCGCCTCACGGTGAACCGTGCGCGCCGCGTGCAGAGATTTCTCTCACAGCCTTTCACGGTGGCGGAGAAGTTCTCCGGCGTAAAGGGTGTGATGGTGTCGATAGAGGACACTGTCCGTGGATTCAAGATGATTCTGGACGGCGAGGTGGATTATCTGCCAGAGTCGGCCTTCCTGAATGTCGGAACCATTGAAGACGCAATCGCCAAGGGCGAGAAGATGATAGCCGAGGCCAGACAGGCTGAGGCATAAATGATATAACAGACAAGTAAGGCAGAATGATTCTCAAGATAATAACTCCTGCGGGCGTTCAGGTCGAATGCCAGACAGAAAAAGTGTTCCTCCCCGGCAGTGCCGGAAGCTTCGAGGTCTTGAAGAATCATGCCCCTCTGATAAGCACTCTTGAAAAAGGTGCTGTAAGATACGAAGACATTAATGGCCAGATGCTGGAGTTTCCGCTTCTATCAGGCTTCGTGAAGGTGAAGGACAACATTGTGACGGTGTGCTGCGAATGACAGGAAAGAGAACATATCGGATTCTGCTTGTGATGCTGCTGGCACTTGTGCTGCCCGGGGCTTCATCTTTTTGTATGCATGCAGAATATGATGCTGTGCCTTCATCGGTCCCGCAGACTGATACACTTATTCAAACTGCTTCCGTCTCCGCCCGCAATGGACTTGAAATGCCGTCTGATTCGGCGGCACGCGCTGATGCGGCGCCAATGGTTGCGGAAATGGCACAGGAGTCCGAACCGTTCAACCCGAAGAAGATGGTGATGGAGCACCTGGCCGATTCTTACGACTGGCATATCACCACTTTCAAGGGGCGGCATATCTCCATCCCACTGCCTGTGATAGTGAAATCATCTACCGGCTGGCATGTCTTCATGTCAAACCGCATCACAGGCGGAAACAGATATAAAGGTCTGTATATTGCGAAGGAGGGTAAGCATGAAGGAAAGATCGTGGAAGATGTGGACGGTGACCAGCGGCGCCCCCTTGATATCTCTCTTACAAAGACAGCCTGCGGCATACTGGTGGTGTGCGCAATAATGCTTGCGCTGTTCCTCACAGCCGCAAGGGCTTACAGGCACCGTGAGGACGTGGACTACTGTCCCAAGGGGCTCGCCGGTCTGCTGGAATGGCTGATAGACTCTCTGCTCGACAGCGTGATAAAACCGTGTGTCGGAGAGAACTACCTCAAGTTCGCGCCATACCTTCTCACAGCCTTCTTCTTCATCTTCTGCAGCAACCTGCTCGGCCTTGTGCCTTTCTTCCCGGGAGGAGCCAACATCACCGGCAACATCGCCGTAACCATGGTGCTTGCAATAGCGACGTTCCTGGCAGTGAACCTGTTTGGAACTAAAGAGTATTACAAAGAGATATTCTGGCCCGATGTGCCGGTTTTCCTGAAAGCAATCCCGCTGATGCCCCTGATAGAGTTCATAGGTATATTCACCAAGCCGTTCGCCCTGATGATGCGACTCTTCGCAAACATAATGGCGGGGCACTCCATCATCCTCAGCATCAGCTGCATAATATTTGTCACAGCACAGATGGGTGCTGCAGTGAACGGCTCGATGACTGCTTTGTCAGTATTCTTCATGATATTCATGAACTGCCTCGAGCTGCTTGTGGCATTCCTGCAGGCTTATGTATTCACTATGCTTTCGTCGGTCTTCATAGGGCTGGCACAGGTCAAACACGAAGAATAATTATCAATAACAACTAATAAATTCAATTATGGAACTTTCAACATCAGCAGCAGTACTCAGCGCGGCACTCGCAGTCTTCGCAGTGGCATTCGGTATCAGCAAGATCGGCAAGTCAGCCATGGAGGCGATCTCGCGCCAGCCCGAGGCTGCAGGAAACATCCGTACCTCTATGATCATTGTTGCAGCTCTTATCGAGGGTGTGGCACTGTTCGCAGTAGTAATCTGCTTCATGGCTCTCTAATTTCTGAACCATGGGACTTCTGACTCCATCAGGCGGTCTGTTGTTCTGGATGACTCTTGCGTTTGCGATTGTTTTCCTGATACTCGCGAAGTTTGCCTTCCCGATGATTCTGGGATCAGTCACAAAACGCAAGGAGTTCATCGACAGCAGCCTTGATGCCGCAAAAGTGGCCGAACAGAAGGTGGCTGACCTCCGGCTTCAGAGCGAGCAGATAATTGCCGACGCCGAGAAAGAGAAGGTTGCCATCCTCAAAGAGGCTGCATCCAGCCGCGACCGCATTGTGGCTGATGCTTCGGTGCAGGCGCAGCAGGAGGCCTCCCGCATAATCGCAGAGGGCAGGCGTCAGGCCGAAGCCGAGAAAGAGGCGATTCTTGCAAATGCCCGCGGTGAGGTGGCGATGCTTGCAGTGCAGATGGCCACCAAGATCCTGCGCGGCAATCTTTCGGCGACCGAGGCCCAGCAGGCGCTTCAGGAAAATCTGGCAGATGAGATAAAAGAAGGTTAGGAACATGTATATCGGCAATATAGCAAAACGGTACGCCACTGCGCTTGAGGCATATTCCGAACAGGAAAACTGCCGTGAGCAATGCTATGGTGACGCGCGCCGCCTGATAAAGGTGCTGCCGGCAATCCATCAGTATCTTTCTGCACGCATATCCCGTCAGGAAAAATTGAATATTCTTGAGAAAGCGTGCGATGAGCCGTTCTGCCAGCCGTTCGTCAAGTTCCTCGGGCTTGTGGTCAGGCACGGGCGCGAAGCCTGGCTGCGCTACATCCTGCAGAGCTTTGTGGAGCTTTATAAAAAGAAAGAGGGGATTGTTGACACCTATCTCACGGTTGCAGGAGAGCCGTCGCAGGCGCTGCTCCACAAGCTTGAGGAAATCACTGTCAGACAGACAGGTGCCAGAAGTGTCAATGTGAATGTCACTGTGGACCCTGAAATAATTGGAGGATTTGTGTTCAGAATTGAGGACAGGCGCGTGGATACAAGCGTGGCCTCACAGCTGAAAGAGATCCAGAGGGCTTTCGCACCGCACGAAAGCTATATCAACAGAGTTTGTTAATACAATTTGAAACCATATATGGAAAACAATAAACCGTCTGAAGTATCGAAAGTATTGCTGCAGGAGCTTGCAGGACTTGACCTCACTTCCCGTTTCAAGGAGGTGGGAGAGGTGTTGAGCGTGAGCGACGGCGTGGCGCGTATCTGGGGGCTCAACAATGTGGAGGCAGGTGAACTGCTGGAGTTTGAGAACGGTGGGATGGCAGTTGTGATGAACCTGGAGGAAGACAACGTGGGCGCGGTGCTCCTCGGTGCTACAGATGCCGTGAAGGAAGGCGATATCGTGAAACGTACATGCCGTGCCGCATCGATTGATGTCAGCGAAAAGATGCTTGGGCGTGTGATAAACCCTCTGGGCGTGCCCATCGACGGCGCGGGCCCGGTGGAGGGGGAGAAGCTCCGCATGCCTCTTGAGCGCAAGGCTCCCGGTGTGATATTCCGCCAGCCGGTGAACGAGCCTCTGCAGACCGGTCTGAAGTCGGTGGATGCAATGATCCCCATCGGCCGCGGACAGCGCGAGCTCATCATCGGCGACCGCCAGACGGGCAAGACTTCCATAGCAATCGACACCATCATCAATCAGCGTGCGGGCTGGCTTGAAGGCAAGCCTGTGTACTGCATATACGTGGCAATCGGCCAGAAAGCCTCTACAGTGGCAACTATTGTCGAGACCCTCCGCAACCAGGGGGCGATGGACTACACAATCGTGATTGCCGCCACTGCGGCAGACAGTGCCGCCCTCCGTTACTTCGCGCCTATGGCAGGCGCTGCTGTGGGAGAGTATTTCCGCGACACGGGGCGCCATGCCCTTGTGGTGTATGACGATCTCTCCAAGCAGGCTGTGGCATACCGTGAGGTGTCTCTCATCCTGCACCGCCCGTCAGGCCGCGAGGCATATCCCGGAGATATCTTCTATCTTCATTCAAGACTGCTTGAACGTGCTGCAAAAATCATTGAGCAGCAGGAGGTTGCCGAGATGATGAACGACCTTCCCGATTCCTTGAAAGGACGCGTCAAGGCCGGCGGTTCGCTCACTGCGCTTCCTATCATTGAGACTCAGGCGGGCGACGTTTCGGCATACATCCCCACAAATGTGATTTCAATCACCGACGGTCAGATTTTCCTTGAGACAGACCTGTTCAACCAAGGCAACAGGCCCGCCATCAATGTGGGTATCTCTGTGTCACGTGTGGGAGGCAACGCCCAGACAAAAGCCATGAAGAAAGTGGCCGGAACACTCAAGATAGATCAGGCACAGTACCGTGAGCTTGAGGCTTTCAGCAAATACAGCAGCGATATGGACGCCATCACCATGATGACTCTGGACAAGGGGCGTAAGAACACCCAGCTGCTGATACAGCCGCTGCACTGCCCCATGCCGGTAGAGCACCAGATTGCAGTGCTCTATTGCGGCACAAACGCCCTGATGAAAGATATACCTGTCGGCAAGGTGCATGAGTTCGAGCGTCTTCTCATTGAAGATCTCTCATCTACAGATGTTTTCGAGACCATCCGCACTTCCGGCATGACCGATGTGGCCAAGGAAAGAATAACATCAGTGGCGAAGGCGGTGTGCGCAAACATAATCAACTCTAAATAACGGATCATGTCGTCGCTCAAGGAGATAAAGGCAAGGATTGCGTCGGTGAGCAGCACGCTCAAGATCACTTCTGCAATGAAGATGGTCTCCAGTGCCAAACTGCGCAAGGTGCAGAATGTGATTGCGGGCCACGAAGCCTACAAGTCGGCCTTGCTTGACATTCTTTCTGAACTTGCAGGTTATCTTCCTGAAAGTGAGTTCGCTGCGGGTGGCGGCGCCGGCAGTGTTGCGGTTGTGGCATTCTCATCCAATACTTCTTTGTGCGGTGCTTTCAACTCGAATGTTGCGCGTGCCCTTGACAGGGAGGTCGCTGCGCTGGTGACGGAAGGCCGTGCTGTGACAGTGTTCCCTGTAGGTGAAAAGGTGGCGAAGGCTGCGCACAAGGCGGGTTATGCTGTGGATGACACATACGCGGCAGTGGCCGACAAGGGTACTTTCTCAGATGCTTCCGGCCTTGCCGAAAGGCTTATGAAAGGATATCTGGAAGGGGAGTTCTGCAAGGTGGTGCTTCTTTACACGCGATATATCTCCGCGGCGCGTCAGCAGATCACTGTTGAAGAGTTTCTGCCGGTGACTGACAGCGGACGCTTCGCTGCGGAGGCTGCCAGCGACACTCCCCATGCTGAGGAAAGTGATGCCGGCTTGGGCTTTGCGGATGATTTTGAAGAATTCATCGTGGAGCCGTCAAAGAAAGAGCTCTTCGCCAAGCTTCTTCCGCTTGCTCTTCACACTCAGGTCTATGCCACCCTTCTGAGCAGCAGTGCCAGTGAGCATGCGGCGCGCATGATTGCCATGCAGACCGCCACCGACAACGCCAC
>JAZLJK010000063.1:0-2549 GCA_045617865.1 Bacteroidales bacterium | reverse complement strand
GTGATGCCTGTGGTGGTCACGGTTGTCGCGGCGACGGTCGTCGTGGCGGCGTTCCGGACGGTTTTCACCCTTGCCGTCCTGTTTCTTTTCTGGCCGGCCTTCTTCTGACCTGCGTTCGCCTTCGTGCCTTTCTCCGCGCTGTCTGCGGCGGCGGTTGCCCTTGCGGGTCTCGTCGAAGCGAGAGATGCTGTCGTCGCCAACAGCTGTCACGAATTCAGGCTCGGCATCGCCCTTGGCGGCACTCTCCAGAACCTGGTCGCCCTTGCTGCCGCGGCGGTTCATCTCTTTGATCTCGCGTACCTGTGCAGCTGAGAGGGGAAACATTTTGGCCATGTTGCCTTTGTCGTATGAGAACCACATGGTACCTGCAAGCACATCTGTCTTTACAAGATAAGCCTGGCCGTCCTTGAACTCGAGCGGTTCGCGGACATCGGGAAGATTCCTGTGGCTGTCGATATATACAGAAGCCTCATAGTTGATACAGCATTTGAGCTTGCTGCACTGCCCGGCCAGTTTCTGCGGGTTGAGGGAGAGGTCCTGGCAGCGCGCGGCCTGTGTGGTGATGGACTTGAAGTCTGCCATGAACTGCGAGCAGCAGAGGGGGCGTCCGCACACACCTATTCCGCCTATCAGGCCTGCCTCCTGGCGGGCACCGATCTGCTTCATCTCGATGCGGATATGGAACTCTTCAGCGAAATCCTTGATGAGCTGTCGGAAGTCCACACGCTCGTCTGCAATGTAATAAAAGATGGCTTTCGAACCGTCTCCCTGAAACTCCACGTCACCTATCTTCATCTGCAGACCCAGACGGTCGGCAAGCTGGCGGGCGCGTATCATGGTGCTGTGTTCGCGGGCAATCGCCTCCTGCCAGCGCTCCACATCCAGCGGTTTGGCCTTGCGGTATATCTTTCTGAACTGAGCGGTCTCGGGATTGATCTTGTGGCGGGCCAGCTGGCGCAATACCACGGCACCTTCGAGTGTGACGATGCCAAGGTCGTGCCCGGTGACGGCCTCCACAACCACCAGGTCTCCCTGCTTGAGGCTCTGTCCGGTATCGTTGCGGTACACCATCTTGCGGGTGTTCTTGAACCTCACTTCATAGAGGTCCTGATATTTGTTGTCCTGAATGCCCTGCAGCCAGTTGTAGTCTGAAAGCTTGCAGCAGGAGGGCTCGTACCCCACATTCAGAGTGCCGGTGTTGTCGCGCTCCACAGAACACCCGCGCGAACAGTCGTATCTGTTATTGTTCAATTCGTCCATAACGGGTTATATATATAAATAGAAGCGGTTACAAAGGTCGGTGAACACCAGTTTGGCCAGCACATTGCCGTCAATCGCGGCGATTGCAGTGTCAAGCGCTCCGATTATCTTCTGATAGAACGTGGGCTTGATGCGTGCGGCAAGATTCTTTATGTAATCCTCTTCCTGTCTTTTCGTATATGATATGCCGGGAACATTCTCCGACATCATGAATATTTTCCTGATATAGTTTTCTGCATAGACACAGAACCTGCGCTGCGCCTCCTTGCCAAGGCTTGTCAGGCTCTCAGACACTGCCAGCACACCGGCAAGCGAGTGATTGAGCGCTTCCTCCAGCAGGCTGCGGAGCAGGTCGTCGGCCTCTGTAAACGATTCTTCACCTGAAATCAGCTCCTTTGCGCGTCCGTACGATCCGGCGGCAAGATTGGCGTAGCTCATGGCGTCGGCTTCGTCAAGTTCGAAACCGGTGGCAAGAACTTCAGCCAGCTGATACTGCTCCATCGGCTGCAGCCGCACAATCTGGCAGCGCGACACGATTGTGGAGAGCAGTTTCTCTATCTGGCGTGTCACCAGGATGAAGAGTGTGCCTGGCTGCGGCTCTTCCAGCAGTTTGAGCAGCTTGTTGGAAGCTTCCATGTTCATCTTCTCGGGCAGCCATATCACCATCACCTTGTAGTCAGAATCGTAGGCGTGCATGCTCAGGGTGTCGGCAATCTCCTTGGCTTCATTTACCGAGATGTTGCCGGCCTTGTTCTCTATGCCGATGGCCTCGGCCAGGTCATGCTCAGAGAAATAGGGGTTGCCTTTCAGCAGCTTGTTCCATTCTGCCATGAACAGGCGGCTCACCGGGCGCTTCTTGTCGGAATCGCTGAGCGATGCTGTGGCATTGACAGGGAATGCGAAATGGAGGTCCGGCCAGGCCAGGTTGGCGTGGCTGCGGCATGCAGGGCACTCTCCGCAGCTGTCTCCTCCAAAATCAGTGGGAACGTGATGCTTGCAGTTGAGATACTGCGAAAGGGCAACGGCAAAGCCTGCGGCACCCATTCCTTCCTGTTCCACAAACAGAAGGGCGTGTGGTGTGCGTCCGCTCTCCACCATTTTCACGAGAGAAGCCTTGAGCGCGTCGTTGCCTATGAGATCAGAAAACCGCATAATCTACAAATGTACAATCATTTCACATTTTTTGCAATCAAACTGCAGATAGAGTTTCTTTCCTGCGTTGACAAGCGCCAGAGGCTCCTTTGCCTTGATATGGTTTTTCTGGAAAGGGCACATCCCTTTTTCATATC
>JAZLJK010000062.1:0-8853 GCA_045617865.1 Bacteroidales bacterium | reverse complement strand
TATATCTTGAAGCAATTCTTTCATAGTATCAGCAAACTTAGCAATTATTTTGTACTTTTGCAGACTAATACCCTAATGAATAATTAATTCGCTTCTATTATATGGAAATCAACGACAACAAAGTAGTCCACCTTGTATATCAGCTCGAGGTTGACGGACAGATTGCAGACAGCTGCACCGCTGAGAAACCCCTTGAATTCATCTTCGGTCTCGGATATCTCCTTCCCAAGTTCGAGGAGAACATCGCAGGCAAGACTGTAGGCGATAAATTCGACTTCCGCCTTACAGCAGCCGAAGGTTACGGCGAAAAAGATCCC
The DNA here is from genome assembly GCA_045617865.1 of Bacteroidales bacterium. Classification (GTDB taxonomy): domain Bacteria; phylum Bacteroidota; class Bacteroidia; order Bacteroidales; family UBA932; genus Equibacterium. The sequence continues at coordinate 8,536 of JAZLJK010000062.1, read as the reverse complement.
AACGCCATCATCGACCTTCCCAAGAATATCTTCGAGATCGACGGCAAGCTGGCAGAGGACATCCTCTTCGAAGGCAACGTCATCCCCATGATGAACAGCATGGGCGGCGTGATGCCCGGCAAAGTTGTGAAAGTCAACCCTGATACAGTCACAATGGACTTCAACCACCAGATGGCAGGCAAAGACCTCCATTTCACAGGTGAGATACTCCTTGTACGCGAGGCCACAGACCAGGAGCTCACAGACGGCCTGCACGGCGAGCGCAAAGGCTGCGGAGGAAACTGCTCTTCATGCGGCGGAAACTGCAGCGAGGAAGGTTGCGACAAAGAGAGCTGCAACTGCAAATAATTTCAATTTTTAACTGCAGACCATGCCATCCATCTCAGTCAGAGGCGACCAGATGCCTTCATCTCCAATCAGGAAACTCGCTCCTCTTGCAGATGCTGCAAAGGCGCGCGGCACTCATGTGTACCACCTGAACATCGGACAGCCGGATCTGCCCACACCCGAGGTGGCGCTGGATGCCATCCGGAAAATAGACCGCACAATTCTGGAATACAGTCCCAGCCAGGGCTACCGCAGCTATCGCGAAAAACTGGTGGGCTATTATAAATCGTTCAATATCAACGTAACCGCCGATGATATCATAATCACCACAGGCGGAAGCGAGGCGGTGCTGTTTGCATTCCTCTCCTGCCTGAATCCCGGTGACGAAATCATCGTACCTGAGCCTGCCTATGCCAACTACATGGCATTCGCAATCTCTGCAGGAGCGGTGATACGCACTGTCACCACAACCATCGAGGAAGGGTTCTGCCTGCCCAAGGTTGACAAGTTCGAGGAGCTGATCAACGAACGCACCAAAGCCATCCTGATCTGCAACCCCAACAACCCTACAGGATACCTCTACACCCGCAAGGAGATGAACCAGATCCGCGACCTTGTGAAGAAATACGACCTGTATCTCTTCAGCGATGAGGTTTACCGCGAGTTCGTATATGCCGGCACCCCTTACATCAGTGCGTTCCATCTGGATGGCATAGAGCAGAACGTAGTGCTTATCGACTCTGTATCAAAGAGATACTCTGAATGCGGAATCCGCGTGGGCGCGCTTATCACAAAGAACGAGAAGCTTCGCAAGACAGTGATGAAGTTCTGTCAGGCAAGGCTCAGCCCGCCTCTTATCGGTCAGATTGCGGCAGAAGCCTCGTTGGACGCACCTATAGAGTATTCACGCGATGTATACGAAGAGTACCTTGAAAGGAGGAAATGCCTGATTGACGGCCTGAACAAGATTCCGGGCGTATACTCTCCCATCCCCATGGGTGCCTTCTACACCGTTGCGAAACTGCCTGTCGACGACAGTGACAAGTTCTGTGCATGGTGTCTCGAGCATTTCTCTTACGAGGGAGCCACAGTGATGATGGCCCCTGCAAGCGGATTCTACACCAGCGGTGACATCGGGCGCAACGAGGTGCGTGTGGCGTATGTCCTTAAGATTGATGATTTGAAAAAGGCTCTTGTAGTCCTGGAGAAAGCTCTTGAGGCATATCCGGGAAGAACACTATAGTCATATAACAAAATGCTTGACGGCAAGACAATAATTCTTGGAATCGAATCATCCTGCGATGACACATCGGCGGCAGTTCTCTCAGACGGCTGGCTGCTTTCAAATGTTATGGCTTCGCAGGAAGTCCACCGCAGATACGGCGGAGTAATCCCCGAACTGGCATCCCGCGCACACCAGCAGAACATTCTGCCGGTGGTATCACAGGCAATAGACCAGGCGGGGGTAACACTTGACGATGTGGATGCAATTGCATTCACCCGCGGTCCGGGGCTTCTCGGATCACTGCTGGTGGGAACATCGTTCGCGAAAGGGCTCTCCCTTTCCATCAACAAGCCGCTTGTGGAGGTCAACCACCTTCAGGGGCACATACTCTCCCATTTCATCAAGGTTGAAGGGCGCGACAACCGCGCTCCGGAATTTCCATTCCTCGCCCTCCTGGTATCAGGCGGGCACACCCAGATTGTGAGAGTGGATGACTATCTCAAGTTTGAGATTCTCGGCAGCACAATAGACGATGCAGTCGGAGAGGCTTTCGACAAATGCGCCAAGATGCTGGACCTCGGATACCCGGGCGGCCCTGTGATAGACCGCCTTGCAAAGGAGGGTGACAGCAGCCGCTTCAGATTCGCAAAGCCCAACATCCCAGGGCTTGACTACAGTTTCAGCGGCATCAAGACCTCCCTGCTCTACTTCCTCAGAGATTCACTCAAGGAAGATCCGGATTTCATTGAGAAGAACAAGGCGGACCTGTGCGCAAGCTTCCAGAAAGACCTCATAGACATACTTATGAAGAAGCTTGTACGCGCCACGAAAGAGACAGGCATCCGCGAGATTGTGGCCGGCGGCGGTGTAAGCGCCAATTCAGGTCTTCGCAACGCCATCACAGCAGAAGGTCAGAAACGCGGATGGAAAACATATCTGCCCGAGCTGCGGTTCACCACCGACAACGCTGCAATGATTGCCATTGTGGGCTGGTACAAATTCCAGCAGAGCCTCACCTGCCCGCTGGATGCCGCACCCATCTCACGCGCTGCGGAATACAATCTGTAACAACAATATATGAAGATATTCGAGGCGGCATACCCACTCCTGCACACACCCACCGCTGATGAGCTGAGGGCTGCATCTGCAAAGGCGTGCGGCGTCCCCCCCTCAAAAATCGTAAAGACAGATATTCTGCGCCGCTCCCTGGATGCCAGAGGGCAGCTTCTCTACCGATATCAGATCCAGGCCTTTGTCGAGGGAGACGCTCCCGCAAAGGAATATATCTTTGATTATAAGAACGTTTCTGCCGAACGCCCGGTGATAATCATCGGAGGCGGCCCGGCCGGTATGTTCGCGGCCCTCAAGCTGCTGGAAAACGGGCTGAAGCCTGTGATTCTCGAGCGTGGACGCGACGTTCACAGCCGCAAGAAAGACATTGCTGCAATCACTCAGAAGGCGCTTGTAAATCCCAACTCGAACTACTGCTACGGTGAAGGCGGCGCCGGCACATTTTCAGACGGCAAGCTGTACACCCGCTCCAGCAAGCGCGGCGATGTGCGCGAAGTGCTGCACCAGTTTGTGAATTTCGGAGCGCAGGAAGCCATTCTCACCGATGCACACCCCCACATCGGCAGCGATGTGCTGATGCATGTGGTGGAGACCATACGCAACTGCATCACCGATCACGGCGGGGAATACCATTTCGGATGCCGGGTGACAGACATCAAGCCTGCCGGAGGGAAAGAGCGCTGGGAAGTGGTGTGCGACGGCGGACTGGTATTCAGAGCCAACGACGTCATTCTTGCCACAGGACACTCTGCGCGTGACATATACAAACTGTTCGACACCAAAGGCTGGGCGCTTGAAGCCAAAGACTTTGCAATGGGAGTGCGGGTGGAGCATCCGCAAAGCCTCATCAACCATATCCAATACCACGGCAAGTGGCAGAACGGCATGCCGGCTGCGGAATACAGCCTTGTCCAGCAGATTGACGGACGCGGTGTATTTTCGTTCTGCATGTGTCCTGGAGGCATACTTGTGCCTTCGACCACTGAGTCCAATGCAGTAGTGCTCAACGGAATGTCAAATTCAGGGCGCAGCAGTGCATGGGCGAACTCAGGCATCGTGGCACAGGTCGGAGCGGCGGATGTGCCGGATTATGAGAAATATGGTGTATTCGCACTGTCGGAATTCCAGCGCGAAGTGGAGGAGAAAGTGTTTGCTTTCAGCAACTCTTTCAAGGCGCCTGCACAGCGCATGGTGGATTTCTGTTCAAGGCGCAGCTCGGCATCACTTCAAAAGACATCATACCCTATCGGCACCGCGAATGCCAACCTGCACGAGGTGCTGCCAGGCTTCATTGCAGACAGCCTTGCAGATGCATTCCGGATGTTTGACCGCAAAATGCATGGATTCTACACCAACGACGCTCTTCTGCTTGCCGTAGAGTCACGGACCTCATCTGCCATACGCATTCCGCGCGACAGCAACACACTCTGCCATGTATCGCTGCCAGGCCTCTATCCATGCGGAGAGGGCGCCGGCTATGCAGGTGGCATAGTGTCCAGCGCCCTCGACGGAATTGCTGTAGCTCTGGCCATAGCAGGCCGGAACTGATAGTTTCTGTTATCTGACTGCAGCTGCCTGACCGGCACGGAAAGCCTTGAGATTGGCCTCGACCATCTCCTCTCCCTTGCGGGCGAAGATGCTGCGGATTCCCTCCTCGAACCTTTCGCTGCTGATGCCCAGCAGATGGCTGCAGGCACCAAGAAGCACAATGTTGCTGCCACGCGGATTGCCTGCCTCTTTCGCAACTGCATCCACATCCAGCAGAATCACATTCTGCATTGTACGAAGCTCATCCAGAACCTTTTCGATATCAGGATAGTTCGGAATGTTGACAAACGGCGTGACATTGGTCACAATCCATCCGTCCTTTGCAAGATAATGCCTGTAGCGCAGCGCCTCCATGGGTTCGAGAGAGATAACCAGATCTGCACCACCCCTTGCAATCAGGTCAGATGCAATTGGGTCGGAAGAGATGCGCAGGTTAGACTGCACGTCTCCGCCACGCTGACTCATACCGTGAACCTCTGCCTGTTTGATGTAGAGGTTTTCCTGAATGGCAGCCTGGCCTATTACAGTTGCGATGGAAAGGATGCCTTGTCCTCCCACACCGGCCAGAATAATATCCTTTTTCATCTGATCTACTTGTTTTTGAGGTGACGTTTAGCTGTCTGGATGCACTCTCTGCGCGAGATTATCACTGAAGTGCCATGATACGCTATCTCTTCATCGATAACCCTGCTTATCTCATCCATGTTCTTCGGGAGTGGAATCACTACGCGGACATGCTCCGGTGCCACACCCACTGCCATGCAGATCTGTTCAAGCTTGCCTGTGCCGGCGGAATCCTGACCGCCTGTCATACCTGTTGTGATATTGTCTGATATGACAACTACAACGTCGGCATTGCAGTTTGCCGCGTCAAGCAGCCCTGTGATGCCTGAATGGGTGAAAGTCGAGTCACCGATCACAGCCACTGCAGGATAGAGTCCGGCATCGGCGGCACCTTTCGCCATTGTGATGGATGCTCCCATATCGATTGTAGAGCTGATTGCGCGGAAAGGAGGCAGCGCACCAAGTGTGTAGCAGCCGATATCGCTGAACACCTTGTGGTCTGCGAATTTCTCCATGGCTTTGTTCAGAGCATTGTAGAGGTCGCGGTGGCCGCATCCCTGACAAAGTGCCGGGGGACGGGGCACTACGTTCTCAGCCGGTGCGAAAGTCTCGTGGGGCGTCATGCCGAGAGAAGCGCGCACACTGTCGGGAGTGAGTTCCCCGGTGCGTGGCAGATCTCCGGTAAGACGGCCTTTGACCGTGCAGCCATGAGGCAGTATGCCCTGGATCTGTTCTTCCACAAACGGCTGCCCTTCCTCCATCACAAGGATGGTGCTGCATTCAGCAGCCATTCTGCGGATAAGGTCCTTCGGAAGAGGATACTGTGATATCTTCAGAACAGGATGCTTGCAGTCATTCCCGACATTCTCACGAAGATAGTTGTATGCTATTCCGCAGGCCACAATGCCGAGGCTCTTGTCTGCACCGTCGAAATAGCGGTTATAACCACTTTCGCACGCAACCTGCTCGAGATGGGCGTAATTGTCTATGAGGATGGGGTATTTCTTGCGCGCATTTGCAGGGAGAAGAATCCATGAGGCAGGATTCTTGGGATTGCAGAGCTCTCTGCGTAGCTCTATGGCATCATCATATTCCACAACGGCACGGCTGTGCGCCATGCGTGTGGTCACTCTCATCAGCACAGGGATGTCGCGCTCTTCGCTCAGCTTGAAGCCATATTCCATCATGTCGTAGGCTTCCTGCTGGTTGGAGGGCTCGAGCGTGGGGACGAGGGCGAACTTGCCGTAGAACCTTGTATCCTGTTCTCCCTGAGAAGAATGCATTGAAGGGTCGTCTGCCACAATCACTATCAGCCCGCCGTTTGCGCCCGCCATAGCTCCGTTCATGAACGGATCAGCGGCCACATTCATGCCCACGTGCTTCATGCACACGATAGAACGGCGGCCCACATAAGAGACTCCGAGAGCGGCCTCCATTGCGGTCTTCTCATTAGTGCACCAACGGCAAAAGACGTTGTTGTCTTTTGCCGTGGGACTGTTCTGAATAAATTCAGTTATTTCTGTCGAAGGGGTGCCCGGATATGCATAAACTCCAACAATGCCGGCGTTTATGGCGCCCATTGCTATTGCTTCATCTCCGAGCAGTAGTCTTTTCTGCTTCATCAATTATTTGTTCTCTTTTTTGCAGCAGCAAGGCTTTGCGAGGCAGTTCCATACAAGAGCTGCAAGTGCGCCGCCTGCGAGAGGTGCAACGATGAACACCCAGACATTTGCAAGAGCATCACCACCTACGAAGAGAGCGGGTCCGAATGAACGTGCGGGGTTGACTGAAGTGCCTGTAAGGTTGATGCATACGAGGTGGATGAGAACCAGTGAAAGACCGATTGCAAGACCTGCGAGGTTGCCTGCGCCCTTCTCTGAATCAGTTGTACCGAGGACAACAAGAACGAAGAGGAAAGTAGCGATAACCTCCACGAGGAGAGCACCGCATACGCCACCGGCATTTGCAACGCCGTTAGTTCCGAGACCTGCGGGATCACCCATTGCACCGGGTGCACCTGTTGCAGAGCAGATCCAATAGAGTATAGCAGCACCTGCGATACCGCCGAGGAACTGGCCAACCCAGTATCCGCAAGCGTCTTTCCATGTCATTCTCTTGCTGAGAGCGACGCCGAAAGTGATGGCGGGGTTGATGTGGCAACCGCTGATACCGCCGATAGTGTAAGCCATTGCGATAACTGAAAGACCGAATGCAGCAGCTGTAGCGAATACGCCGGCAGGCTCACCACAACCAACGAAAACTGCTGTACCGCAGCCGAGAAGTGTCAGAACAAGTGTTCCGATGAATTCTGCAAAATACTTTTTCATAATGATTTGGTTTAATAATGATTGTTAGGATTATACACTTAGAATCTTGGTGATTTCATACCAGGAGCGATCTATCTGGTTATGCTTGCTGATCGCCTCGTCAAACGGAGTGAACACTGTCTTTGCATTCACGCGCCCCACCATCACACCGCTGCGGCCGTCGAGAAGCGCCCCCACCGCCTCATATCCGTAGATACTTGCAAGGACACGGTCGTTGCAGCTGGGCGAGCCGCCTCTCTGGATGTGTCCCAGAGTGGTGACGCGGGTCTCATAATTGGGGATACGTTCCTTGACCTGAGCGGCGACCTCCGCTGCGCTGCCCAGATGTCCTCCCTCAGCCACCACGATGATGCCCGAGGTCTTGTTCTTGCGGCGGCCTATCTGGAGATAGTTGCAGAGAGAATCTATATCATTCTGAATCTCAGGGACAAGAGTCACCTCTGCTCCGGTTGCGATTCCTGTGTTGAGCGCAATGAATCCGGCGTCACGCCCCATGACCTCGACGAAGAAGACCATGTCGTGGCTGTGTGCCGTATCCCTGATCTTGTCAATCGCATCCATGGCGGTGTTGATGGCTGTATCAAAACCGATTGTGAAGTCGGTGCCGAAGATGTCATTGTCAATTGTGGCAGGTATTCCGACAACGGGGAATCCGAAATCTTTCCAGATGTCATTTGCTCCGCGGAACGATCCGTCACCGCCGATCACCACCAGAGCGTCTATCCCCTCTTCCTGCAGGTTTGCAAGTGCCTGCCTGCGTGACTCGAGTTCCTTGAACTCTGGGCAGCGTGAAGTCTGCAGGATAGTGCCTCCCAATGCCAGGATCTTTGACACAGACTGGCTCTGCATAGGGACGAAATCCTTCTCCAGCATTCCTTTGTATCCCCTGTGGATACCAACCACCTCAAGTTTGTAGAACATTGCGGTGCGCACCACGGCACGGATTGCCGCGTTCATTCCGGGGGCATCGCCGCCGGAGGTCAGAACTGCAATCGTTTTCGGTTTATTCTCACCCATAATGTATATTCTCCTTAGAATTAGGTTTTGTTCAATCAATTTCAGATTATATCAGAGCCTTTTTCTTTTTTCAAGTCTTTGAAGTATTTCTTTTTCATGTCCTTTTTCGGTATCAATTCAGAGAAACCATACATTTTCCCTATATATGATCCTCGCCTTCTTCCCTGCAATCTCTTCTCCCATACTGTTTTTCTTGACCCTTATTCTGTCATCAGTTATACTGAAAGCAGATAATACGACGGTCCTTTCGGGCCATATTGAAAAAGGAGTATTCCCATGAGATCATCGGCTCGCTGTGCAACGGCACGGCAGTCTGTGAGGGAATGGCAAAGGGCGTGAAGGCATTGGCCGATGCCCTCGGCCTCTGGTGCATCATCGCCCTGTCCGACAACAACCCGGACAAGGGCATCAAATACCGCCACACCTGGAACATTTTCAAGATCGACGGGCAATATTA
>JAZLJK010000061.1:0-18200 GCA_045617865.1 Bacteroidales bacterium | reverse complement strand
GTCCGCGCAATGGTGGGCGAGGGCTGGAAGGCCGAGGTGACAAAGACATCAGCCTCAGAAGGTACAATAACAGTGACCGCCCCGACTCCCATCACCACCGACAAGGTGCTTGTGGCAGTATCGGACGGCAACGGAAAGATGGTGGTGAAGGCGCTCAGGCTCACTGTGAAGAATACTGTGCAGCGTGGCAATATCATGACCTATGTATACCACGGCGTGAGATACCGCCATGTGAATGCTTCCATCGATCCGGGTCTCGCTCTCAGCCGCTATCAGGCGGTGACCGATGCCGGTATTCAGATCATGACATGCGACGGAGACGACCGCTGGGACAACCCAGGATACTGCAACGAAGTGCTGTATCAGCTTGACCTTGCTGAAAGAGTGGGCCTCAAGCTGGCGGTATGCGTAAGCTGCTACCTTGGCGATGTAGACGACCCTGTCGGTCATCCGGAGGAGCTGAAGAGGATGGTGAACCTTGTGAAGGACCATCCGGCACTGTGGGGCTATCAGCTGATAGACGAACCGAATGCAGACCGTTTCCCCTATATCTACAACAGCAAGAAAGTGATAAACGATATTGATGCAGAGCATCCATGCTACATCAACCTTCATGGCGACGGCTGCACGACCGGTCCAACTGGCTCATATCACACCGACACATACGACCAGTATCTTGAAAGATGCGTTAACGAAGGTCATCCCGACTTCCTTTCTTTCGACGTTTATCCCTGCATCTCCGACAGAGTGATCGACTACCCCTGGTACTCATCACTTGAGCAGGTTGCGGCAAAGGCGAAGAAATACGGACTTGATTTCTGGGCATTTGCGGCAACATGCCGCTTCGAAGACGGCAACGGCGTTCAGGCCAAGCCATCTATGGAATCACTCCGCCTTCAGGACTACACAAACCTCGTATATGGTGCCAGATGCCTCGAGTACTTCACATGGGCTGCCACAAGCGGCAAATTCAACTGCTGGGTGTGCGACCCCAACGGCGACATCAACACTGAGAACCCCACTTTCGAGTATCTCCAGGCCATGAACCGCGAGATTCAGAAGCGCGCATTCGTGTTTGACGGCTGCACCGTGAATTGGACAGCCCACTACAACAATGTGCCTGTTAACTGCAGGCCTGTCAATATGGAGCAGCTTCCAGAATCAGTTGTATCTGTGTACTCCAAGGACTCGTTCCTGATGTCTTCACTCGAGAACGACGGCGGGGATTCAGAGTATTTCTGCATCGTGAGCCGCACTCACCTCAAGACTACACAAATCCACCTGCGCTTCAGGTATCCCGTTCAGACTGTTGAGCGTGACGGCAGCATAGGTACAATCAATCCCGGTGACCACGACTTCACAATCGAGCCCGGCGACATATTAATCATCAAAGTAAGATAGTATATGAAAAAGGTTCTCGCACTCGTATCGCTTTGTGCGATGGCAGTTGCCTGCACTGATTATGAATCGCAGCTTGACGGTCTGGAGAAGCAGATAGAAGAGCTGGAGCAGGAGATGGACAACAGTTCCGGGCTTGTCACAGGCCTGGGGACGGTGGTTTCAAACCTTCAGGAAGGCAACGGTGTGGCGGAAATCACTGCCATCGTGAGCGGGGGCAGTGCAACCGGCTATGTGGTGTCGTTCGCCGACGGCGGCAGTGTGACACTTTACAACCAGCCCGGCTGCATCACCGTGGGCGAGGAGTCAGGGAACTACTACTGGAAAGTGGACGGGAGCTGGATGCTGGATGCGGCAGGAGAGAAGGTGAGCATCAACCCGAAGGAGAGTCCCGCACCGTTGTTCAACGTGCAGAATCACAAGCTCTGGTATTCCACCGACGGAGGTGACACATACCAGGTGGCCGGAGAACTGGAGCAGGAGGTCATCAGCGGCATGTCTCAGGACGACGTCAACTTCTACCTCGAGCTGGCGGAGGGTGGCAGAATCACCCTTCCGAAGGCGAAGCCGTTCAGCGTGGAGTTCGTTGACGACGAGGTGGAGATAACCGACGGAGCGACCGTCACTGCAAAATATGTGATTACCGGCAGCACACCCGGCACCGAGGTCCGCGCAATGGTGGGCGAGGGCTGGAAGGCCGAGGTGACAAAGACATCAGCCTCAGAAGGTACAATAACAGTGACCGCCCCGACTCCCATCACCACCGACAAGGTGCTTGTGGCAGTGTCTGACGGCAACGGAAAGATGGTGGTGAAGGCGCTCAGGCTCACTGTAAAGAACACAGTTCAGAGAGGTGAAATCACCACTTACGTCTATCATGGTGTAAGGATACGCCACATAGATCCAACGCTTAACTCTGAGGAGGTGGCGCTAAGCCGCTACCAGGCAGTTACAGATGCCGGTATTCAGATTATGTCGGCCGACGGCGGAAATATCTGGAACAATGAGGCATATTACGACGAGGTGATATACCAGCTTGACCTTGCGGAAAAAGCGGGGCTCAAGCTTGCAATATGCGTGGACTGCTATCTGGGTGATGATACCAATCCTGCCGGCCATCCGGAGGAGCTGAAGAGGATGGTGAACCTGATAAAGGACCATCCGGCACTGTGGGGCTATCAGCTGATAGACGAGCCCAATGCAGACTTGTTCAAGTATATCTACCAGGCAGAACAGGTGATCAGAGAGATAGACAAGGAACATCTCTGCTATGTGAATCTGTGCTGCACAGGAGGCACCTTCGGTCCCATCGGATCATATCATACCAATACTTACGGAGAGTATCTGGACAGATGCCTCAACGAATGCCATCCCGATTTCCTGTCGTTCGACCAGTATCCGTGTCTTCTTGACAGAGTGATCCAGACAAACTGGTATTCATCCCTGGAGCAGGTTGCCGACAAGGCAAAGGCTGCAGGGCTTGATTTCTGGGCATTTGCAGCCAGCTGCCGCTACAGAGACGCTCTCGGCTGGAGGGTTCCCCCTTCAATAGAATCTCTGCGACTGCAGGACTACACAAACCTGGCCTACGGCGCTCAGTGCCTCGAATATTTCACCTGGGCGGCCTGCAGCGGTGAATTCGCCGACTGGGTGGTTGACATGAGCGGTGAGATAAACCCCACCAACCCCACATTCGAATATCTGCAGTTTGTGAACCGCGAGGTGCAGAAGCGCGCCTTTGTGTTTGACGGCTGCGACGTGAAGTGGACGGCTCACTATCATGAGGTGCCTGCAGAATGCGAGGCTGTTGATGAGAGCAGGATTCCCGATGTCATCACTTCGGTATACTCAAAGAACAGCTTCCTGATGTCTTCACTCGAGAACGACGGCGGAGAGTCAGAGTATTTCTGCATCGTGAGCCGCACCCATCTCAAGACTACGCAAATCCATCTGCGCTTCAAATATCCCGTTCAGACAGTGGAGCGTGACGGAAGCCTCAAGGTGGTGAATCCCGGTGACCACGACTTCTCAATCGACCCGGGCGACATACTTATCATCAAAATCAAATAGCAGATGAACAGACTGATTCACATATTATGTGCGTGTGCGCTGGCCATGGCCTGTGCCTGCACCGACTATGTGGCTCAGCTTGATGACATAGAGAGGCAGATAGAAGAGCTGGAGCGCAGAAACAGCGCCGGCTCGGCCTCGGCTGCTGAGGGCGGATCGTGGCTGGATGCACTTCAGCTCCTTACCGGTATGGCTGATGCAGCCACGGATGATGCCGATGCAGAGAAGATTGCCCTTCTGCGGGCAGGACAACCCGCTCAGGTGTTCAAGGTGGAAGAAGGCCGCCTCAGATATTCCGTTGACGGAGCCGCTTCATATCAGGATGCCGGCCCCCTTGACACAGACGCTGTAAGTTCTTTCACACAGGATGATGAGAATTATTATTTCAACCTTGCGGCAGGTGGAGTGATCACTCTTCCGAAGGCCCGGCCTTCCGATGTGAAACTGCCTGAAAAAGAGGTTGAACTGGCAGACCACAGCAAGGGCCACATCCCGACATACGTGTACAAGGGAGTGCGTCTGCGCCACGTCAATCCCGCATTGTTTCCGCTTGAAGTGGGGCTGGAGCGCTACGGTGATGTGGTGGAAGCCGGCATTGACATAATGATGTGCGACGGCGGAAATGTGTGGGACAACGACGATTATTACGATGAAATAATAATTCAGCTTGATCTGGCAGAGAAGGTGGGGCTGAAGATTGCTGTGGTGGTGGACTGCTACCTTGCTGATGCAGACCATCCCGAAGGGCATCCTGAAAGGCTCAGGAGGATGGTGAACCTTGTGAAGGACCATCCGGCGCTGTGGGGCTACCAGCTGTATGACGAGCCCGGCGCCGACCTTTTCAAATCCATCGGAAGCGCCCGGCAGTTGATCAGGGAACTTGATCCTGTGCACCCGTGCCTGCTTAACCTGCTGGCCAACGGCTGCGCCACTTTCGGCCCGGTAGGCTCTTATCATACAGATACTTATGATGAATATCTGGAAAGATGCATGAATGAGGCTCATCCCGATTTCCTCTCATTTGACGCATATCCGTGCCGTCTTTTCGATGTCATGGAATATGAATGGTATTCGACTCTGGAGCAGATTGCAGACAGGGCAAAGGGCAATGGAATCGATTTCTGGGCATTTGCCGCAACCTGCAGCATCAAGAGCGGCATGGGCATTCTTGCCGCGCCTTCGGTGGCTACTCTCAGGCTGCAGGACTACACCCATCTGGCCTATGGTGCGCAGGGGCTTGAATATTTTACATGGGCTGCCCAGACTGGCGATTTCGCCGACTGGGTGGTTGACGTCAACGGTGACATAAACACATCCAACCCTACATTCGAGTGCCTGCAGTTTGTGAACCGGGAGGTGCAGCAGCGTGCATTTGTGTTTGACGGCTGCGATGTGAAATGGGCAGGTCACTATCACGATGTGCCCGGAACATGCAGGGCGGTGGATGACAGCATGATTCCTGAATGCATCGAATCTGTATACACAAAAGACTGCTTTGTGATGTCGCTGCTTGAGAATGACGGCGGAGAGAGTGAGTATTACTGCATTGTGAGCCGCACACATCTCAAGCCCACATCAATCAGGCTGCGCTTCAGACATCCCGTTCAGACGGTTGAGAGGGACGGAAGTCTCAAGACATATTATCCCGGTGACAACGACTTTACAATCGACCCGGGCGACATTTTGATAATAAAAACCAGATAGTGATATGAATATGTTATTCAGAAATTTTTTACTGAGTGCTCTGGCACTGCTCTGCATGTGCAGCTGCATCAAGAACAATCCAGATAATCAGGACAGTGTGCTGAAACTTAATCTGGACTATGTGATTTCCAATGTGCAGGATGGTGCCGAAGCGGCGGATGTCTCTGAAATCAAGAGGCAGGGCAGCGTGATAGGATATATCGTCACTTTTGCCGACGGCAGAGAGCTGACTCTCCTCAACAAGGCAGACGATGCTGAGGGCAGCGCTGCGGCACAGGTCGTTACGGGTCTTTCAGAGGATGCAGGCAGCTACTGGTTCGAGCTTGAGGGAGGAGAGAAGGTGGCACTTCCAAAGTGTGAGACCAAGCCTTTCAAGGTGGAGATTTCCGGTGATGAGGCTGAAATTACCGACGGTGGCACATTGACAGCTTCGTACAAGGTCACAGGGGCCGATGACAAACTTGAGGTCAAGGTGATGGCTGGCGAAGGCTGGAGTGCGGAGGTCACAGAGTCTTCTGCATCGGAAGGAACAGTCAAAGTGACGGCACCGAACCCGATATCAGCCGACAAGGTGCTCGTATCGTTCAAGGACGGCGCCGGCAGGCAGCAGGTCAGGGCCTTGAGACTCACCACCAAGAGTTCCGTACAGCGCGGAAACATAGAGACATACGCCTACTGCGGCGTGGGCTACAGGCTTACAGACCCCAACAAATGGCCTCGTGAAAAGGCGCTTGAGCGCTACAGCAAGGTTACCGAAGGCGGTGTGCAGATTATGACTTCTGCCATTTTCGACGGCTGGGGTTTTGATGAAGTGAAATATCAGCTTGACCTGGCGGCAGAAACAGGCGTCAAGCTTGCTGTGTATGTGGAGCATTATGGCGGAGAACAGCTCCGTGACTTCATCAACATGATAAAAGACCATCCGGGCCTCTGGGGCTATCAGATGTTTGACGAGGCAAATGCCGATGAATTCGCCCGCATGTACAAGACGCGCCAGTTCATCCGTTCCATCGATCCCAACCCCGACCACCCCTTCATGGTCAACGTCGGCGGTGACGGCGGTACTTTCGGCCCATACGGCTCATATCATGCCGACAACTACGGCCATTACATAGAGAGGCTTGTGAATGAAGCCCACGTGGATTTCATTTCGTTCGACTACTATCCCTGCATCGAGGACTATGTGGCTGAAGACGACTGGTTCTCTTCAATCCAGACAGTTTCCGACAAGGCAGAGAAATACGGCATCCCTTTCTGGGCATATTGCTGCACATGCCGCTTCCAGGACAGCTACGGCTTGCGCTGCCTGCCCTGTGTGGCTTCACTCCGCCTGCAGGACTACACCAACCTTGCCTATGGCGCACAGGGGCTCGAGTATTTCACATGGGATGCAGCCGGCGACAACATGTCGGACTGGCCGCTGAGCGTGGAGGGTGAAATCAACCCCAGCAACCCCACATTCGAGTACCTCAAATTCGTGAACGAAGAGGTTCAGAGGCGCGCCTACGTGTTTGACGGCTGTGACCTGCAGTGGGTGGCACTCTATAAAGAAGCTCCCGAAGGCATCAGGCTGGTGGATGAATCCAAGATTCCCGATGAAATCGCTTCAGTCTATTCTGACAGGCCGCTTACCATGTCGCTCATAGAGAACGACGGCGGCAGAAGCGAGTATTTCAACATAGTGAGCCGTACGCATCTGAGAAGCACACCGCTGCACCTGCGATTCAAATATCCCGTTCAGACAGTGGAGCGTGACGGCAGCCTGAAGTCACTCAATCCGGGCGACTACGACTTCACACTCGACCCCGGTGACATTCTGATAATAAAGACAAAATAATAATGAAGAAGTATCTCCAGACAATACCGTCATTGATGCTGGCTGTGCTGCTGAGTGCATGTAACAGCTTGGAAAACAGCAATTATCCATTGATGCTTGATCTTGCGCCTGTCATAACGCATGTGCAGGAAGGTGCCGTGGCGGCAGACATCACCGCAATGACGCGTGACGGTATTACTGTTGGATACGTTGTCTCTTTTGCAGACGGCAGCGGATACACTCTGCTCGGCCAGTCTGAAGGTGGCAGTGCTGTGAGCGGACTTTCTGAAGACAGCTGCTTCTATTATTTCGAGATTGAAGGTGGAGAAAGAGTTATTGTCCCCAAGGCTTATGCAGATCCTTTCAAGGTGGAACTCAGTGGAGACGAAGTTGTTATTTCTGACGGTGGCACAGTCACTGCCGGATATAAGGTCACTGGTGCTGATGATGGCATTGAAGTGACTGTTCTGGCCGGTGAAGGCTGGAACGCGAAGGTTTCTGCATCATCAGACTCAGAGGGAACAATCACCGTCACCGCTCCTGACCCGATAACCACAGACAAGGTGCTGGTCTCTGTGAAGGACGGCAGTGGAAGGCAGGTGGTGAAGGCGCTGCGCCTCACATCGAAGAGCTCTGTAAGAAGAGGCCATATAGATACTTATGTTTTCTGTGCTCTTGGCATGGGAGAGGTTGATCCGGACATAGTGGGCGAGGAGACTGCAGTGCACCGTTTCAAGCTGGCGGCAGATGCCGGCATCGACATCATGCAGTTTGTGGGCAACGACTACTGGCTTGCTGAAGAATGGTCTGAAGATGCACTCAGGGCTCTTGACATGGCAGAGAAGGCGGGAATCAAGCTGTCTGTATACATCGAGTATCTGATGAACGACGATGCCAAGCTACTGAAGTTTGTGAATGCGGTCAAGGACCATCCGGCACTGTGGGGTTATCAGCTCCATGACGAGCCAAATACTGATGCATATGCAAGTATTGCTCATACAAGAGAAGTGATTAAGACAGTTGACAAGAAACACCCTTGTTATGTAAATCTGCACGGCTACGGCTGCGTAGTGGGGCCTTCCGGCTCGTACAAGGCTGCTTCGTTTGAAGAGTATATCCAGCGCTACGCCGACGAGACCGATCCCGAGTTCATCTCGTTCGACGTGTATCCATGCTATGTTGACATGGTGCTTGACGAGAACTTCTATTCGTCACTCGAGATAGTGTCAAGAATCTCAAAGGCAAGCAACGTGGATTTCTGGGCATTCACCGCCACATGCCGTTTCCACGACGGCTACGGGTGGCACAGCAAACCCAGTATGGAGACGCTCCGCCTCCAGAACTACACCAACCTCGTGTATGGTGCGCAGGGGCTTGAATATTTTACCTGGGTGGCAGTGGCCGACGACGGTACTTCGTTCTGCGACTGGCCCATCGACATTTACGGTGAAATCAATCAGGCATGTCCAACATACGGATATATGCAGGCCATCAACGAAGAGGTGCAGAACCGTGCCTTCGTGTTTGACGGCTGCGAACTTAAATGGGCCGGCCATCACAACGACATTCCAATCGAATGCACTGCTGTGGACAAGTCCATGATTCCTGAAGAGATTGTGTCATACAGCTCCGACGCTGACCTTCTGATGACTCTTATAGAGAACGATGGCGGCAGGAGCGAGTATTTAAACATAATGAGCCGCACCCATCTCAAGCCGGGCAGGGTGCAGGTGCGTTTCGGCCGTCCGGTGCAGACTGTAGAGCGTGACGGCAGCCTCAAGTCGCTCAATGCGGGTGACTATGAGTTCAATATCGAACCCGGAGACATTGTAATAATAAAAACCAGATAGAATATGAAGAAATTCCTGCAGTTTTTACCGTTATTCCTAATGATGTTCCTGTGTGCCTGCAACGGCATCGAGGACAATGAAAAGCAACAGAACGCGGCTCTCAGGCTTGACTACGAGGCTCTGGTCTCCGCTGCTGCCGACGGGGCGTGTGTGGCCGACATATCTGCCATAGAGCGTGACGATAAGGCTTCTGGTTATGTTCTGTCGTTTTCTGATGGCGGTGGTCTCACCCTGTCAGATCTGCAGGAAGGCGGCAGGGAGCTGAAAAGCTTCACAGAAGATGCATTGGGGTATTGTTTCGAATTTGAGGGAGGCGAGAAGGTGACACTTCCCAAGGCGCAGCCTGCAGAGCCTTTCTGCGTGGAGATTTCCGGCGACGAGGTGGAAATCACAGACGGCGGCTCGCTTACCGCTTCCTATAAGGTTTCAGGCGCGGGCAATGGACTGGAAGTCACTGCAATGGCTGGAGAAGGCTGGAAAGCCGAAATAACAGAACCGTCAGCATCAGAAGGGACGGTAAAAGTGACTGCCCCCAATCCCATCACCTCCGACAAGGTGCTGCTTTCCTTCAAGGATGCCTCTGGCCGACAGGTTGTAAGGGCGCTGCGCCTCACTACAAAGAGCGCGGTCAAGAGGGGCAGCATCCTGACTTTTGCAAACATGGGTGTGAGGTATTACACCATCGACCCCGCGGTATATCCTTATTCAGTTGCTCTGGAGCGCTATCAGAAAGTTCCTGAGGGAGGCGTCCAGATAATGACCTGCGCACAGTATGACGGTGCCGACCCCGATGCGCTGCACTATCAGCTTGACCTTGCAGCAGAGGTGGGAGTGAAGCTGGTTGTGAGCGTCGAGCAGTACTCTTCAGACATGATACGCTATGTTGTGAATGACATCAAGGACCATCCGGCCCTTTGGGGCTATACGGTGGGAGACGAGCCGCACGCCGACCTGTTCGAATACCTTGGAGAAAGAATGGCCATTGTGCATGAGACCGACCCTGCGCATCCCTGCCACCTGAACTTGAACGGCACGGGCGGCACTTTCGGCCCTGGCGGCTCGTATCATACTGATACATACGACGAGTATCTCGAGAGGTTCGTGAACGAAGTACACCCCGATTTCCTGTCGTTTGACGTGTATCCCTGCATAACCGACTATGTCATTCAGAAAGACTGGTATTCTTCTCTCGAGCAGATTGCGGCAAAGGCAAAGAAATATAACATGGATTTCTGGACCTACACCTCTGTGTGCGTGTTCACAGACGGCAACGGCACACAGGCGGCTCCTTCAGTGGCTACAATCCGCCTGCAGGACTACACCAGCCTTGCATACGGCTCCAGGGCATTGGAGTATTTCACCTGGGCTGGAGATGACGGCAACATGGCAGTCTGCAACCTTGCAGGTGACATAAGCACCACCAATCCCACATTCGACTGCCTGAAGACAGTGAACGAAGAGGTGCAGAACCGTGCGTTTGTGTTTGACGGCTGTAATGTGAACTGGGCGGGTCTCTACGGCGCTGTGCCCGATGGATGCCAGGCTGTGGACGAATCGAAGATACCTGAAGAGATCATCGATATCACCACCGCCGACAGTTTCATGATGTCTTCGATAGACAATGACGGCGGCATGAGCGGGTATTTCTGCATCGTGAGCCGCACTCATCTCAAGGAAAGCAATATCCGTCTGCGCTTCAGATATCCGGTTCAGACCGTTGAGCGTGACGGAAGCCTCAAGGTATATAACCCCGGTGACCACGACTTCACAGTCGATCCCGGTGACATATTGATCATAAAGACAAAATAAATAATGAAAAAAGGCCTCAGATATATTGCCATGATTCTGCCCGTGCTGCTTGGCGCATGCGGCGGCATTGAGAATACAGAGCGCGACTGGCTGCTTCTGGACCTGATGCTGCCTGTGTCGTATGTCGAGGAGGGGGCGGAAGTGGCTGACATATCAGCAATAGAGCGCGACGGCAGAGCTGTCGGCTACGCCTTTTCGTTTTCCGACGGACATGCCCTGACTGTCCTTGACGGGCAAGAGGGCCTTGCCGTGACAGGCTTTTCAGAAGACAGTGCGAACTATTATTTCGAAATCAAGGATGAAGGGAGGGTGACACTTCCCAAGGCGCAGCCGGCAGAGCCTTTCAGCGTAGAGATTTCCGGTGACGAGGCTGAGATAGCCGACGGCGGCACTGTAACCGCTTCATATAAGGTTTCAGGAGCAGGCAAAGGCCTTGAAATCACCGTGATGACAGGCGCTGGATGGACTGCAGAGGTGACGGAATCATCTGACAGTGAAGGAACTGTGAAGGTTACCGCCCCTAACCCCATAACCACAGACAAGGTGCTGGTTTCATTCAAGGACGCATCCGGCAGGCAGGTGGTGAAAGCACTGAGGCTTACATCCAAGAGTTTGGTGAAGCGTGGAAATATTGAGACATACGCATATTCCGGCGTTGTCATTAAAAATGCAGACCCCAGCCTGGTGGGTATGGAGACTGCGCTGCGCCGCTACGGATATGTGGCGGAGGCTGGTGTGCAGATTATGGAAGTGAGCGCAAGAGTGCCGTGGGAGCATGTCGACTGGCACGAAGACGCCCTCATGTGCCTGGACCTGGCAGAACAGGTTGGCATCAAGCTCTCTCTGGATGTGGGCAACATGATATTCTACGACGACCTGATGAAAAGCTTTGTGGCTGCGGTGAAGGACCACCCCGCACTCTGGGGATACATGGTATATGATGAGCCTGATGCCGGTTATTATGACGCCCTCTTGAGAACAAGGCAAGTTATTGAAAGTGTGGACAACAAACATATATGTTATGTAAATCTGAACGGTGACGGCGGCACATTCGGCCCTGTGGGTTCATACCTTACCGACGACTATGAGGAGTATCTCGTACGGTTTGCTGAAGAGACAGAGCCGGACCTCATTTCGTTCGATGTGTATCCCTGCTTCCCCGACTGGGTGCTTGACCAGATATACACTTCTTTGGAGCAAGTGGCGGATATATCCATGCGGTACGACCTGCCGTTCTGGGCATACGTGGCTTCGTGCCGATTCTCAGACGGGCTTGGAATCCGCATCAGCCCCACGGTTGAGTCGCTCCGCCTGCAGGACTACACCATCCTGGCATACGGCGGTGACGGGATAGAATATTTCACCTGGAGTGCCGACGGTGACGCCGCACACAACTTCGGTGACTGGCCCACAGACCCCAACGGTGACATAAACACCTCCAATCCCACATTTGAATACCTCCAGACAGTGAATCAG
Organism: Bacteroidales bacterium; assembly: GCA_045617865.1. GTDB lineage: Bacteria > Bacteroidota > Bacteroidia > Bacteroidales > UBA932 > Equibacterium. Next base: position 6,077 of record JAZLJK010000061.1, on the reverse strand, counting down.
GAGATTCAGAACCGCGCCTTCGTGTTTGACGGATGCGTGCTGCAGTGGGCCGCGTACCACCGCAACGTCCCTCCGAAATGCAAGGCTCTCGACAATTCACAGCTGCCAGGTGAGATACTTTCGTTCAGCTCTGATGCAGACCTTCTTCTGACCCTGATCGAGAATGACGGCGGTACCAGTGAATATCTCAACATCGTGAGCCGCACCCACTACAAGAGCAACAAGGTGCACCTGCGCTTCAGATATCCGGTGCAGACGGTGGAGCGTGACGGCAGCCTGAAAACATACATCCCCGGTGACTACGACTTCACAATCGAGCCGGGCGACATATTGATAATAAAGACAAGATAGAGAATGAAAAGACGACTGTTATATATATCATCCATTCTGCTGACGCTGATCTGCGCCTGCAACGGCCCAGAAGAGATCAACCCGCAGGACGATGTCCTGAGGCTGGATTTCGGGGCGGTGACTGCAGCCGTTCAGGACGGGGCTTCGGTGGCTGACATTTCAGCGGTGGAGCGTGACGGAGTCACTGTGGGGTATGTGGTGTCTTTTGCCGGCGGCAGCGGCATCACACTGCTTGACATGGCGGAAGGCGGCAAGGTTGTGACCGGTCTTCACGAAGATGCCCGGGGCTATTGTTTTGCATTGGAAGGCGGGGAGGAGCTGGTTCTTCCGAAGGCCTTCACAGAGCCTTTCGGTGTGGAACTTACCGGCGATGAGGCAGAGCTTACCGATGGCGGCTCGCTCGCCGCTTCATATAAGGTTTCCGGCGCCGGAGAAGGGCTGGAGGTCACTGCTCTTGTTGGAGAAGGCTGGAGCGCTGAAATAGCTGCTGCATCGGGCTCAGAAGGCACTGTCAGAGTTACGGCACCAGACCCCATCACCACAGACAAGGTGCTTCTTTCCTTCAAGGACGGAGATGGCAGGCAGGTGGTGAGAGCGCTGCGCCTGACTTCAAAGAGCGCCGTGAAGAGGGGCAACATTGAGACATACGTTTTTGCCGGTGTGAATTACACCGAAATCGACCCCGAGACTGTGGACCCTGCCACTGCGTTGCGCCGCTATCAGGCTGTGGTGGATGCAGGCATCCAGATCATGGAGGCATGCCAGGCAAGGTGGTGGGACAGCTCCACCTGGAACGAAGAGGCTGTGGTGTCGCTTGACCTTGCCGAGAAAGTGGGGCTCAAGCTGGCCATGAACATAGACCGTATCTACGGCGACAATGCAAGGGTGGCGAGCTTCGTTAATGCAGTGAAGGACAAGCCGGCGCTGTGGGGATACCAGGTGTTGGATGAGCCGAATTCCGACTACTTCCCCGGTATTGCAGAAACAAAGCAAATCATTAACAGTCTTGATGGAAAACACCCTTGTTATATAAATCTGCATGGCTACGGATGCTCTCCGGAAGGTTCTTATCATGCCGCATCATATCAGGATTACCTGAACAAGTATGTGGCTCAGACAGACCCCGACTTCATATCGTTCGACGTCTATCCGTGCTTCCCCGACTGGGTGCTTGACCAGGACTGGTATCCTTCTCTGGAGCTTGTCTCGAAGAAAGCAAAGGAGAGTGGAATAGGCTTCTGGGCCTTCGCATCGTCGTGCCGCTTCTCAGACGGATACGGGCTGCGCATCAAACCCACCATGGCATCGCTCCGCCTGCAGCACTACACCAACCTTGCATACGGTGCCGAGTGCCTCGAATACTTCACCTGGTCTGCAGCAGGTGATGCGGCATACAACTTCAGTGACTGGCCCACCGACATGAACGGTGACATCAACACCACCAACCCCACATACGAGTATGTACAGGCAGTGAACCGCGAGATTCAGAACCGCGCCTTCGTATATGACGGCTGCGACCTGAAATGGTCGGCATATCTGAACGACATCCCCCTGGAGTGCAGGGCTGTGGATAATTCGCAGATTCCAGACGAAATAGTGTCGTACAGATCTGAATCAGACCTCCTTATGACACTGATAGAGAATGACGGCGGCAGGAGTGAGTATCTCAACGTAATGAGCCGCACCCACATAAAGCCCAGCGCTATCCGCATCCGCTTCAGATATCCCGTGCAGACGGTTGAGCGCGACGGCAGCCTCAAGACCCTGAATCCCGGTGACTACGATTTCACAATCGAGCCGGGCGACATTTTGATAATTAAAACCAGATAATGAATATGAAGAAGAAAAAGTTTATCTTACCTCTTGCGTTGATGACGCTGCTATGTGCGTGCAGCGGTCTGGAAAACAACGAACCGCAGGACACAGAGCTCAGGCTGGACATCGAGACTCTGTCTGAAAGCGTGCAGAAGGGCATTGATGTGGCAGATGTCGCACCAATCGAAAGAAATGGCAGCACAGTGGGCTATATCGTGACTTTTGCCGACGGCAGCGGGCTCACACTTATGGACATGGCGGAGGGAGGCCAGGTTGTGAAAGGCCTTTCTGAAACCGGTACGGACTATTGTCTCGAACTTGAAGGAGGGGAGGTTGTCACTCTTCCCAAGGCGTATGCAGAGCCTTTCAAGGTTGAGATTACAGGAGATGAAGTTGAACTGTCAGACGGCGGCACACTTACCGTTTCATATAAAGTGTCAGGTGCCGGCAAGGGGCTTGAAGTCACTGCAATGGCCGGTGAGGGATGGAGCACCAAGGTCAGCGGCGCTTCTGACGCTGAAGGAACAGTTACCGTGACTGCACCTGACCCCATCACCACCGACAAGGTGCTGCTCTCTTTCAAGGATGCATCGGGCAGCCAGGTTGTGAGAGCGCTGCGCCTCACTTCTAAGAGTGCCGTGCAGCGTGGCAATATAGAGATCTACGTTTTCTGCGGTGTGAGCTACGAGAATGTCGATCCCACCACTGTCGATTATGCCACTGCGCAGCGCCGCTACCAGGAGGCTGCGGATGCAGGTGTCCAGATCATGGAATCGGGCTACATCTGGTGGGATTCGAAGGAATGGTCTCAGGAAGCTCTTTATGTGCTGGGCCTGGCCGAGAAGACAGGACTCAAGCTGGCGCTGAACCTCGGCCGTATTTCATGGAACAGAGACTGGGTGATTAAAATGGTGAACACAGTGAAGGATCATCCCGCACTGTGGGGCTACCAGGTGATGGACGAACCCAATGCCGACCTGTTCCAGGAGATTGCCGACACCAGAGCTCTTATCAACAGCCTTGACGGCAAGCACCCCTGCTATATCAACCTTAACGGTGACGGAGGAACATTCGGCCCCAACGGCTCTTATCACACAAATGATTACGAGGAGTATCTCGACAGGTACATTGCCGAGACCGACCCCGATTTCCTTTCATTCGACGTATATCCCTGCTTCCCCGACTGGGTGCTCGACAGAGACTGGTATCCATCTCTCGAGCTCGTGTCAAAGAAGTCACAGGAAGCCGGCATTGGATTCTGGGCATTTGCAGCGTCATGCCGCTTCTCAGACGGCTACGGACTGCGCTGCAAGCCCACCATGGCATCGCTCCGCCTCCAGGACTACACCAACCTGGCCTACGGAGCAGAGTGTCTGGAATATTTCACATGGGCAACCGCAGGCGACGAGGAGTTCAACTTCGGCGACTGGCCCATCGCAATAAACGGTGAAATCAATACCACCAACCCCACATACGAGTATGTGCAGACAATCAACAGAGAAATCCAGAACCGCGCATTCGTATATGACGGCTGCAAGCTCAAATGGGCCGCGCACCACAACGACATTCCCAAGAACTGCCGTCCTGTGGATATGTCGCAGCTCCCCGAGGCTGTGATGTCTTACCGTTCGGAGTCAGACCTTCTGCTCACCCTCATCGAGAATGACGGCGGAAAGAGTGAGTATCTCAACATAATGAGCCGTACTCATTTCAAGAGCAGCAAGGTGCATGTGCGCTTCAAATATCCCGTGCAGACGGTGGAGCGTGACGGCAGTCTGAAGACATACAATCCCGGCGACTATGACTTCACCATAGAGCCCGGTGACATCCTTATCGTGAAAACCAAATAAATTATCAACATATGAAAAAAATTCTAGCAATCTTTTCTCTCTGTGCTCTGCTTGTTGCGTGCACAGACAAAAAAAATGACGTGCAGGACACTGCCCGCCTCGACGGTCTGGCTGTTGACTGCACCAAACTCAACACCACCATCTCGTCTCTGCAGGCAATTACGCGTGCCCTGCAGGAGAACCAGTGCCTCACGGCATTCACTCCCGTAACCGAAGACGGCAAGGTGCTCGGTTATATTCTCACTCTCAACAATTCAAACACAGTCACTCTCTACAACTGCCCTGCATACGTGACTGCAGCGCAGAAAGACGGCGGCCTGTGCTGGATGGTAAACGGTGAGGAAGTGGCAGCCGGCAAGGCGCCTCTCTTCAAGGTTGAAGGCAATGGCGTGCAGATGTCTCTCGACGGCGGTTCTTCATGGACTGAAGTTGCCGACCAGACCAAACAGCTCTTCACAAGCGTCACAGACAACGCCAACAACGTGGAGATTGCGCTTGAAGGCGGTGCGAAGATTGTGGTGCCCAAGCCTGAGAAGCTGCAGGTTGAATTCATCTCAGACAAGAAGGAGTTCACCCCCAACGAGGCTGCGTACATCACTTACAAGGTGAGCGGAACAGGTGACAAGGCCGTGTATGTAGAGACTTATGCCACCAACGGCTGGACCGCTGAGATCTTCAGCGAATCGGCAACTGAGGGTGTCATCAAGGTGGTTGCTCCCGAGAATGTCGCAAATCCTTCAGTACAGGTGTTCGTTACCACTGAAGACGGTGACGCTTATGTTGCAGCACTTGACATCGCCTCCACTTCACCGGCTCCCGAAAGCCCCGTGCTCGGTACACTCATGGACGCTGTTAGCATTGGCTGCGAGGGTGGTGACATCGAGGTCAAGGTTTCAACCAACCTCGATTATGAAGTCATCCCTGATTCTGACTGGGTTGTATGCAAGCAGACAAAGGCGGTGCGCGAGGATGCAATTGCATTCGAGGTTAAGCCCAACAAGTCTGAGGATGCACGTTCTTCTGTCATCAAGTTCAAGTCTGGCAACTTCTTCACCACATGCGTTGTGCTTCAGGAGGCCGACTACGGTGAGGTTGACAACGAGCCCCAGACTCCCGTCGATTCTGACCTCAGCAAGAACGGTACGGCAAACTGCTATATCGTGAACGCTGAAGGCACATACAGCTTCGATGCTTCTGTCGTGGGCAACGGTGCCGCAGGTGCTTTTGAAGGTGCACGTTTCCATATTGACGCATCTGAGGTTAAATTCACTCCTCTTCAGGTGGAGGTTCTCTGGGTTGAGAATGACTGTATTAAGGATGTCACTCTCGACAAGGCCACCAAGCGTGTATCTTTCAATGCCACAGGCAGCAAGGGAAATGCCCTGATTGCTGTTTATGACGAGTATGAAGACATTGCATGGAGCTGGCACATCTGGTGCACCAACATGCCCAAGGAGATGTCTCACAAGAACATGTATGGCACAGAATACACTCTCATGGACCGTAACCTCGGTGCAGTGAGTGTCAATCCCAATGAGGTCGAGAAGACTCACGGCGTGCTGTATCAGTGGGGCCGCAAGGATCCTTTCATCCCTTCAGATGACCTTGTAGACAAGATGATAAAGGCGCCTTCTAACGACATCTGGGATGCTGTCTGCATGCCCGACGTTCCTTTCAAGAAGACAAACAACACTTTCGAGTGGTATAACGGTGTCCAGGCCAAGATGGAGAACTCTCTCTGGGCAACTGAGAAGTCTATCTATGACCCGTGCCCCGTGGGCTATATGGTTCCTCCTCAGGAGACCTGGGCCGGTATTGCGGCAAGTGACCTTCAGTTTATCTCTCAGGGTTTCTTCCATCTGCTTGAAGGCGGCAAGAAGGCGTTCTATCCTTATGCCGGCTCTATCATTGATGATGAAGGATTCACCGGCAACTATGAGAAGACCGACGGCAGCGCCCGCGTTAAGCTGTATTGCCGTCTTTGGATGACCGGTGTGGGCAATTACAGCGGCAAGGCTGTCGGTGCCCAGCAGTTCCAGGTTTCATACGATTCAAAGGATG
>JAZLJK010000060.1:0-5153 GCA_045617865.1 Bacteroidales bacterium | reverse complement strand
CGGCAAGTTCGGCGTGATGGATGCCGATCCGGACGACTGGGCATGCGAAGCCAGACGCTACTATTTCAATATCTGCGGCAAATACGGTGGCCCTGTTTCAACCCTGCTGAAGAAGATTGCGGACTTGGAGATAGAGCAGATACTTCCTCTTCACGGACCTCTCCTCATCGGCGACAGGCTTGCAGAGGCCGTGCGCCTGTATTCGATATGGAGCAGTTATGGGGTCGAGGCCGATGGCGTATTCATCGCCTGCGCTTCAATCCATGGTTGCACTAAGTATGCTGCAGAGAAACTTGCAGATATCCTCCGTGCGAAAGGCTGCCCCAAGGTGGCAGTTGCGGACCTTTGCCGTGAAGATCAGGCTGAGGCCATCGAAGATGCTTTCAAGTACGGCAAACTGGTCCTTGCCGCTTCAAGCTATGACGGAGGCCTTTTCCCTCCGATGTATGATTTTCTCCACCATCTGCAGATAAAGGCCTGGCAGAAGCGCGAGGTCGCATTGATTGAAAACGGCAGTTGGGCGCCGTGCGCCGCCGGAGTCATGAAAAAGATGCTCGGGGAGATGAAGGACATCACCGTCAAGGGCGAGACCGTAACCCTACGCGGCGTGTTGAAGGAGAGCGATATCCCTGCCCTCGAGGCCCTGGCGGACGCAATTCTGAGCTGACGGGCTTTACCCACAATGTGATAGCGCTGTTGCACTGTCACTTATTTTCCATCAAGTCATGAAAAATTCAGCCATAATTACATTGTCACTGCTGCTGTCATTGCTCGCAGGATGCAGTGAAAGCGTCAACCCAATACTCACAGACAGTTACGCCGCTGACCCTTCGGCAATTGTGTTCGGTGACACACTGTTCGTCTATCCCAGCCACGACCAGAAGGCCAGCCACGGTTTCGATATGAAGGATTACCACTGTTACTACACCACCGACATGAAGCATTTCAAGGATGGCGGAGTGATTTTCAGACCGTTTGAGCAGACAACCTGGGCCAAGTCCAATGCATGGGGGCCTCAGTGTGTGAGAAAGATGGTTCCTAAGAGTCAGACGGACCCCACGCCGGTAATGAGGTATTTTTTCTACTATTCGGCCAATACCAATCAGATAGGCGTCGCGGTCAGCGACTCCCCGTTCGGACCCTTCGAGGACCCTCTGGGCGAGCCTATGTTCACGCCGGAAACTCCCGGCATAGCAGTGAACCGCGATTTCATAGACCCCCACTGCTTCATCGATGATGATGGTCAGGCCTATCTCTTTATGGGTCAGAATATTGTGAATGCCGTCAAATTGAACGACGATATGATATCCTATGACCACAGCGGCGGCGTCCTTGACGAAGACGGCAATGAAACAGGTGTCTATCATATTGATGCCCCTAATTTCTATGAGGGAATATGCTGTCACAAATACAACAGGAAGTACTATCTCTCATACGTAACCTCATATCTGGCATATCCTGCATACGAACTTTGCTATTGTATGGGTGACAGCCCACTCGGGCCTTATGAATACAAGGGCATGTTCATGGAATCAATGGACACCTACAACAACGAACACACCATCGTGGAATTCAAGGGCCAGTGGTGGGTGTTCTACCAGAACCCTTACGTCAGCGTCGCCACGGGGGCGGGTGATGAATCGTTCCATCGCCGCAGTATGTGCGCAGACAAACTCTACTACAATCCCGACGGCACCATCAGACAGGTTGTTACCACCAGAAACGAACGCAAGTTCAAAAAAGCCGTGAGAAATCTCAGTCTGAAAGGGGCGGAACAGCAGGTCTCTCCGGATGAAATGGCGAAAATCTATGAACAGGTGGCCACTCCGATTAAGCACGGATTCGTTTTGCGCCCTTCAAATCCGGAATATTCGGCAGAAAGCCCGAGCATTTTCAGACACGACGGCAAGTGGTATATGACCTGGCTTCAATTTGACGGTGAGGGATATGAGACCTGGTTGTCAGACAGTGATGACCTCATCCATTGGAACACCCTCGGTAAAATTATGAGCACCGGCGGAAACGGCTGGGACAAATTCCAGAAAGCGGGATACGTGGCGCTTCAGGACTTCCAATGGGGCGGCAGCTACGAAATGGAGCAGTATCAGGGAAAATACTGGATGAGTTATCTGGGCGGATACAGCCCAGGTTATGAGACTGCTCCGCTGATGATAGGACTCGCCTCCAGCCGGACGGCCGGTGAAGCGGTGGAATGGGAATGCGAAATAGAGCCCATCCTTTCCCCTGCCGATGATGATGCGCAGTGGTTCGAGGACTACAGCCAGTACAAAAGTTGCATCATAGAGGACAAAGATCACCTTACGGGTCACAGATTCGTGATGTTCTACAACGCCTGCGGGATCAATCCGACCAGCAGATACAAGGCCGGGCGCATAGGAATGGCCTTCTCCGACGACCTCCGGGACTGGGAGCGTTACGGTGGCAATCCGATTTACGGATTCGAGGACCAGGGCACCATTACTAGAGACCCGCAGATTCAGAAGATTGACGACATCTACGTGATGTTCTACTCCCGCGCTTTCGACCCTGACCGGGCATATCAGGCATACAACAGTTTCGCCTGCAGCCGCGACCTCTTCCTATGGGTCGAGTGGAAAGGCGCTGACCTGATATATCCGTCAAAATACTACGACAATCTGTATGCGCACAAAAGTTACGTCCTCCGCTGGGATGATGTGACATACCACTTCTATAGTGCAGTGAACGAAAAGGGCGAGAGCGGCATTGCGCTGGCCACTTCCAGGTAACGGCTCTTTCCCCAAAATGGAAAAGTTAATGGCAATCTGCTGTGAGGAATGATAATTTGCTTAAATTTGTGCACTATGTCTTTTCGCATGAAGATTCTACGAACCTTTTCTGTCCTCGCCGTCTTTATCTGTCTGTGTTCATGTACTGAAGTCGGCCGCGACCCATACATACCGTCAGAATGGAAATATGACAAGTATTCCGATAACGGCATCATACCTGGCAATGATTTCTACCGCTATGTCTGCGGACTGGGCATAGCGGCGCCAGGTGCAGATGCCTGGGCGCCGGTCCCATGCTGGACTAAGCAGACACAGGATTTCTCGACTCTGGCATATAGCGAAGGCGATGACAATCCTGTTCCGGTCATGAGAAGATTGAATCAATTGAAAAGCTTATGCGCTTCCCATGAAAATATGGATGAGGCATTTGTCCAGATGCGGAAAAGGCTGTCCGGCATAGCAGAACTCAAGGACATCAATGATTATCCGCAAGCTGCAGCTCAATGCGCGCGTGCAGGGTACAGTTTCTTTTACGTCCAGCCCCAGAATCTTGACGGTCATAAGTTCGGAATCAAGGTCACAGCCATATATGACGGATTGCTGGCGGACTGGAATGAAGAGTGGCTGAAAGAAGCGGGCATATATGAAGAATACACTCGCCTTCTGCCAAAGGCCCGTGAGTTTGAACGCTATCTGAAGGAAAATATCAAACTGGAAGGCATCGAGACAATAAAAAGCCTTGATGCCGGTGTACCGGACGAGTGTATGCAGATAAAGGAGTATGTTGCCCGCACTGCTTCTGCAACTAAAGCGGCTGATGGCGCATTTGAGCGATTTTCAGCAGCCCTTGGCAATGCGAATCCTGATTTTGTCCCGACGGATGATGCGACGCGCCAGTACTTTGCACTTATTGACGGTATGGGGAACGATATGCTGGATGCGGCGAATGCCTTTCTATGGTGCGCTGCCGCATCTCTGGACATCAGCGTCCTGTTCGAGCCTGAAATCATGGCCAACGTCCTTATTGCGTTCATGTCACCAAACCTTCTGATGAATATCTCCCATACATTCTGTGATTTATATTCAACGGAGAGAAACATCAGGAAAAACGAGGAGATTTTCGAAGGTTTGCGCAGTACAATGATAGAAAGGATCGACAGGTCGGAATGGATGACAACCGGCACGAAAGCGCTTGCCAGAGAAAAACTTGAAGCTATGGAATGTCATACCGGAATACTCGACTGGGCAAGATATGAAGCCGATATGCCGGTTTCCTCTGATTTCTGCTCTGCATTCCATGAGGTATGTTCATCAAATATAAGCAAACTGATGGACAACAGTGGGGATAATGACAATATAGACCATATAATTGCCGCCGCATATATGACTCCTTTTGTCGGTTACCCGGCATATGATGCGAATTCCTTCTATCTCAGGAATTGCAATACGATGTGCATTCTGCCTAGCACGGAAGTCCTGATGGATATGAATCCCGACTTTCCGTTCATCAGCTTTGTGATTGCACACGAAATGTGTCACGGATTCGATTCTGATGGCTGCAGTTACAATGCCCGCGGTGAATGCGGCGACTGGTGGTCCGCCAGTGACAAACAGGAATTCAGGAAGAGGAAAGAGCGGCTGATAGACATCTTTAACCGGTATTACGTCGGTGAATCAATATTCTGTGATGGTGACAGGACCGTAGATGAGGATATGGCCGACCTTGGCGGGATGGAGATAGCCTGGCATGCTGCAAAGAAGGAGCTTGAAGGGAAGTATCGTGGAGAGCAGCTTCTGGATATGGAACGCCGTTTCTTCAAATCCTATGCGGTGTTCTATGCTCAGTACCTCAGCATGGAAGATAAGATCAAGTCAGTCAGAGAGCAGGTCCATTCTATTAATGAGTACCGTGTCAACGGCATAGTTAATAACATTGAAGACTGGTATTCATGCTTTGACGTTACGCCGGAACAGGAGTATTACCTGTCTCCGGAGCTCCGGGTTCATTTCTGGTAATGCCCCGCCTTTATCTACCCGCTGTCATCTGCCTATCGGAGCTTGTTGGATTCGAAATGCCCGCGGACCCGCAGGAAGTAATAAGCCATCCCCAGTGTATTGACGGCCGCTGCAACCCAGAACGCCCAGTGGTAGCTCAGGTGCTCCGAGAACAGACCTCCTGCAAGCACTCCTAGGCCTACTCCGTCGTTCCAGAGCTTTGGCCTGACTTCTTTCGTATTGCTGTTCGAGAGTGTAAAATGAACTGTGTCAAGCAAGAATAAAGTTTTATTTTTGTAACACACAGTAACAATGAAAGAAGAAGTAGATTTCAACATCTTCAAGGCACAGATCCTTGAGGACATCAAAGCGGGTAAGCCGCTGTTCGGC
>JAZLJK010000059.1:0-10746 GCA_045617865.1 Bacteroidales bacterium | reverse complement strand
TTGGAGCTTGAATATCAGTGCGTCACCTTTCTCTATGTCGTAGAAGTGCAGGCCTTTGCCGGTCTTGACCTTTCTGCCTTCGCGGTCTATCTGCCAGACATCATCTGCAAATGAGATAGATACGGCAGAATCTTCAAGGTGTGAGCGGCTCACCACCATCAGGTAGCGGGCCTTGCCGTTGGCTATGTATGATACAAGCAGCGGGTCGCGTGTGTCGATGCACTTTACCTGGACCGGCAGAAGGGCGGGGTCGTATGCCACAGCTCCTCTGGGAATGTCTGTCATGTGGCCGACCCACTGTACATCACAGCCGCAGAAAACATACGCGCGGTTCTGTATCTCCTTCAGGGCTTCCTGCACAACATAGTAAGATCCTTCGGGATTGATGTCACCCTTGCCGTCGAGCGGCCAGTGGCCTGCCAGGTCCACTCCGCCGGTGGCCGCCCATGTGAAATGCTGCAGGCATTGCGCCCCGTATGCCAGGTTGGTGTAGTGCTGGAGCCTGAGCGTCGCCATGTTCGGAGTGGTCTGGATCATGGTCTGGATAGAGTTTGAGAACTTGCACGATGAGGCGTATGCCCAGAGAGGCAGCCCTGCGGCCTTCGTGTACTCCATCAATTCGGTGAGGGTGTTGTACCAGCCGTCCATCACACCGCTTTCAAGGCATGGATATTCGTCGAACGAGACGAAATCGGGCTCGATCTCCTGTATGAAACGGTCTATGTATTCTTTGTATGTGTCGGTCTTTGTGGAGCCGTATGGGCCGAAGGTCACGTTGCTGCCATGCAGGTTGATGTAGCACGGGTGGTCTGCGTCATTGGCGCGGATGACCTTCACGGCTTCTGCGATTTCCGGGAACAATTCGGCACTGGGCTCGTCAATCACCTGGTAGCCCCAGAGTGCAGGATGGTTGCGTATCAGCTCCACCATCGCCTTCATTTCTTCGGGACGGCCGAAATAGCATCCGACCGGCACTGCCAGCTTCAATCCTGCCTCCTGTGCAAGGTCAAGCTGCATGAGGGTCTGCGCGGGATATTCGGGCGCACCGTCGTTGCCGTCGCTTGTCATTATCATGATGCCTGCGTCTGCAACTGCCTTGTATCGTGCAAGGGCGGCCGTATGCTCTTCTTCGCTGAGCTTCTGGTCGTTGTTGGGGTCGAGGTGACGGCAGCGCACTCCGTGGTATGCGTAGGTGAGAATCTGAGGTGCCGATTTGCTGCGGGCGGGCTGTTGTGCGGCGTGGCCCGGGAAGGTGCATGCAAGTGCCAGCATGCAGGCTGCTAATATTCGTGACATTCTGTTCTGTTTTATATGAATTCTCAAACTTACAAAAAATATCAGTATCTTTATGCCCGATTATGAAGAAACTATTTGCATTGATGGCGCTGGCCATGCTTCCGTGCCTTTTCGCATGCGGGCAGAACAGAAATGACACACCGGAATTCAGAAGCTTTCTGGTGGTTGATGAAGACGACGAGCAGACACAGATCTCCCCTGAAGACATCCCCACATACTACAGGGCTCACAAGGTGCCTGAGAGTGTGGAGTTCGCAGGTGAAGTGGTGGACCTGAAGCGGTATGACCTGCGCGAGAGGATGGACCGCGAGCTCATTGCCTTTTCATATTCTCACTCGGTGAGCCTGCTCATGCTGAAGCGCAGCACCAGATATTTCCCCATAGTGGAGCCTATCCTGAAGGAGTGCGGCATTCCCGACGACCTCAAGTATCTGATGGTGATAGAGAGCAATCTCGATCCCATAGCATATTCCTCAGCTGGAGCTGCCGGTCTCTGGCAGTTCATGACTGCTTCCGGCCGCCAGTACGGCCTGGAGGTGAACGACAACATAGACGAGCGGTACAATGTGGAGAAGGCGACCCGCGCTGCATGCAAATATCTGAAGGATCTCTACCGCAAGTTCGGCAGCTGGATGGCAGTATGCGCAAGTTACAATGCCGGCCCGGGCGCCATCAGCAAGAAGATGGAAGAGCAGCAGTCGGGCAATCCCTTGAACCTCTGGCTTGTGCAGGAGACCAGCCGCTACATGTTCAGGGTGATCACATGCAAGATGATGTTCGAAGACCCGAAGTCATTCGGATTCATACTAGATGAAGACGACTATTATCCTTATGTAAAGCCGCGCAAGATCGTGACTGTGACAGAAACCATAGAAGACCTGGCAACATTCGCGCGCGAGCACGGCACCACTTATTATGAACTGCGTCTTGCCAATCCCTGGCTCCGCGGTCTCAGCCTCGAAGACAAGTCGGGCAGGACTTACAAAGTGGCAATTCCCTAGTATTGCCTGATCTTTAACCCATAATCCACTTGCCCACCTTGGGGATGCGCTGCACAATCACAGCGGCCAATGCCACACATGTGTATGAACGGAACAAGGATTCTGACCGCCCTCCTGCGGAAGAACTCTCCGGTGCTGTAGTGCAGCGGAAACTGAAGATAGCTTGACGCAACCACGAACAGCGGCACGCAGGCACGGGCGAATGAATCGAAGAACGAGGCCCACAAGGCATCGGTGCGTGTAAGAATAAGGGTGCCTTCTCCTCCGAAATAGAAAGGTTCGGTGCTGTGGACCAGCATCACAAGAAAACAAGCGGCAACCCGCATCCAGTCGACCCATATCTCGCGGGCCTTGTTGTCAGCTGTCTGTATCATTCCGTAAATATATGTTTTTTGCGTAATCACCGTGTAATTTTTTGTGGGATTCAGGTGTCGACGCGGCTCAGGATGGGGTTATGTTTGCAAGTGTCTTCAAGAATAACTACATTTGTGGGATTCAAATCATTATATCTAGTATGGAAGCAAAGGCAGTAAAAATCGGCAGCGAAGAGTTCAGACAGCTTGCAGGGCTCGGTGAAAATGTTGCGAAAGCACTGGAAGTTATCGGCTCGTGCGACCTTAGGTCGTTGCCATGCGGCCGCCATGAAATTGACGGCAAAGAAGTCTATATGAATGTGGTGGGCTGCGAGCTGGCACCTGCAGAGGAGTCGAAGTTCGAGGCGCACGACCAGTACTACGACATCCACTGCCCTCTCACATTGACAGAAGGAGTGGGGGTGAAGGAGCGCAGTGAATGCACACTCCCCGTGGGTGAGTTCAATTCAGAAAGCGACTACATATTGTATGACGACAAAATCGAGGAGATTGTGTATGTCCAGCCGGGTGAAATCATCATTGTCGGCCCAGAGGTGAGCCACGCTCCCTGCATCGGCTCGGGACACCAGGACAAGGTCATCTTCAAAGTCAGGAAATAACATTAAATAATACAGAACAGATTATGAAATTCAAAAGAGCGACATTCGCGACAATGGTTGCACTTGCATCGGTTCTCAACTGCCCCGGATTGAAGGCGCAGGAGTCCGAGCAGCAGCCCGCTGAACAACCTGAGATTCAGGCTGAATTTGTACAGCCCATTTACCGCAACTGCAAGGATGCCGACCTTGCCATTGTGCTTCCCGAAGGTGACAGCCGCAGGAAGGCGGAGGTTGAGGTGTTCGACCAGGACAACAATTCCGTGATTAAGTGCAGCTTCAAGCTGAAAGAAGGGTTCAACTATTATGACATCCGCAATGCCGGCGAGCTGGCAGCAGGCAGGTATCCCGTAGATATCAATTTCGGTGACACCACATACCGCCGCCTTCTCCGCATCGAGCATGTACCCGAGATAGAGGCTCCCGAGAGTGCTATAGCAGAGCGCATGATACTCTTCACTCCCGATGATTATATATTCAAACGTGCATCAAAGAACCTTTCTGTAAAGTTGACAAAGGCAGAGGCGCACAAGGTATGGTCAAGCCCCAAGCCTGAGGTCGTATATATAACCACTGATGGCGTATACAAGGCAGAGGACGGCAGCTATGTAGCTACCGGTACTGAATATACATACTCGAAATGGCAGCTTTACGGTGATCCGAAATTCCCCTTTGTTGTCAAGTCAGACAACATTGAGGGGCCCTATGAAAGAGTTGACGCGGCACCCGTACCCGCCAAGGACGGATATGAGAAGGTGTTCACCAGCTCAAAGGCTCTGTCCTGCTCTCTCGGCTGGAACGTGAACGGTGACTCTGACGCCAAGTTCGAGCTCTATGATCCCGCAAAGCACGGCACATACAAGCTCGAGGATGTGCGCATGATTCAGAACATGGAGCCTCACGACTACGGCTGCGTGAATGCAGGCTACCGTACATACTGGACACTCGTGACCACTTCAACAGGTGACACTGTGTTCCTCAGCGACAAGCCCGTCTTCCGCGATGTACCCGATTATCAGGGAAATGTCTATGATGACGGATTCATGACAAACGACAACTTCGGCAACAGCTGGTATAACGCAGACAGCACAATGCTCTATCTTACCCGTGGCCAGACAGTGCGCCGTTTCGCTCCTTACGATGTCCCCTATGACCTGCTTCCCAACAGCAGCCGCATCCTCACCATCTACAGCACTACCGACGGCATCAACTGGAACTATCTCCACAGCATGACCAGCAGCGGCCCTCACGACACTCCTTTCACACAGCAGTACGGTGGTGGTACATACTATCATCCCGAATCAGGCCTCTTCCTCTCTTTCGTCGAAGATTATGACAGTGACTGGCAGCGCGTGGGCGTCGATCTGGAATACAGCCGCGACGGTGTGAACTTCTATGATTTCCCCGACAACGAGGCAGGGTTCCTTGTGACAGACGACTGGAACGACTTCTATTTCTGCGCATACGGTCTTGGTCCCGATGTCATCCGCGACGGAGACAAATACTATCAGTCAAGCGGTATTTCTATGGGATATCCTCACTGTATGGCAGAGCCCCTCTTCCTGCACGACAACAAGTGGGAGCTTGAAGATGATGACTATGAGAAGCTTTTCAAGAACCGTGGCATGAAGGAGAACCTTCCTTATTTCGATGCGATAGGCGGTTGGAAAGGCCTCACTCAGCAGCTCCGCGATGCTGAGTGCGTTTCATTGCTGGCTTCTTACCGTGCAGACGGCTGGTTCTATGTTGATGCAGAGGACAAGCCTGTCAAGTTCACCACCAACAATATCATTGGAGGCGGCATGCTTAATGTGAATGCTGCTGTGGCTGAAGACGGCATGATGAAGGTGGAGCTTCTCGACGGCGGCAGGGTAGTGGCTTCTGCTGAAATCACAGGTGATGCCATAAAGATTCCTGCATTCGAAATGCCTGAAGGCGAATATGCAATCCGCGTCAAGATGAAGAATGCCAAACTGTATGCTATGTATATAGACTAAGGTGTTGTCATAGACCAAATAGAGAATGGCCGGAAGTCACGATGATTTCCGGCCATTTCTTTGCGGCATTGATGGTGTGTCTATTCGGGCTTTGCGAGTGAATAGAGCGCCTTGGTGAACGTGTCCCAGCCGTATTTCTTCTTCTGCTCACGGGTGGCCTGCAGGAAATCGGGCCTCTCGTTGAAATAGCTGGCGACGGCCCCGGCGATTTCCTTCGGATCTGGCTGTGTCACATATCCAGTCCTGCCGTCAAGGATGATTTCTGACAGGCCTCCCACATCTGTCACCAGCATGGGCTTCTCGAAATGATAGCCGATCTGTGTGACACCGCTCTGAGTGGCTGATTTGTATGGCTGCACTATCAGGTCGGCGGCGCAGAAATAGCTTGCAACCTGCTCCTGCGGGATGAAGTCTGTGCGCCAGATGATGCGTCCTTCCAGACCCAGCTCATGCTCGAGGTTTTTGTACTGCTCACTGTTGTTGTAGAATTCCCCGGCCACCAGAAGCTTCGCGCTGCTCTCTTTCAGCTCCGGCTCTGCCATTGCCTTCATGATAAGGTCAAGCCCCTTGTAGTCGCGTATGAATCCGAAGAAAAGCATATAGTCCTCTGCCGGATCCAGCCCCAGTGCAGCCGTGGCCTCCTGCTTTGAGACAGGTGTGCCGTAGGTGTCGTAAATGGGGTGGGGTGAGAGTGTCCTGGGCTTGGTGCTGTCAAAAAGATATGTGTCGTCCAGCACAGACTGCGACATTGCAAGCATGGCATCCATGCTGTTTATGAAATACCGTGCGAAAATCTTGTCGCCTATGCGCTTTTCGTGAGGAATCAGGTTGTCCAGCACTGCCACCTTCCTGATTTTCTTGCCGGCGCAGCGCGCAATGGATCCGAGGCATGGACCCATGAAGGGGAGCCAGAACCGCATTATGATCAAGTCGGCCCCGCTGCGGCGCAGCCTGCGGCCCACTCTCAGCCAGTTGAACGGATTGCAGGAATTCACATTGCGGGTGATGGTGATGCCTTCCGGTGCGGGATCATCGGAATACTGCGTCTTGCCGGGAAAGAGAATGGACGGATACTGCAGCGAGAAGTTGTAGATTTCCACCTCGTGCCCCTCTTTCAGGAACTGTTCGGCCATCCTGTGGTTGAATGCCGCAATGCCGCCGCGATAAGGGTGGGCCGTCCCCACAATGATAATTTTCATGTTTAAGTCTGTGTCTTGTGGTACAAACTTACAAAAAATATGGAAAAGAAAAAGCCCCGCATTGCTGCGAGGCTCTGTGCTCCCTCAGGGTCTCGAACCCTGGACCCCAACATTAAGAGTGTCGTGCTCTACCAACTGAGCTAAGGAAGCGTTTCGGGACGGCAAATGTAGATATTATTTTTGAAATGCCAAATGATTTTGAAGTAATTTTTGATAAAAAAAGTATAACTTTACACCCGGCTGCGTTTTTCGGCCCCTTGTCAAGTGATTTTTGAAGCAATATGAAGAAAGCGATTTGTCTGATTTTGGCAGTGCTGGCTGCCGGTATTTCGGCTGAAGCACAGCGCGTTTGCGAAAATATGCCGTCTTGCGGCCTGAAGCCTGACAAGACAGTGTTCCTGTATTCCGATAATATAGAGGCCTCGCTTGCCGCAATCAACGATCCTGTTGTGGCTGACAATCCCGAAACACTTGCGCTGGAGATTGCTGAAGACAACGGCTATGACGAGCCGGAGTTCCTCTATGGTCCGGAAGGGCAGATACGCAGCATCGGGCGTGAAGCACGCTTTGATGTCTACTTTCCCGAGAATCCGAATGGCAAGATGGTGGTGGTCTGCCCGGGCGGCGGGTATTACTGCCTTGCAACATATCACGAAGGAATGTATGTGGCGGAATGGCTGCTGAAGCGTGGTTATGCAGCGGTGGTGGCCAAGCACCGCCTGCCCAACACTCATCACGCAGTGCCGCTCACAGACATGCACATAATCTTCCGCTATCTGCGCGAGCATCAGCAGGAGTGGGGCCTGGAAAAGATTGGAGTGATGGGCTTTTCTGCCGGAGGTCACATGGCAGGCTGTGTATCCACCCTTTATGTGGATGCAGCAACCCGTCCCGACTTCTCGGTGCTGATCTATCCTGTCCTGACTTTCGGTGAATACACTCACGAAGGTACACGCATGACGCTGCTTGGCCGCGAAAGTGTATGCAAGAGCAGGGTGGACGTGCCGTTTGACGAGTGGTTGGAGAACTGCCGTGAATATGATGCACTTTCGGCCCGCTACACCCTTGAAGATCAGGTTACGGCAGATACACCGCCGGCATTCCTGATGCTTGCATTTGATGACGACGTGGTTCCTCCCGCAAACAGCATCAATTATTACAGGGCTCTGCTCGCCCATGGTGTGAGCGCTGAGCTGCACATCTTTGAAAACGGCGGGCACGGCTTCGGCTTCGCATCTGAGCAGGAGGGACAGAACTGGCTTGATGCCGGGGAGCGTGAAGTGTTTGAGGCGGCTCTTGAAAGATGGCTCGAAAGTCGGTAAAAACGATTATAAACGTTTAAAATTGTATAAATATGAAAAGATTCATGATTATTGTGGCAGCCCTTGTGCTTGCCCTCAACATGTCTGCAAAAGACAACAACAAGATTATGCCTAAGTGCGAACTCCGTCCCGACAAGACCGTGTTCCTGTATGCTCCTGAAAAGACTAACCTCAAGAAAGTGGCAAAGGATCTTTCTCCCGTAATGGCAAAGAAGCCCGAGACACTCGCTCTGGAAATGGCTGAAAGCAACGGTATCACCGAGCCCGAAGAGATGTTCGATCCCAACGGTGCAACAAAGAACATTTCTGACTACGCACGTTTCGACCTCTATTTTCCCAAGACCCCCAACGGACAGATGGTGGTTGTGTGCCCAGGCGGCGGATATGCCTGTGTATGTGAATATATAGAGGGTCTCTATGCCGCAGAATGGCTTGTTTCACAGGGCATCACAGTGGCAGTTGTAAAATACCGCCTTCCCAACGGTCATGCTTCAGTGCCTCTGGCAGATGTTCAGGAAGTTTTCAGATACTGCCGCAAGCATCAGGGCGAGTGGAGCGTGAGCAAAGTTGGCATCATGGGCTTCTCTGCTGGCGGACATCTTGCAGCCAGCGCGTCTGTGCTCTATGACGATGCTGTGACCCGTCCCGACTTCTCAGTTCTGATTTATCCCGTGATATCTCTTCAGCAGCCTTTCGGCCATACATACACAGGATCATGCCTGCTCGGCAGCGAAGAGGTCATGAGCGCAGCTGAATACAAGAGGCTTTCATATAAATATGAGGTGGCAAACCACGTGTCATTCGACACACCTCCCACATTCATCGCCCTCGGTTCTGATGATACAGAGGTCAATCCCTTGAACAGCATCACATATTATCAGAAACTCGTTGAGTGCAAGGTCCCTTCAGAGCTTCACATTTTCGCTCACGGTCAGCACGGGTTCTCTTTCGAGTCTTCGAAATACACCGACAACGACCTGCTCGGTGACGCACGCAACGACTTCTACAACTCACTTGCCCGCTGGCTCAAATCTCTTAAATAATGATTCTTCTCGTTCCTGACAAATTCAAGGGAACATACTCGGCCACCGAAATCGCCGGGATGATAGAAAACGCCATCCGTGAGGCGGGCAACACTTCCGAAGAGGTGCTGCAGGTGCCTCTGGCAGATGGTGGGGAAGGCTCCATGGAGGTGGTGCTCCAATCTGTGCCCGGCGCCCGCGAAGAGTGGGTCGATTCCAAGGATGCGCTGATGCGTTACATCTACGTGCCGATGGTTGTCGCCGGCGACACTGTCTTCATCGAGATGGCGCGCTGCGTGGGGCTCATGATGCTTGACAAGTCTGAGCGCAACCCCATGAACACCACCACCTACGGCCTGGGCATGATGCTGATGGCGGCTTTGGAATTCAATCCGCGCAGAATCATTGTGGGCATTGGCGGCAGCGCCACAAACGACGGCGGCCGAGGAATGGTGGAGGCGGTGGGGCTTGAAAACCTTCATCTCTTTGATGATATCGAGGTTCAGGTGGCATGTGATGTCAAGAACCCGCTTCTCGGTCCGAACGGTGCCACAGCGGTTTTCGCTCCTCAGAAAGGCGCAACGGAAGAGATGCTTCCGGTGCTTGAAAAGAGAATGGAGGAGTGGTGCGTCACTGCCGGTGAGTGGCTCCGCTCGGTGGGTTACGGTTCGCGCGCAGAAGATTTCGCCACCATTCCGGGTGGCGGCGCCGCCGGTGGAGTGGGGGCTGGCCTCTATGCTTTCTTCGGTGCAAAACTGCAGTCCGGCTGGCGTCTTTTCGCCGACCTTGTGTCTCTTGATGAGAAGATCAAACGTTCTCGCATGGTGATAACGGGCGAAGGGCGTCTTGATGCCTCAAGCCTCAGCGGCAAGCTGGTGAGCGGCCTTGCCACTCTCTGCGGCCAGTATCACCGCAGGCTGTATGTGGTATGCGGCCAGAACAAACTTGGCAGCGACCCTTCAATCTGTGATGTGGTCACTCTGCTTGGTGGCTTCAAGGAGAAGATTCGCGAGTGGTGCCGTGCATCATACCGCGACGAATATCTTCCTTCAGCCGAAGGTGACCTTTTCGGGGGAGTGGGGGCATACGGTGTCATTGCAGGATGCGACGAGGCGGGGCGCGGCCCTCTGGCAGGACCTGTCTATGCGGCGGCGGTGGTGCTGCCCGAAGGTTTCTATCATCCGCTGCTGAAAGACTCGAAGCAGATGACTGCAGCCCAGCGCAACCTCATGCGCGACATCATAGAGAAAGAGGCTGTGGCATGGTGTGTGGCAAGCTGCTCTGCGGTCGAGATAGATGAGATGAACATTCTTCAGGCATCGATTACAGCAATGCAGAGGGCTCTTGACGGGCTGAAGACAAAGCTTGACCTGGTGCTTGTGGATGGCAACCGTTTCCGCAAGTATGTTGATCCTTCAGGTGCAGAAGTTCCGTACAAGTGCATAGTGAAGGGCGACGACAAGGTGCCCGAGATATCGGCGGCATCCATTCTTGCCAAGACATACCGTGACGAATACATGACAAAGATAGCCGCAGACTATCCAATGTACGGATGGGAACGGAACATGGGATATCCTACCGAAGAACATAGGGAAGCCATCAGCAAATATGGCTTCTGCGAGCACCACCGCCGCAGTTTTTCAGTGAAATCCCGCGAGCCGGACACAGATTGCTAAAATTTTTTTGAAATTTTTTGCCGCAAGGCTGCTACTTTTCAAAAAAGTTTATATCTTTGCGGTCCCGTTCGAGATAATCGAGCCGTGGAAATCGGGATGTGGCGCAGTTGGCTAGCGCACCACGTTAGGGACGTGGGGGTCGCTCGTTCGAGTCGAGTCATCCCGACCTTTGAGGACAGTCTTTTGGCTGTCCTCTTTTTTTTGTGCTTACAGTAAGCGTTTCGTCTCTTCCTGTGTATTTGTGGACGCTCCCCGGCATGTGG
>JAZLJK010000058.1:0-10900 GCA_045617865.1 Bacteroidales bacterium | reverse complement strand
TCAGGTCCACATTGGTGGACACCTGGAACTCGAGGGATCCTCCCTCCGCCCCGATTGTGTACGCTGTCTTCGCCGCATTCAGCGACTCCGGGTCAACCGAATTCACGGGATCTTTCGGATCACCGCATCCCACTGCGCATGCGATGACTGCGAACATCATTAAAATGTTGAATAGTTTCTTCATACAAGTTGATAAAATGTATTGCGCATATATGCATATTAACCTTCAAAAATAAATAATAATACTCATATCTGGAACAGTGTGGGCAGAAATCATCACAAAAAACAGGGGGAATTTCCTCATTATGCGGAAATCCCCCCCCTGTTTTCAAGTAATTATTAAGTGAAACTATATCAAAAACGGGTTGCCCGAGCGCTCAGCCCCGATAGTGGTATGCGGGCCGTGCCCCGGATAGACCATCACATCGTCAGGCAGCGGAAGAAGCCTGTTTGTAATGCTGTCCATGATTGTGGGATAGTCACTTCCCTTGAGGTCAGTCCTTCCTATTGTTCCGCACATCAGAGTATCTCCTGTGAAGATAATCTTTGCATCCTGACAATAGAGAGACACCCCTCCGCGTGTATGACCGGGCGTGGCGATCGGCCTGATCGATGTGTTGCCGAAACATAATGGCGCACCGTCTGCCAGGTCAATTGCATAAGGCACCTGCTTGAATTTGAACTGATAGCGGTCGCCGTCAAAGGCAGAAGTGCAGTAGACATACTCATCCACACTGCTGAGGGCAAAAGGCACATCATACACACCCTGAAGGAATCCAGCTCCGCACACATGGTCGTAATGTCCGTGAGTAGAAACCAATGCCAAAGGTCTGATACCTTTGGCATTGATGAATTTCACCAGAGAATCTGTCTCTTTCTGGTAATTATTTCCGGGATCCACTAAAATCCCTTCAAGGGTTTCATCCCACACTACGTAAGTGTTCTCCTTGAAGGGATTGAAGATGAATCTGGCTACGTTCAGCATAGCTTGTCTGAATTTGCAAGTAAGTATTCCTCAGCCTCGACGCTCCAGAGACCGTTGTGTGCTGCGCATATCTCAGCCAGCTTTGCATATACAGGATTTGTCTTGCCTTTCTCTGCAAATTCTGCGATAGGTGTGAGAGGCATCTCGACATGAGTGTAGATGAGCTTCTTTCCACCGGGGATGGAAGGAAGGTTGAGCGTGGTGTCGATAACTGCATTGAGACCACCGATGTGTGTCACAAGACCGGCGGGGTCCATCCCCTTGCCCATGAGGTGAAGAGCCTCTTTCATATCATCTGTGTTACCTCCGCTGGTGCCCACAACATGTGTGAAAGCATAGTGGACGTTATAGAAGTTGAAAGGAGCCTTGAAGTCTGAGCGGCCGGGGCCTGAGAAGAAATTGAGACAGCCGTCAAATGCAAGTATTGCATCGGCCTGCTCGACCACTGCAGCGACAGGAGCCATTACAACAACCTCGTCATAACCGTCGCCGCCGGAGATCTCGCGGAGGGTTTCAACGGGATTCTCAACAGTACCGGTGTTGACATAACGGAGGTCAATTCCACGGCTTGCTGCAAACTCTTTGGTGTAGAGAGAAGCCGCACGGTCAAGACGGGACTGGTCGATATCAGTTACAACAAACAATGAAGGATGACGGTCTTCACGGTTAAGCACATAGTTGATGCATGCAAGACCCATGGGGCCGACACCTGCAAGAAGTGCCATCTTACCGTTTTCCTTGATCTCCATCTGGTGGACATACGAACCGGGAGTTGTATGGTAGCAAGCGTGCATTGCGCCCACCACGCAGCTGAGAGGCTCGCTGAGTGAAGCTGGATAGAAACCTTCACCCTTATAGGGAAGGAGGCAACCCATTTCCATAACTTCCTTGGGGACAACCACATAAGTAGAGTCGCCGCCGATGTTATGATAAGAATAACCGGGAGCTGAAAGTATGCCAACCGGACCGCCTTCATAGTTCATTGCGGGCTGGATGGAAAATTTGTCACCCGGTTTGAACTGGCTCTGCCATTTTGCACCGACTTCTACAATCTCACCGGCAAATTCGTGACCGATGATGACCGGGTTCACTGCACAGTTGTCAGGAACACGTTTGTGCTCCGGTCCCTGGTGAGCAGCTTTGTACGATGACATGCAGATGCTGTCGCACATCACTTTGGCAAGAATTTCATCATCCTTGATCCGGGGGAGTTCGAATTCCTCGAGACGAAGGTCGTCTTTGCCGTATAATCTGACTGCTTTAGTTTTCATATTGTGTGATATTTTCAAGATTATTTAAGCATTATCTGACCGCCGGTGATAGGCAGAGCCTGCCCGGTCTCTCCTGTCTGCTCGACAAGGTAGAGAACACCCTTGGTAACATCTTTGGGTGTGCAGCCTTTATGCATGGGCACCTTTGAAAGGTAATACTCACGTACGTCTTCAACAGTCTTGGCGCCGGGAACTTTGCCAGCGTTGAGATACTGTACATAAAGACCTTTCACCGGATCGCTCCACAGCGGACCGTCAAGGAAGTTGCCGGGGCATATACCATTGACCTTGATGCGGTAAGGGGCAAGCTCGAGTGCGAATGACTGAACAAGTCCGAGGCCGCCGAACTTGCTGCCTGCGTATGCAAAGTTTGCCTTGCTGCCCTCCAGACCACTCTTCGAGTTGATCTGAATGATGTCACCGTAATATTCGGGATCATATTTTGTCTGAGCCTTCATCACAGGAGCCACAACTTTCGAGCAATAGAAGAAACCGTTGTAGTTGATCTTTGTCACAAGCTCGAACTTCTGAGGAACCATCTGAGTGAGGTCACCTGCGATTGCAATGCCGGCATTGCTTACGAATGCATCGATGCAGCCGAAATTGACAACTGTGTCCTTGACAAGAGCGGCGAGACAGTCAATGTCGGTCACGTCAGTCTTGAAGAATGTAACACGGTTGTTTTTGCAGATGGCATTCAGGTTATCAACGGTAGCATTGCCTGTAACTTCGTTAAGGTCGGCAACAACCACGTTTGCACCTTCCTCAACAAGGCAGCGTGCAATACCCTCGCCGAATCCCTGTGCTGCACCGGTCACGATGAACACTTTATTCTCTGCGCGGCCCTTGTTGCCGGCTGCACTCACTTTGCGGCGGTAGTTCTCAACCTCCCAGTTGTCGATGAAGTCTATCTGTTTCTGAGTCATGGGGTGCTCACCGCCGAATGCCTGTGCGTACCACGCAACCTTCAGGCAGTCTGTGAAGACCTCAGCAATGATGCCTGCACCTTTGGCGCTGTCACCCACGCAGAGCAGACCGATGTTCTTGATGGCGATAACCTTGGGGGTATATCCTTTTTCAGCTACATATTTTTCAATTGCAACTTCTGTTTTCTTCAGAATATCCTCTTTATCAGCACCTGCAACATATATGTAAGATGATTTGCAGTATACTATTCCGTCAGGAGTGAAGGGTGCAGAGATGGCTTTGAATGAAGCCTTGCTCTTGATGAAGCTGTCAACAAGTGCATTCTTCACAACGCGGATGACCTTAAGGCCGCGCCCCTCTCTGCTCAGCATCGAGCGGACAGCAGGCACCACCTCGGTTGCGCAGTCACACACTGTTGTGGGAGTGAGATCAACCTCTTTTGTGCGGGCACCTATCTTTGCGAGCATGTCAGCATAGATGGCATCTATTTCTTCAACCGTATCAGCGCCCACGAACACACCGTGGTTCTGAAGCATTATCACTTTGGGCTCATAGCCTTTAGCTTTCTTGAACTTGCAGATTTCATCATATACTTTCTTGAAAAGCACATAACCGGGATCTGTGTAAGCAATGAAAAGAGCATCTTCACCGAAAAGAGAAGCACACTCAGCCTTTGCATTCTTTGAGCACATCACACCGTTGACCAGTGTTGGATGGAGATGAACCACATACTTCGCGCTCATTGCGTTGTGAAGAGAAGTCTCTACAGAAGGACGACGGTCACGGGTGATGCAGGCAGCAGCCAGATCATCCTTCACCTGAGCCTCGCGCTCAGCAGCGTCAGCACTGTATTTCTTCTCTCCCATGGGGTTGAGCTTGCTGCGGTCAAGCACAGCGAAGCCGTCTTCTGTGATGGTGGCAAGAGCATGTCCGCTTGCCTTCACCCAGAGTATTTCAGAATCTTTATAAGAGGTGTTGCCGCCGCCCGCAATCACAAAACGGCTGTCGCTGCCATAGCGGTGCGAAACCTCTATCAGTTTGTCTATTTCTTTCATTATAGGATAACCTCTTTGATAAGTTTGTCACCCAGAGCCACATATTCATCGCGCTTAGCGAGATCAGGATTGCCTTCGGCATCAAGATATCCCTGTTTGCCCTGTGATTTGAGATACTGGTGTGCAGCTGTAATGCATGCACCTTTATAATTGAGTTCCTTGAGCAGAGGAGTCAGGTCCACCCCACCGCGTGCGGCAAGTTTTATCGGCTCCATTGCGGGAGTGTTGTGCTCACTGCCGAAAGTAACGACAAAGCCTTCATTCCACAGATAGCCTGCATATTTCTCCAAAACCTCAACGCTGTTGCGGGTGGTTATGAATTCAACGCTATGGAAACCCCTCTCTTTCAGAGTTTTCGCAGCCTTGGGCAGATCACCCTCAAAATCGGTGAAGCCACCTTTTGCATCATCTGCCAGGAAAGGATATGTGGGAATGCCACCGGCAGCAAGGATTATGCTGCGGACAGTCTGCATGGGCAGGAATGCCTTCGGATCCTCTGCGACAAATGCGGCACCGCCGGCTTTCAGAAGATTGCCGCGGATCTCATTTTCAACCTTTGCATCACATGTCACGTCGCTCTTGAGCTCTTTGCCACCGAACAGTTTGGTATAGAAAGCTTTCTGAGCTTCCGCATCGGGATACAGACGGCACACTTCCATACGGATTGCCTTGGCAAGATGGCGCTCACGCACCGATCCTTTTGTAAGACTGGCCTTGATTGTCTCAAAGTCAAACGATGCATCAACACCAAGAGACTTGAAGAGCTCCGCCACCTTTGCACACATTGCAGCCACCTGAAGGTTGCTTTCGTTGCGTACTGATGAGAGCTGCTCAGCAGGAGTGCCTGAAAGGATTACGGGGAATGCCATACCCTTGCCGCTCAGATAAGTGCGGCCGGGGTTGTTGGGGTCATTCACGCGTACGCCCGCAGCCTGGTCTTCGCTGTTGAGAGAGATGAACTCTATGTTGAAGAGAGGATAGAGCTTGCGCGCACGGGTTTCTCTGTTCCACTCCTCGTATCCGTCCATAGAATAAAAGTCATTGATACCTATGACTTTGACGCCCTGTTCGGCGGCCATGTCGGCAGCCTGGGGAATGCCGGTGAAGGCACTGAATGAATATGGAGTATGGAGATGGGCATTTACATCCACCATCTCCATACCACAATTCTTTTTATTTCTGCAACAAGCCATTAGATACCAGCTTTAGCGCGGCGGACAAGTTCCGCATTGGTGAGGTTTGCTGTAGGAGTATAACCTGCTATCGGAGCGATCTTCTCGTGATATGCGTCGAGGAACCACTCGGGCTGAGGGAAGAATGCTTCTTCGAGCTCATGGCAGGGTGTGATCCAGTTGCGGCTGCCGAGAACAACGGGAGCTGCATCCAGATAATCGAAGCACATGCTTGCGATGTTTGCTGCAAGGTCGTTCAGGAAGCTTCCGCGAGCGGTTGCATCACCTGCAACGATGATCTTGCCAGTCTTCTTGACAGACTCGATGACCTTGTCATAGTTGAAAGGAACGAGGCTGCGTGCGTCGATGATCTCTGCTGAGATGCCTTTTTCTGCGAAAAGGTCAGCAGCCTTGGTGGCACGGTAGAGAGTTGCACCGATCGAGAGGATTGTAACATCCTTACCCTCGCGCTTGATGTCGGGCTCACCGATGGGGATTTCATAATACTCTTTGGGTACACCGCCCTTATGGAACTCTTCGCCCTTGCCGTAGATACGCTGGCTCTCGAAGAAGATGACAGGGTCAGTACCCTGGAGAGCTGCGTTCATAAGACCTTTGGCATCGTAAGGAGTTGCAGGGAAGACAACTTTCAAACCGGGGATATGAGTGCAGAGTGAAGTCCAGTCCTGGCTGTGCTGTGCACCGTACTTGCTACCTACAGATACGCGTACGACTACAGGCATCTTGAGGATGTTGCCTGACATTGCCTGCCACTTGGGAAGCTGGTTGAACACCTCGTCACCGCAGCAGCCGAGGAAGTCGCAGTACATGATTTCAGGAATCACACGGCCACCGCACATTGCATAACCGATTGCTGTGCCGATGATGGCTGCCTCGCTGATAGGTGAGTTGAACAGACGGTGGTAAGGAAGAGCCTCAGTAAGACCGCGGTATACGGCGAATGCGCCGCCCCAGTCACGGTTCTCCTCACCGTAAGCAACGAGAGAAGCATCTTTATAGAAACGGTCTACGATTGCCTCGAAGAGAGCATCCTTGATACCGAAAGTCTTGATTGCGCTGAAAGGCTTGCCGTTCTCGTCAAAAGCGAAGCGCTCTTTGGTTGCGAGCTGCTTAACTCTGGGGTTCTCCTCCATAGGATGGTTGACCTCAGGTTTAGCATCGCTCATCGAGTCAACGCTCTGGTTAGAGAACATCATCTCACCCAGAAGTTCACTCTCCTTGACAAGGTCCATACGGGGAGAAAGCTCAAGGTCAATGGCAAGCTTGTACATTTCGAAGATGATGCTCTGCTGTTTTGCGCAGATCTCTTCGAGTTCTTTCTTTGTTGCAACCTTAGCCTCGACAAGCTTGTCACCGAAGCACTTGATGCAGTCGATCTCTTTCCATGCCTCCATCTCCTCAGGGGTACGGTAAGTAGATGCATCTGAAGGTGAGTGACCTGCATAACGGTAAGTTACGATATCGAGCAATGCGGGACCTTTCTTCTCTGCGAGGAGTGCAAGTTTGCGGCGGAAGCCGTCGATGACTGCCAGAGGGTTGTAACCGTCTACGCGCTCAGCGTGCATTGAGTCTGGGTTGAAGCCGGCACCGATGCGTGCTGCGAAGTTGTAGCCTTCTGTCTCGCCTCTTGTCTGGCCGCCCATTGCATACTGGTTGTCCATGATGCTGAAGAGAACAGGCAGACCGCCCTTCATATCACCTTCCCAGAGCTGGGTGAACTGGTCCATCGATGCGAAGGTCATACCTTCCATGACGGGACCGCGTCCGAGTGAACCGTCACCGAGGTTGGCGACTACCACACCTTTCTTGCGGTTAACTTTCTTATAGAGAGCGGCACCTACTGCGATTGAGCCGCTGCCGCCTACGATTGCGTTGTTGGGATAGATTCCGAAAGGAGTGAAGAAAGTATGCATACTTCCGCCCAGACCTTTATTGAAACCAGTTGTGCGCGCAAAAATCTCTGCCATTGCTCCGTAAAGGAGGAAGTGCATTCCAAGATCCTTCACGCTGCCGCCCTTGAAGCCTTTCTTTGCAACCTCGAGAGTCTTGCCGCCCCAGAACTCTTCCATAATCTTGGTAAGCTCTGCATCGCTGAGGATCTCGATTGAACGGAGACCTTTTGCAAGAATTTCACCGTGGCTGCGGTGGCTGCCGAAGATGAAGTCGTCTGTTGTGAGGTTGTATGCCATACCTACAGCAGCCGCCTCCTGACCCATTGAAAGGTGAGCGGGGCCCGGGTTGTTGTATTCAACACCGCAGTAGCCGCCTGTAGTCTTGACAGAGTTCAACATTGTCTCGAACTCACGGATTGTGTACATATCACGGTAGATATGCTTGAGGTCTTCTTTTGTGAAGTTCTTCTCTTTGAGTTCGTCCTTGATTGTCTTGTTGTACTGATTGACCGGAATAGGAGCAATCTTTACTTCGCCTGCTGATCTGAGAAACTTAGGATCTGCAAATTGTGATTTTGGCATGATTCAAATATTTATGTAGTTATTTATTTTGTTATTTTATAGCGAACACTGTCTCTTTGATGATTTCGCTCACTGTAGGATGAGGGAAGATGATTTCCTTGAGTTCTTCAACTGTCATCTCCATCTCGATTGCCATGCAGCATCCATAAAGCATCTCGCTTGAGGTGTTGCCCATCATGTGGACACCGAGGATTTCACCATGACGCTCCCCTACCAGCACTTTGCAAACGCCTTCGCCGCCTTCATTCTCTGCAACGAAACGGCCGGCATACTGCATGGGAAGAGTCTGAACCTTATAGGCAATACCTTTCTGCTTAGCCTGAGCCTCTGTGAGACCGACACCGGCAACCTCAGGATTTGTGTATACAACACTGGGAACTGCATCGGCACGCATGATGTCGTTGCCGCCACAGAGATTGTTGACCACAACCTCACCTTCGCGGCTTGCTGTGTGTGCGAGCATGGGATAGCCGGCAACGCAGTCACCTGCTGCGAATACGTTGGGAACGTTGGTGCGGAGCTTGTTGTCTACCTTGATGCCGCGGTCAACCTCAACGCCGATGTTCTCGAGACCGAAGCCATTCACAACACCGCGGCGACCCACGCTGACGAGAATCTTGTCACCGCTTACACGGCAGGTCTCGCCCTGAGGGTTCTGATATACCACTGTGTTGCCTTCGATGGCAGTAACCTTGCAGCTGAGGCAGAACTCTATGCCACGTTTTGCATAAATCTTCTGAAGCATCGAGCTGATCTCATCATCGAGGGGACCGAGAATCTTGGGAAGCATCTCAACCACTGTCACCTTGGTGCCGAGTGTGTTGAAAAATGCTGCGAACTCCATACCGATGACACCGCCGCCGATAACCACGAGCTCTTTGGGCTGCTCCTGGAGTGCGAGAATTTCACGGTTTGTCACAATCACATCACCTGCTTCCTTGAGACCGGGGATGGGAGGAACGAAAGCTTCGCTGCCTGTGCAGATGAGGAGGTTCTTCGCAACATATTTCTCGCCTGCGCAGCTGATGGTGATTCCTTCGGGAGTGCGGCCCTCGATCATGGCCTCGCCTTTCACCACAGAAACTTTGTTGGCTTTCATTGCGCCTGCAACGCCGCCTACAAGTTTTCTGACAACTTTGTTCTTGCGGTCGACGATCTTCTTGAAATCGTAAGATACGTTTTCTGCGTTCACACCGTATTTGTCTCCATGGAGTGCGTAGTTATATACCTTTGCACTGTAGAGGAGTGTTTTTGTAGGGATGCAGCCCTCGTTGAGGCATACACCGCCAAGTTCTCTCTTTTCGAAAAGGACTACGCTGAGGCCTTTGGCTCCGGCTCTCTCGGCTGCGACATAACCCGCAGGACCGGCACCGATAATAGCAAGATCAATCATTTTGTATGTAATTTAAATTTAGAATTCAACTTCAAGGTTTTCAAGTTCTGTTGCAATCTGCTTCAGGAAGCGGGTAGCCTCGCCGCCGTCGATTGAACGATGGTCATATGTAAGGCTGAGACCGATGTGGGGAACGAACGCGTATACTCCGCCGCCAAGATCCTTGGGACGCGGAACGATTGTGTTGACACCCAGGATTGCGCTTTGAGGAACGTTGATGATGGGTGTGAAGACCTCAACACCGTAGTTTCCGAGGTTGGAAACTGTGAATGTTGCAGCTGCGGGGCTGAGGATGTCGGGGTTGACAGAGCCCTTCTTGCAGTCGTCTGCAATCTTCTTGAGGTTGCGTGAAAGACCTGCTATGCTGAGATCATCTGCATTCTGTACTGAAGGAACCATAAGTCCGCGGTCTGTATCAACCGCAAGACCCAGGTGTACTTTGTTGAAGTATTTTATGCTGTCACCGAGGAAGTGAGTGTTGACATTGGGGAATTTCTTGAGGGCCTTGATGACTGCGAAGCATACGAAGTCGTTGAGTGTGATGTTGACATCGATCTTACCCTCTTCAAGCAGCTTCTTTGCCTTTTTGCGGAGTGCCTGGATACGGCGTGCATCAGCACTCAGGTGGTGTGTGAGCTGTGCAGAGTTCTGCAGGCTGTTGTACATTGATTTTGCAATCACCTTGCGGATGTTGCTGAGCTTGCGTACCTGGAAGTCAGCGCCCTCTTCGAGGACATCCTTTGATGCTGCCTTGGGAGCGGCGGGTGCTGCAGCAGGCTGGGCTGCAGGTGATGCTGCACCTCCGAGGTCTGCAGTGCGGGTGATGCCGTTGAGGCCTGTGCCGGCTGCGGGAGCTGCCTTGCCAGTCTCTGCTGCAACTTTTGCTGCGAGAGGTGTGATGCGCGCGCCTGCCTCGGCCGCTGCCTGGATGTCACGCTCTATGATGCGGCCGTCGGGACCTGTTGCGTTGACGTATGCGAGATTTACATTGAGCTTTTCTGCAAGTGCCTTTGCACGGGGGCTGATGGCTCTCTTGCCTTCCACAGCCTCAGCTGCGGGAGCCACTTCGTGAACTGAAATCTGAGGTTCGATAACTGCGGCTGCAGGTGCAGGTGCAGCTTCGGGCTGTGCAGCTGCTGCGGGAGCTGCTGCAGGTGCGGCAGCGCCATTGGTAAGCTGGGAGATGTCTTCTCCTTCTTCACCGATTACCATTACATTTTCAAGGCAGGGAATCTCATCGCCTTCGCCAAAAAGGACTGCGAGCACAGTACCTTCAACTTTTGACTCCTCGTCGAATGAGGCTTTGTCTGTTTCGTAAGAGAAAAGGATGTCGCCTACTGCAACTTTATCACCTACATTTTTCTTGAATTCCGTGAGAATGCAACTCTCTACAGATTGCCCCTGTTTGGGCATGATCACAACAGATGCCATGTTTAGAATTGTTTACTTTGGGTTGTTTGATATCAATAGTTCGTTAATTTTATAAAAGTTACGCCACGGCGCGGACGCCGTAGAATAAAAGTTCTTTGAAATCAGTGTTATTTAATCGCATGTTCGGGCGTTTACCGGACATTGCAATAAATCGATCCACCATTGCAGCAT
>JAZLJK010000057.1:0-58700 GCA_045617865.1 Bacteroidales bacterium | reverse complement strand
CTTATTGTCTTTGACCGGTATCACGGAACAATGGATATGTGGGTTGGTCTCATCCAGGTGGACATAGAATCCGACAATGTTTTCCTCCCCAAATTTCCGGCAGGCGAAATCATAGGTATCCTTCGCCCAGCGTTCAATTCCTTCCCTTCTTTCGATATTTGAGTTATCTCCACTCTTTGACAAGTCAACCGCCTGCATACCGAAGGCAAGGCGGTGCATATCCTCTCGTGATCCGCCGAAGATAATCTGCGCAATAACTCTACGAGGTCTCATAGATCCTGCCTTGCTTACCGGGATCTTAATATTCCTGTCTTCGAGATTCTGTCTCATTCTTGCATCAATGGAGATAGAGCTGTCCACCTCTTTTACCACGCCACCCTTTCCTATCTCAAAGTTCAGTTTCGTCCTGCTGCGGTCATAATTGGCGATAGAGTCCTTCTCCTTCTCCGCCCATTTCTTGTCGGACCAGTTACGTTGTTCTTCCATTGACTCCCCTAGGGAAACGCCGGTGGAAGATTGTATATCCATTACTACTTTACCCATATTTTACAAATTTTGAAATCAAAGAAATAACGTTGAGCTTGCTCCCCGCAAAAGGCTCTTTCGAGACTTTGAGGAACCCCTTCGGGGGACTCCTGATCCTATTGAGAAAAACGCCGTTTTTTGAAATAGGGAATTAGGCTTCCCTTTATTCAAAAGGAGTCTCTATACGGAGCTATTATAAACGCGGAGCAAGCTCGCTGCATTTTTTTTCTCCCTTTTTTCATGTCATTTACGCAAATAATTCAATGCACACCCCATTGTCCATTTCATAAGAATCGGTCGAAATACCGACAAATTCCCTTCAACCCAAAGACGAAAATCCTCTGAACAAGAAATCATTGCTTTTTGATCTACGATCCTGCATTCCTCTATGCTAGGGATATTTTGAGAAATTGACTCTGGCGCAAGATCATGAATAGTATCGAGCATTTCCTTACAGAGTGATCTTCTTGCTTTGGTCTCATCTTCATAAAAACTCTTTGACCTTGAATTGGCCTTTCTAACGATATCTTCTGCAGGATCATATATCCCTGGATAATTACCGCTGATTGAGTAATCCATCATCAGCATGGCTTCACAGGGCCCATGTTTTTTCAGCTCATCAATGGAGACCTGTAATGCGTCATTGGTTTTCTCTTTCCACTTCGGCTGATTGATTAGTATCTGCCATTTATTATTCAATAAGATGAAAGAAAAGGGAGAAAGGACATTATCTCTTCTTCTCTTATCAGTATTATTATATATTATATTATTATCATGTGAAGAAAGTTCACATGCAGATGTGAACTTTGTTCTCATGTGAATGTCACTTTTTTTCACATGTGACATTTTTTCACATGTAATATTTGTTCCCATGTCACCTTTGTTTTCATCTGCCTGTGTGACATCCTTATTCAGGGTCATACCAAACTTTTCGACTTTTCCCCAGTTTATTGAGTAGCAATATGCATGGTTGCCAGGATGTCTATGCTCGGATCTGATTATTAATCCCTGACCGACAAGATAATCAAGAGTCTTTGCAACATGTTCTCTTGAATATCCAAACCTATGTGCTAACTTGACTGTTGACTCGTACATCTCCTTTCCTTGCTTTGAATAAGACATAATATTGGCGTAAAGGAGCAGATCGCACCCTTTGAGCCCTAGCCCTTCTCCCATCATCATGTCCTCTATTACAAAGCTTGACATCAGACTACATATTTGATCTGCGTTTTTCTCTCTGCTCGTTCTGATATGAGTTCGCGAGTTCCCGGGCCTTTTCGATATTGAAAATAATCTTCCTGCCGATATTTGACACTACAGCGTCATCCAGAACACCGTGCTTCCTCATCTGATAGATAGTAGTCCGGCAGCAACCGATCTTCTCTCCAAGTTCGTCAAGCCCGCACGCAAGGGCAATGGGAGTACCAGCTGCTTGTGCTGGCTGTTCAGGTCTACTGAGTGCGTTCAATTTGAGGAATTCCTCTCCTGTCATTTGCCAGATTGGCTTGGCCAAGAGCTGGGCAGCAATTTGATTCTCTGTCATATTCATATTGTGTTATACATAATTATCCCCGGACAATCCGTGGTTGTACGAATGTGTCCGGGGGCAAATGTATGATATTATGAATATAGATAAATAGACCAAAATTATATTCTATTTTAGTCTATTTCTGTTCAATTCTATGTAATGCAGATTGCGCTCAAACTCACTAACTTTCAGCTCCTTTTTCAAACTTAAAGCCATAAACTTCATATTTGCTTTTCGGATTTTATTGTATATTTGCAGTAAATACCGAATGATATGGAGGAATACGTAAAAAGAGAAAGATATCTTCAGAGGCTGGTTGACAGAAGAGACAACGGAGATGTGAAGATTATTACCGGTCCGAGAAGGTCCGGCAAGTCATTTCTGTTAAAGACAATATACCATGATTACCTTGTGAGCCAGGGTGTGCCGCAGGATAACATAATCATAGTTTCTCTGGATGAAGACGACGAGAATAATCAGAGCGAACTTGTCGACAAGGAACTTCTGAAAGCATATATTTATGAGCGTATCCTCTCCAATGAAAGTAATTACTATGTTTTCCTTGATGAGATTCAGGAGATAGATGGCTTCGAGAAGGTCGTCAATGGTCTGAATGCCAAGGATAATATTGACGTGTATATCACCGGAAGCAACTCGCATCTTTTGTCAAGCGACATTAATACCATTTTCCGCGGAAGAGGAGACGAAGTGCATGTAGAACCTTTCTGCTTCAAGGAGTTCTGCGAAGGAAGAACTGAACCGAAGAATGAGCTGTGGAAAGAGTTTTATACCTACGGTGGCCTTCCTGCCCTGCGCAAGCGCAAGACTCCTCAGCAAAAGGTGACATACCTGCAGCGCCTGTGGGAAAAGACCTACATAGCGGATGTCATCGAGCGCCACAAGATCAAGAATACCGTGGCATTGGATGCCCTGGTGGACCAGCTATGTTCATCGATAGGATCATTTTCCAATCCAAACAACATATCGAACACTTTGTTGAGTGTTCAGCATTGTAAAGTTGATGCAGAGACAGTGTCCACTTATATCGGATACCTTGAGGATGCTTATCTATTCCGCGGCTCCAGGCGATACAACATCAAGGGAAAGAAGTATTATGAATCCTTGAAGAAGTATTATTGTACGGATATAGGGCTGAGAAATGCCAGACTGAACTTCCGCCAGCAGGAAATCACCCATATTATGGAGAACGTCATATACAATGAGCTTTGTTCACGCGGTTATCTCGTTGATGTGGGAATGATTGAATCACGTGAGCTTGTCGAAGGGAAGCAGGAATATAAGCAATACGAGGTTGATTTCATTGTGACCGACGGGATGAGGAAATACTACATCCAATCTGCGTATTCGATTCCTGATGAGGACAAGATGAGACAGGAACTGAAATCATTCAGAAAGATAGATGACTCGTTCCAGAAAATTGTGATAGTGGGCGATGACATTGCGACATACACGAATGACGACGGTTTTATCTTCATGGGGCTGATGCAGTTTCTTGAAAATGAAACCATTCTTTGACGTGAATGTCTGTCCTCCTGACGATCATCCGAATGCGCGGTTGAACATATAAGATTAGCACCTACAGTTGTTTGACATAGTCTCTAAACTCAATAAGCATTTTTTCATCTTTTGTTCCGGCATATATTGATCTTCCCTTTGAAAATGATACTAGTTCCGGATACTGTGACGCCATGAGATTCCCAAACTTTTCAGCGTTTGTAACATCTGGTTTCAGCATATTATGTTCTTTTGCTGAGAGATACAGATTCCAGCCCCTTTGGCAATTAATAGGAAAAGTTAGATTGTGCAAATAGGAGTTGAATTGTTCGTACTTTTGGGTGTTGATGAAAGCATCAAGTAATGTAGCATGCTGTATCCTTATCTTTTTTGGTCGGCCAGGCACCCTTTTTTCTTCAAGATTTTTCTGTATTAGTTGATTCCCATAAGCTGAAAAATTCGGTGATTCCGGCACCGGTTTGAGAGGCTCCATCATCCTTGTCACAATCTTTGATAGAGCGAGTGGAGCATCACCTTCAAGTTTGTTAAAGATATCGTGATCGTGGCACTCAACATCCTTTGCTATCTCACAAAGATGAAAAGGAGAATAGCCTTCATCTATTGCTGCTTTACGACTTTCATACAAGTCCAAATACTCAGACATGGTTCCTGACAACTCACCACACACTCTGACATAGTTTTCTTCGTTTAGCTCGCATTGTAACTGTGATAAGAAAATATCCATATCTTCTGGAGCCAGGTCTCTGACCTTGCGAACAATATCAGTCATACTTTGAGCAATGAATATGTCAATACCATCCAGCTCGATGGATTTCTTAAGGCCTTTGGTTGCAGATGCCAGCAAGGTCATGATTTCGTATATTATATTGGTTGCTTCCATGTTTTTCAATTATTAAAAGAGTCCATCAAACTTGGTCATTGAGTCGGCCTTTATTGAATCGACTATATCGATGTATGGCTTCATAGCCTTATAGTCACTGTGCCCAGTCCATTTCATTACAATGTTTGGCGGTATGCCAAGTGACAGTGCATTTACGATGAATGTACGTCTGCCGGTATGCGTTCCAACTAACTCCCACTTATGCTTGATTTCATCAAGACGTTCGTTTCCCTTATATGTGGTTATTCTAATCTCATCGTCAATCCCGGCAAGGCGACACAGTTCTTTCAAGTAACGGTTCATTGCCTGATTGGTAAAGACCGGAAGAGCCCTGTTGTCCTTAAGAGGGACATCGGCGTATCGTTTGAGAATCTCTTTGGTGACGGAGTTAAGTTCAATTGAGATACTATCAGCGGTCTTAACCGTAGTCACTTCAATATGATCTTCCTTGACATCACTACGTCGCAGATTGTATGCATCAGAGTGTCTCAGCCCAGAGAAGCAACAGAATAAGAATACATCTCTTACGGGTTCCAGATGGATGGTTTTCTGGTCAAATTGGAAATCCCTGATTCTGGCCAGTTCTTCTTTTGTCAGGTATATGACCTTCTTCTGAGTGGACTTCAATGAAGGCTTGAACGTCTTATAGGAATTGTTGGTATTATATCCTTTATTTGCGGCCCATTGGAGAAACCATTTCAAGTACCCCAGTTTCTTGCCGATTGTAGTATTCCTCAAGCCAACGGTATCGGCGATGTCATCCTCTTCTCTGTCTTCCTTCTTCTTTCTTGGTGTGTGAAGGACTTTCTGATCACGAAGATATATTACAAAAGAAGTCAATTTCTTCTCAGATAGACTATCAAAGGTGAGTTTATGGTCGAAGGATTTCAAGTCAACCAACAAAGACTGCATCTTTTTGGTTGTCGCTTCTGTCCACGCATTCTTTGCGGAACACTCGTCAATGAATTCATCGAAGCATTTAAATAGATTTATCGGGGGTAAAGCAGTGTTCTCCTTCTCGACTTTTGGCTTTTTAGGGATAATTCCACCAATACGCTCTTTATACTTTTCAAGCAGTTCAGAAGGAGTCGGAATGATATCGTTGGCCTCGAAATACATGAATGAAAGTTCGACGTTTGATTTGACCATGGCCAAGTCTGCATTAATATCAGCAGCTTTCTCTCCATGAATGCCGACATATCCATGCCTTACTGTTTGTGTTCCTTCATCCCAATAGTCCGGGGAATCCAAACTCCACCCAGGAACGATATCTAGACGGTCACCATAGTAGGTAACTCTAAGACGAATCTGATAACGGATCGTTTTCTTTCCGTATGCTCGTAAACTGAAGGATAATCTGTACTTGATCTTCATAGGCAACTTCAAAAGTTACCCCAAAGTTACCCCATTTTTGTGCAATCTCCAACAATCTTGTATGAAATTCAGTATTGATTAATAATGCATTACAAACGCCTGGAAACGAGTATCTACTAATGGTTCATATCCGCCCATCTCCACAAAAAAAGACTAATAGTCGAAGCTCATCCGGCCGATAGGAGCGCTGTCGCCTGAGATGTAGTATTCCATGATGTCGTCAGGATTGGTGACATTGTCGGCCACCTTGAAGGAGAAATGGACATTGTCCTCTGACAGCCCGAGGACCTTTATCGGAACGGTGACTGTCAGCCTGTTGCCTTTGCAGGTGTATCTTGCCCCTCCCGCTCTCATCTTAAATCCATCCTTGAACGCCTCGACAGAAGTCCTGCCTCTGGAAGCGGGCTTACGGTTGATGATGTAGTCATATTCAAAGGTATTGTTTGCAGGACGGCCCACCTTGACAAGGATGTTCATCCAACCGTTGTCACCCTTAATGTACTTTGTAATCTTGTCAGCAGTCTCTACCACGAAGACAATGTTCTCAGCATCATTGGATACCTTGATGGAGACGATGTCATTGCGGCCCGAATTGTCGACGTACATTCCGGAGCCGTCGAAATTCTTGAAGTTGCGGTTCAGGACATCTCCCTTCGGATCGCGGTAGACACCGTGCTGCGCAGCGATACCGCACTCACCTTTGAAACGCTGGATGTTGTCGGCGAGCTGCATGTAGAAGTTGTCACCGTAACCGCCTTTCATCATTTCGGCGTCTCGGGAAAACTCTTCGTTGAAAAGATCCACAAAGATAGTCCCTTCATTGTTGCGGAGCTTGAGGGCCACCCATTCGTTCCAACCGGTGACGAAGACATTGTCGACCTTGTCTTTGTTCTCAAGGGCAGTGTTCCACTGATTCTGGAAGTTGTGTCCATTGCGCATCTCGGAATGGAGGTTCTTTCCGAGGGCGGCGTCGTAGCCGCGGCCGCGGGTGGTCAGAGTGTCTGAGAAGAGTATCTTCTCAACGGAATGCTGCGCAACTGAGACGGAGATGACTCCACCCTCATGAATCTTCTGAGGATAGTCCCAGCTTATCCAGGGGAAAGCCTTTTCATCAAAAGGTGCGTTAGGCCACTGGGATTCGTGGACATCGAAATACTCCTGCATCTCCTTAGAGACATAGTCCATGTTGCCCTGCTGGTCGCTGGACTTGTTGTTCTCGGTGGAGCCGATGATGAGCGGCCTGCCGTTCGGACAGAAGAAGAGGCCGTCCCACTTGCCCGGTTTGAAGAAAGTCTCGTAAATCTTCTTGACGGTGAAGCCGGAACGTGTGTTGGTGTAGAAAGCGACCTTCGGGACATCGAATCCCTGGTCAGCGAACTTCTTCAGGCAGTCCAGGAGATTGCTGATTGACTCAGGATACCACACAGCGTTGGTGGTGTCCATCATCAAATAGTCGATGCCAGCATTCATCAGAAGCTCTATATGACGGGTGGCAACCCATGGGTCACGGCTGTCGTAGTAGCCATAGAGGGGCTGCCCCCAGTAGTGGTATTTTCCAGCAGGACTCTTAGATGTTCCATTGACGTTCCAGAGATCCTCCGGAGCTTCTTCAAGCAGTTTGGTGATGTCGTAGATTCCATCCTGTTGGTCCGGGTGCTGTCCCTGCCAGATGAAATAGAATATTCCTACATACTTTTTTTGAGCATCGTTCTGGGCCGATAGAGGTGCGGAAAGCATGAGGGCTGCCGCCAGAATGATTATCAACTTTTTCATATCTGCCTCAAATTACGCCAGATCCAATGTTTCGTCGGCGTATGCGCTGATATTGGGACGGTGTGAGACGAAGAGGATGGTCTTTCTGCCATGATAATTGCCGGCAAGCCTCTCAAGGAAGACGCGCTCGGTTTCGGTGTCGAGGGCCGATGTAGCCTCGTCAAGGATAAGCACCGTACCGCTGTGAAGCAGTGCGCGGGCGATTGCTATCCGCTGCGCCTGGCCGCGGCTTACACCCGATCCGTATTCTCCGCAGGGTGTGTCAAGGCCGAGCGGCAGGTCATACACAAAATCGGCGGCAGCGGTGTGCAGGGCGTTGCGCAGCATCTCTTCTGTAGCATAGGGCGCCGTCAGAAGCAGATTCTCTCGGATGGTGCCGCTCAAAAGATTGCTGTCTTGCGGCACATACATGAAATTGCGCATCGCAAGCGGAGCCGAGGCGCGGTTTGAAAGTTTGAAATGGACCTCACCTGTCTGCGGGGTCAGCAACCCCATGGCCAGGCGCACAAGTGTGCTCTTTCCACGGCCGGTAGGCCCTGTAATCACTGTAAGGCTGCCTGCGGCAAATTCATGGCTCAAGCGTTCAAGCACAGGTGTTTCACTATCTGAATAAGAGAATGTTACGTTATCGAACACTATGCCCGGTGCCTCTTCAAGTGACACTCCTTCAGACCAGTCTGCCTCGGGCAGAGCGTCCAGTTCGGCCAGCCTCTCCTCCGATGCCAGAGACTGGATGAATGCAGACACGTGCCTTGCCAGATTTGAGAGAGGCATCTGAACCTGCCCCACGAGCTGCAGGAAAGCTGTCATCATACCGTATGTGACAGAGCCGTCTCGGATGCCGAAGATTCCCCAGAGAAAAGCAGCGGTATAACCTGCCATCATTCCAAAGTTCATGAAAGCACGGGAAACAGAGCTGTATCCCAGACGATTTACCGAAGATTTTAACAGATTGCCCTGTATTTCACGGAACTTGTCCAGCACATTGTCCACGCCAATCTGCGAGAGGACTATTGCACGGTTCTGCAGATTGTCCTGTATATGGCGCTGGCTGTCGCTGTCGTATGACCTTATTTCAGATGTGAGCTTGCGCTGTGTGCGGAAGAAAAGCCTTGAGCCGATGATGCCCACAGCCATCAGTGCAATCAGCACCCAAAGAAGCTGCGGAGCCATCAGCAACAGGAAAACAGAAGCTGCGGCAAGCTGGCAGAGAGTAATGGTAATATCCGGGATGCGGACGCAGACCAGGTCCACCATCACACTGATATCTGTATATATTCTGTTAACTACATCGGCGCTGTGATACTCTTCTCTGCCGTTCCATCGGCTGCGCATAAGATGTTCGAATGTTTTATGACGCAGAGCGTTCTGGGCCAGCACAACTGTCAGATTCTCCCAATATGCAGCAAATACGTTAGAAGCGATGCGGAAAAGGACTATACCCACAAGCAGCCACACGCAGGCGCCCAGGCTGCCATCAGCCTCACCTGTCACGATATCGATAAGGTGCTTGCTTATCCACACAAATGCCATGGAAGCCCCAACGCGCAGTATTCCTGTCAGAGCGCTGACAAGAATACGCCATTTGAAAGGCTTGTAGAGGCCGTGGATCCCCTTCAGACTGCTTTTTAAATCTTTCACTTCTACTCGCTTACAATTCCTATTTTAATCCACGACTCGGCCAGGCTTGCCGCATCACGCGCCGCCAGCTCATCATCGATTCCATATTTATCTTTCAGCAGCTCTTTCAAGGTGCCGGTGGTGAATTCACTCTCCCCCACTGCCTCCCAAAGGTAGGCCGCACTGGAATTGAGCGAAATCATCTTGTTGAAATTAACCACAGATCCACTTTCAGGCAGGATTATCCTTTCCTTGCCCAAACTGCGCATCTTGAATCCTTCCACCTTCTTCATAGCTCTCTTCAATTATATAATTTTAATATTGTTCTTCTGTACACCGCCAGCACGCAACGGCGCGCAAACGGATGCAATGCCCGCCAAAAGCACGCTTTGCCAGGTTTTTTCTCTTTACCTGAGGGAGTTATGACTGCTGTCACCACTCCAATCAGGTTGTCGGGCAGGCAGACTTCAGTGGCTGTGAGGTTGCCGTCGCCCCGCAGGACCAGCTGCCCGCCGCATTTCCTTATCACGCGGTGCAGCACATACCTCATCCCTTCAACCTCAGCCAGTACGACATCACCCTCCTGAACCTCATCAAAAGAAGCTTTCACAAGCCTCACGCTGTCACGGTCACCCACAATTGCAGGAAGCATACTGCCTCCTTTTGTCTTCAGCACCACCTCGTCACCTTCATCAAGCAGCCGCCTGACCTCCGGGATGAGAATATCGTTAGGAACACTTACCTGCATACCGCCTTGTGACATATCTCTGCAGCCTCACTGTCGGGCCTGCAGTACAACTGATAAAATGGAACTCCGGTCACTGTCTTTTCAAGTGTGGGATGCATGCCGTCTGCAAACCGGGTCTCGCTTTTGAAGCCGGAGCTTGAAGAATACAGAGCCACATAGGCCTCCAGTATGCCCATCTCCTCTATCTTGTTATCCTTGTCCTGCACTATCTTCACAAATGCACCCGCCGGCGCCGCCACATTGCGGTAGCATGGTGTCTTGCCGCTCCAGGGCGATCCGTATATCATAACAGTGCCGTCTTCAAGCACTCTTACGATAGGGTTGTCATCGTTCATGAGCTCGCTTCCAGGGATGTTGTCCAGCCAGAGCCTGCTGTGGGTGCTTTTGCCGGTGCCGCTCCTGCCAAGGAAGAGATATGCGCGGCCGGAGTTGCTCACCACCGACGCATGAATCTCAAGAGTATTGTGAGGGCACGAAGCGAATGCGAACAGCAGCATCAGCGCCGAGTTCATCAGCACCACCAGCTCTGCAGGGTTGTCTGTGTGAGGCATGAAAC
Source organism: Bacteroidales bacterium (assembly GCA_045617865.1). GTDB lineage: Bacteria > Bacteroidota > Bacteroidia > Bacteroidales > UBA932 > Equibacterium. The sequence goes on along the minus strand of JAZLJK010000057.1, from coordinate 48,160 downwards.
GCGCCTTGGAAAAATCATCGCAGGCCAGCATCTCTGCACTGTTTCCGGCAGGATCCTTCAGTTCGAAAAGCCAGTCGGAACCGGCACGGTAAAGCACTATCTGGATGCTGCCTTCCTCGGGCTCCGGCGCCAGCACCACAACCTTCTCCACATCAGGCAGTTCATCGACCAGCATGAAGTAGAAGAGCAACGTGCCGTTCTGAACCTCTGCTGCGACATCAACGGCTGCATCAGCAGCTTCAGCAAGCTCTGCAGGTTCGGCCACCTCAAAAGGCGCGTACTGCCCCAGCCTCTTCCAGAGCTCAGTGCCTTCCGGAAGTCCGATGCTGAACAAATGCTCCGCTACACGATAATATCTTGTGGTGTATTTCATGCTTTTATATCTGCAAAGCAATAGAGGGGGCAATACCCAGCACTTTGCATATTGCAGCCGCCTGCGACAGTGAAGGTTCAGCCTTCTTTGAAAGAAAATCACTGATTCTGCTGGGTGAGACTCCTATGGATTCTGCGAGTGTCTTCTTTGTCATCTGTTCTTCTTTCAGTCTCAACTCAATCGTTTCATTGAATGAAGGTTTAGGTATCGGATAATGCTCTTTCTCATACCCCTCCACTATATCAGAGAAATGGCAGAGCTCCACACACCTCGGGTCATCAAGCGGCGTGGCTTCACTGACAAGAGGCAGCAGCTCATCAATTCGCAGCAGAGCTGTTTCATACAATGCTTTTGTAATGACTGTTTCCATATTTCAAATTGTGTGGCAATCAATTCTATCATATTCCTTGTGAGTCCCAACGAACCGTATGAACACCCGCTGTATTGTAAACTGTATCACTGTAACAATCCTGAATTTGTTTTCTCCAACGTCAAATATGAATCTCTGACCACCGATTGCATCTGTGTGGTTGAAATATGCCTTGACATCTGAGAAATTCTTCCACTCACAATCACAGACGGTGGCATACCACTGCTGCATGACCGTTTCAGCCTCAGGATGTTTTTCGTAGAACTCTTTCAGTTTTCTGTGTGAAATAACATGCATATGCAAATGTATGCATAAATTTTGAATAACAAAATATTATTTCAATAATTTTTGAATAATAAAAATAACCATTTGTATCATGGAAAGAATTCCACTACTATTCAGCTGCTTGCTTCCTTTCTTCTTTGATGCGTAGAATAGAAGGCAGGCTGAAGAATACGAGAATCAAAACCCCGAATATACATTCCACGACCTCCCCGAAGCTCACAGGCATGAAGAATACTTTGGCAAGAAAGCAGAAAAGCCACATGAGGTAATCCGCAACAAGCAGGATGCTGATGGGCAGCTGATCCATATATTTCTTCAAGATGCCACGTTTGTGAAGCACTATCGGAACTACTATAGAGGCTGCCAGAAATATCCCCGCCACAACAAGCAACGCCCCGTGCACGATATTATAATACCTGAAGCATCCCGCAGAAAGCCCCGTCAGAAAGCCCCATAATATACATATTACAGAAAGGGATGTCTTATTCATAATATGTCAGTGTGATGTCGTCAATATAACGCTTCGCGTATTCTGTGCTGAACCAGCCACTGTCATAGTCTACAGATGTAGATGTAATACGAATATAAATTTCTTCATAGCTGCTCAAATCTGCTGATATTTCTGTCCAAAAAGAAGAAGTATCGCTAATATTATTCTGGAGAGTAGTCCAGTTTAAGCCGTCAGTAGACACTGCAAGGGCCCATGTGGCCGAATAACTACCAGAATGCCTTACATAAAAACTAATTGACATAGGAGCCTCAATCAGTTTAGTCGTCATCGTAGTGCTTGCGCTATTTGAGTATCCGGCATAGCTACCTGTTCTATGGTCACCATTATTCCGAGAAAAACTGTCAGCCGTCCAATTGCTGTCGGTAGTACCGCTTTCAAAGCCGAATACAGAATCAACTCGTTTTACTTCTTTATATGCACAACGAATTCGATTGACATTGGAACGCGGCTGATTTCCCGGATCAAACTTAGGTGTATTACCTGTAGCATTGGGACCATCTACGTTCACTGTCGTGCTTAATGGCGGTCTGGTCAAAGCGTATGAGAACTCTGCCGATGACAAGTCCTGTCCACTATTATCAGTATGGAATTCATTGTTTACTTTTGTTGCCCTTGCCCTGTTCTTATTATCAAGGAACATCATACCTCTTCCGTTATTCTCCAAACTTGTATAAGTCCAATTGAAAACCTGATACGATGGCTGAGAAGACCAGTAATATTTATCTTGAAAAACCTCAAAATATGAGTATCCACCCATACAGATATCTTCAATTTCATCTATTGCCGGCATATACCATCTGAATGTTTTCATATCCACAGTCCCAGAACCTGACAACCGCTTGTTCTTGTTCAGACAATATTCTATGGCACTGTTTGGCAAAGCATTCGTAGCGAGCTGGCCTATCCCCACCTTTTTTGCGATTCGCTTGGTAAACCTCCTACCAGAATATGGATGCTCAATTTCACCATCGGCACTCTCATCTTTTGTCAAGTAGAAATCATATACTCTTAAATTCTGGTCAATACCGGATATAAAACTATTTACAATTCCAGATGCAAAGCCTCCTTCAAAATAAATAGCTCTATCTTCATATGACAACTGCATCCCATTCAGTCCCCAGGCCATGCCGTCGGTGGTTTCGCCATAGTGCTCGCGCGCGTCGTAGTTGTAGAGGTATTCCTCGTAATATTCGATGCCGTAGATGCGGTCGTTGTATGTGATGTTGTGAAGGCTCTTCTGGGCGAAGTAATAGTTCTCTGTCACCGTGGGAACCGTCTGGTTCTTCTCGTAGTAGCGGCACTGCACAGTTGCCTGGCGGACAGTGCTTCCAGGGGTTGAAGGCAAATTGGTATTCTCGTCTATATATACCCAGATGGCATGCTCGTTGGCAGTTCCTGTGTTGCTGGCGTCCGTAGCATTGAAACTGACAAGTTTGTTGTTTTTCAGGGTGTTGGTGACAAGGTCTGTGGTGAAATACCTGCGCTTGCCATAAGAAAGAGCGCCGGAAGGCACGTCGCAGTATAAAGATGCATTTGATGATATCTGGGCGGCGGTAGGTGCCTCGAAACGTATCCATGGATTGCTTCCGGACATATCTCCGTTCATTATCTCCACTTCTATGCGGTCCGCATCCGGGTGGGCCACAGGGTCAAGGGTGATTCTGATCGGACGGATCTCCCAGTGGCTGTCGAGCAGTGTCTCGCGCTCAAGATGGAACTGGAAGTCGTTCTGCTGCACATCCACACGCGTATCGAGAGACACACTCAGTTCATCGGCATCATTGCTGTTTGATATACCCATGATGGTTATGTCGTGGATATACTCTGTATTGCGGTCCACGAAGAAATCATCATAATTGTTTCTGCCGGGATATATCGTGTAGGTGACTTCCTTTGTAAGATTGCGATGGTCTGTGTATACACCACGCAGCGTAACTTTCAGAGGCTTGTCATCATCAGTAAGCCACCTTGGCTTGAAGTTCTGCTTCGAAATCTGGTCTATGCCGGCCGGATAAGAAACCGAGCCGGATGGGTTCACCCTTTGTTCAGGCACGTAGCAGCAGAAGGTCATGGGAGTGGATGCACCCTGCATTATCGGGTTCACTCCGTTGTCAACCTGTCCGAATGTCACTGCACCGAGGAAAGGTCCGGAAACAGCATGTGCCGACACAGAAGTGCCGGAAGGCTGCCGTACCTGTACGTCAGAGGGTGCGTTTTCCACTGTCCAGCTTTTGAGTTCGAAGCGCTGGATGTAATCTGACTTCTGCACAGGGTCCACCTTGATGTTGAAAGTAAGCTTCGACATCATGCAGGTCAGAGGTATGGTCAGGACTTCACCCACAAGCGCTGTGGATGCTGATCTCAGGTCAATTGCCGTCTCCTCTTTTGTTTCTGTTATCACACCCCACATGGGAAGGCCTCCATACGAATCGATCCCGGACATACGGATCACGTTGTGAATGGTGCAGTCTGCATTCAGGAAGTCAGTTTCGGTCTGAATGTTTTCAAGCATAGTCTGGTCTGCAGTCGGAATGTTGGCCAGGATATACAGTTTGCACGCAGCCATCTTGCTCTGGTTGTGAGTGCTGTACGGTTCGTTGGTCCTGTCTATGAGGAACAACGGCTGGCTGCTGTTGGACAATGTGTAATCAACCTTGTTGCCGTCACTGTCAAACACAAACATAGCCATATTTTTCACGACCACTTCATACTGGTTCTTGCCCGACTTGGTCTCATTCTGGGTTTCAGCGAACGGTGTCATCCTTGCCACTACCTGAATCATGCCGTCTCTTGAAGGAGCAGGCTCATCCAAGGTGCAGCCACACAGCATCAGCGCAGCGGCTATTGCAAATGAAAGATATATTTTCAAAGAAGTGATTCTCATTACTACTCAAAGATTATGTCATTCTGCTTTTCTTCCCAGTCTTCGGATTCACGTATGTCAACGCTGATGGCATCATCAGCTGCAATCGTAATCACAAATGCATATTTCTTTCCTCCCACAAAAACTTTCGTGGCCGTGAATGTCTGTTCCTTGTCATCACCATTCCATTTGAAGTCCAATTTTCCAATCAACGGCTCTCCAATGACATCCGGGTCCTGCGGGATGAACGCAATATGATTGTTGGGATGCGAAACCAGCGTATTGTTAGATGTACCGTCCTTTCCGAACTGTTCTACAGTTACAACAGATCCGGTTCCTGTTGTCGGCTGCATCCTGCACACAAAATTGTTACTGATTATATTCGCAGGCTGAAGGTCCGAACCGTCGAGAGGAATGGTCACTTCTCCATATCGGTTTGACGTAATGGTCAGAACAAGGTCAGAGATGGTTGCATCATCTGTTTTGAGGTTGCGGGCCTCCACACAGAAAAGGCAGAGTCTATGCTTGAAATGCAGCCCTACAGCTCCAGCACCTGTGTTCTGCACATCTGGAGTTACAGCCGTCATTACATCCGGCACCTGTGCGGCATCCATATACCCTGACACCGGGGCAGGAACCGTGTACTTTATGGAAGGTGAACCGGGCGTGGTGCTTGTTGTAATCAGTGACACCGTGCCGGCCGGATCGTCCGCCGCCAGAGCCGGATACCATGCGAAGAAAGTATACTTCATGTTACCATCCCATTCCACCGGGGTTGTATTGTTGCTGCTCGTATAGGTGCAAGTGCCATCTGATGCACATGAGACAGGTGTCGGGAACTTGAACCCTGCAGTGCCCATGGCCGAAGCAGGCGTACCTGTCGCCTTGAAAGTGGCCCAGTCAGATGCATACTTGAATGCTATCACATTGAAGCTGCGTCCTCCCATCGATTCTATCTGAGTGGTCTTTGTCCTGACCTCAGATTCAAACCAGATGAATCCCGGCCAGTCCAGCACCACATTCTGACCATTCTGCCCCGCGGGGTTGTCTTTCCTGCACGAGACTGCGGCAAGCAGGATGAGGACGAACGGAATAATATGTCTTGTATGTTTCTTCATCTGTCTGCTATTTAATTATTACTGAACCGCTTGCCTGCGTAGAGCCCCACTCGTCCACTATTATGCCGCCAAACTGTATGTAAGACTCTTCACTCATTGCAAGCTGATATGTATACACTTTCCCCGCCTCCCACGTAATGTCGGGAATGGGTATCGATACAGACTTGTTAGACCAATCATCACCAGCATGTCTGAACTGGTATGAAAGCACCAGATTCACGGCATTGGAAGAGTTCACAGTCTGGGGAATCAGCAGCAGCCCGTTCTCCCAGATATTTGCCTTTGTTGCATCAGAATCGGTGTCATCGTAGTTCTCCGGAGCGATATGCGGGGTGTTGTTTACACACGCAAGCGTTCCTGCGGAACTTATGTCCCAGCTGCCGGATGTGCTGGTTCCAGTGTATGTGCCTCTGTCAGGCATGCCTGAAAGGCTGACTCCGGTCACATTGAACTCATCGCTGCCGGGATTTGACAGAGGCTCGTTCGCATTCTCAATTATCTGGACATAAACTTTGCACAGCAGGTGGCGGAAAACCATTTCCACAGGAGCCGGCGTACCAATCGGGGAAGAAGTCTGACGCTCCACCATATCGCTGAGCAACAGGTCTTTCTGCGAATTTGCCGAAGCATTGACCATGAAGTTGGATATCACGGCGTTGCCGCTCAGGTCGTCACTGTAGCTGACCTGGTCGGGTGCTATCGGAGAAACTGCACGGAAACGGTACGAACTGCTGCTTTTCCAGTATTTTACCGGTGAATAGCTGCAGGTACCTGTGCCGTCGGTCTGCACATTCTGCAGCGCACTGCCAAAGACATTCACTGCAGAAGCCGCACTATATGTGCTTCCTGCCGAATACTTGCCTGCAACGGTAAAAGTACCAGCCGGCATATTCAGCGGGTCTGCCTTTGTGCTGAGGGTGGTGAAGCCGATGGCATGCTGCGACGCATCTGCATCGATCCTCTCCTCACAGGAAACCGCAAGAAGAGCAGCAAGCAGCAGAGCAGATATCTTTAAGCGTTTCATCATACTTTCGTCATTTTGTAAGAGTAACCGTCGTACCGTCAATCCAGTCAATCACTTTTGCAGTGAATTCTATCTCTGCAGAAGCTATTGAAATCTGGTAGATATATTTCTTGCCGGGCAGCCATTCAGTGTTGGCTGCGGTATGCAGCGTCTGGGTGAGGGCCGCGTCACTGCCAATCTTATAGGTCAGTTCTATCGTGACACCGGCCGCGATGGTCTGCGGAATCATGAACATCTCGCACTGTGCAGCCGACGGAAATTCTTCTGTCAGTATTGGAGATGATGTCAGATCCTGTGTGAATGCCACCGCGCTGCCCGAGGGAGCCCATGCGTATGCAGAACCGGAATAAGCATAACTACCTGAGGGCTTGATACTTGAGATACTGATACCCTGCAGATATGTATCCTCGCCGGCATCATCCACTTTGACAACAAACTGCACGTTGCTCAGGATATGGTTGAACTGCAGCTGAACCGGGTCGCTTGAGGGAGTGCCCACAGCATCTGTTGTCACGCTTGCAAGACTGCTGAGCAGCAGGTCTTTCTGATCTGCGGGATTCTGTGCCACTGTAAAGCCTGTGATGCTTGCACCTGTCTCAGTGAGTGCATCTGCGTATGTCGCGGCACCTGAGCCTGAAAACGCGCCTGCAGGCCACACTGCGCGGAAGTGATATGCACTTTCGGGAATCCAGTAGCGAAGCGGAGAATATGTCCATTTCGTACCGTTGGATGTTACCGTGACTCCGTCGAACACAGTAGCTGCACTGCCCGAGGTCCATGTGGCACCGGCACTTTCAGCCCCCCGCACGACAAACGCGCTGCCGCTGGCGGATATGTTGTCTGCCGAGGCACCTGCCTTTGTCTCGAGCGTGGCGAAGCCTATTGCCAGACTCCCCCCTTCCGGGTCGATGCGGTGACACGACACTGCAGCAAGGGCAACAGCCAGTATGTATGTCAATGTCTTTTTCATATTGGTGACCGGAGGCGCTTATCGGGCCCCTCCGGCCTGTTGTTCCACCTTTTACGCGGTGGAGATGTTATTTGTGCTTAAAGTTCAGGAAGCATTGCCACCTCAACATCCGTTGCGGCTGTCCAATCGTCAACTGTAACTGTCAAGAATACGATTGCAGTGTTGTCAAGAACCTTGTCAAGATCATCATCTGCCTTTGAGGGGGTATGAGAACTTTCATCAGCACCGTCATTAAGCTCTTTGTAACCGCCCTGTGAAAGATCGATGACATAGGTGTATTTGTAACCGGGAGCCCATGAGAATGCAACGGGCCAGCAGCACCACTGTCTTGAAGCAACGACTGTTCCGTCAGTTGCGTTCTTGATGCACATGTCAATTGCGATATATGATCCGTTCATTGTAGCAGAAGCTGTAGCTGCAGAATATTTTGCAGCTGCGGTTGCACCTGACTGAGGAACAAGAATCATATTGGTTGCACCTGTGATAGCAGCAGCATTGGTAGCTTCTTCATTTGCCGAAGCATTGATTTTGTTATACTTGTCAAAATCATCATAGAAAGATCCTGTGTATGTGGTGTTGTTGCACCAGTTTGCAGCAGCAATCTTACCGCTATTGTTTCCGTCAGTGTTTGCATCTTTAAGGATGTATTCACCGTCTACGTCCACACCGCAGACTTTCCATCCGTAGATGTCATACTGGAGGTTTTTGTTGCCATTATAAACTTTAACAGCCACCTGTGACATTGCATGGCGGAAATTGAGGGTTACACCAGCTGCGTTTGCAGCTTTTGTGCCCTGAGTCCTTGCCACAACAAAGTCAGACTGAGCAGCAGCATCAGCGAGAGGGGCTACTATGAAATCGTTGTAAGCAGATTTTGTGATACCTGTTCCAGAAGTTGTGGGAGCCCATGCGAAGAAATCAACCGTTCCTTCTGCAGGCCAGTACTGTACGGGGCTGTAAGTCCATGCAGAACCATTCTTTGATACAGCGACTGCATCAAAATAAGTAGCGTTGTTGAGCATTGCGGTAACTTCAAAGGCAGCGATGTTGTCTGTAGTGACATCGGTAGCCTTGGTAGCCTTGTGGAAGAATGCATTGAACTCAATTGCATTCTTGTCTTTTGATGTCTGGATGACATCAGTCTTGGTGCAGGAAGCCATTGCTACAACGGCCACTGCGAGAAGAAGAATTTTTTTCATGTCTGTTAATGTATTATTGTTAATTTATTGATTTTATGAATATTACCAAGCAACTGACTGAGCGGTTTCAGTAGCCCAGGCGGTTGCAGTAGCAGTGAACTCGATAGGATTCACGCCTATGGGAAGGGTAAGCTGATATTTGACTGTAGTGCCTTTCACCCAGTCGACATCTGTGGTAACAGTGCTGCTTGATGCAACGAACGACTTGTACTGATGGTTGTTTGTGTCGCTGTCTTCATTGAACTTTGACAGTACAGCACCCTCCGGAGTTTCAACTGTGTAGTAAACCTTTACAGTAACGTTGCTCTGAGGAATGAGCATAAGCGAGTTGTCGGCCTTTGTGCCGAAAACAACATAGCTGCTGCCAGTGAATGCGACAACGGTTGACGGTGCGTAGTATGTGTATGTCTTGTCGGTAGCGGGAGCCGACCACGCACCGCTGCTATATGTGTATGTAGCACCATTTTTTGCCTCAAGGACAATCTTCTCAACTTTGTATTTGTTCACTGCCTCTTCACCCTTAATCTCGAAGTAAACCTGGGTAAGAAGGTGGCTGAAAGTGAGTGCAACAGGAGTGTTGGGATTTGCAGTACTATGAGCGGCGCAATCCTCATTCAGGGCAGTTGCAATCATAAGGTCTTCTGCGCCTTCGGTGGCATAACTGTCAATTGTCTTAGTTGACGATGTGATGGTTTTGTCTTTAGGATATACTGCATAGAAATCCATAGTACCTGCGAGAGGCCAGTAGTATGTTGTCTTATATCTGTCGTCTGCAGAGGTATAAGCAACATCTATATTCTCGAAATATGCGTTTGTCACGCTGTTATTCGTGTAGAAGGCGGAAACGCCGAATCCGTTTGCCTCAACAGTTGTTTCGACTGCCTCAGCCGCCTTTGTGCTCTTGTGGACGAAGTTCTCGAAAGCGATGGGCTTGAGGTCGTTGTCGGTGGTGATCAGTTCTGTTTTGGTGCAGGACGCAAGCACTGCAAGCGCTGATGCTGCAAGGAGAATGAACTTTTTCATAATACTCTGATTTTTAAGTTTTTAATTATTTATTATTATTTGTTTTTCTTAATCGTCTTTCTACATTCCAACCGGTACCACAATCTCTTCCCACTCTCCCACGTTTATCTGCCAGCCTCCGCCATCTCCAACAGGCTCCACATCGGGAATGAAAATCGGAGGATTGTCATTGTCTTCAGACCCGATTCCCACATTTACATTCAAGTGGCGTTGCCCGTTTTCAGTGGTCTCATATACAAGTTTTGAGATGTCGCGTGTGGCAGTGAATATTGTACCGTCAATCAGTGACGCCCTGAACTCAAGTTCATAATGGTCAAGTGCACCGCCCTGCATGCTGCGCAAGCCGAATGTGTATACATGCCCCTCCAATGTCCCTTTCTTAACGGCTCCGTCAAAAAGCTGTCTGTTGTCGAACGTCACCTTGTGGGTGACTGAAGTTGCGTCGGCGCCACCTTCGCTGAAGTCATATCCACCGGCAAAACCGGTGATGTATGCTCCGGCAGAAGTGACATTGTTCAAACCATCAACCGTTACTTCTATCGTGAGCGGATATACCACATCGTGCGGATGCACAATTATGGTCATCTGCTCCTCCACCCTGTTGAAATCGTTGAATCCCATGTAGTCGGCAGCAGCCTTGGTGCCACGCTCTTCAACAGTACGGGTATAGAACACCATCTCGTCTGTCACGCGGAATGGAATGATGGTCTCCACTGCAAGCATGTCAGGTTCACGAGCTATGGTTGAGAAAGACCTGGTGGAAGAAACGGCATCATCCTTGGCCGATGCCAGCAGCGACTCGAAGCTGCCGGTTCCACTGAAGCGGATGTTGTCGAAGTCTTCGTATGTCTCGTTGAAGAAAACAGCCTTGTATTCCTGCACCGGCAGGTTCACCGTCATTGTGTCGCTGTGGCTCATCTTGATGATGGGATCACCGCCGTCCATCGGGAAGAAGACTGCAGTGCGGCCGTTCATCTTGTCGCCGGGCCTTACCACGTCCATCACACTCTTGCTCTCAGCATCACCAAGCGACGACTCGTCCCACTTGAAGATAAGTGTGAACTTTGCCGTGTTGATATAGTCATAGTCGAGTTCGCGCCAATCGCACGACACTGCGGCAAGAACCACACCAAGCAGCCCGATGACAGCGGGAGCGATATGCATCCATCTTCTACTCATCGGCATTGCGGTATTTGCGGTCGTAAGACTTCTGACCGAACTTATAGCAGAGTGATATCTTGGCACGTGTGGGGCCGATCCAGGAAGTTTTCTGAGTCTGCCTGTATGCAAGGATTGTGTAATTGTCGCGAGGGATGTAAAGCTCTGTGCGGATGTCGGCCCAACCGAAGCCTGCCATAGCCTCGAGCCCCCAGTTTCTGCCGAGGCACCATGAATATCCTGCACCCGCACCAACGTTCATGAAGATGCCCTGGCGGCCTTTTTCATGATTCTGGAAATCAAACTTGCCATTGCCGTAATACACACTGGTGAAGAAGCCTGAAAGCATTGGACGCACTGTCCTGTCGCCCCACCACCAGCGGGCCTCTATATTGGCCATGTTGGCCTCGTAACACCAGCTGTTGTCTTTTGCAAGCCACCATGGTGCGGTCCACTCCGCTGCAAGCGAGATATGGGGGCCGACCGGTATCTCAAGCTCACCGTTGAAGGCAAGTGCAGCATCGAACAGAAGGTTTGTCTTGAAAGCGAACGGCGGGCAGAGGAACTCTCTGTGAGCATGCATCTCTTCAATCTGCTCATCAACAGGAATCCCCTCAGACTCAGGCTCGACAGGTCTGGCGGCACGCAGGCTCTCCAAAGCATTTGCCGGCCCGTCCTGCTCTGCATCTTCATTATCTTCAGCAGGAATGTCTGCCTGCTGCTCAGTGAATTCACCATAGACACAGATTGCAGACACTCTCATTCTGGGGAAAATATCCTCTCTGATGTAATCGTAGCAAGAAAGCTTTGCAAGGCCAGCTTTGCGCACATCAGCAAAGACATCGGCATCCAGAATCTGCAGAAGCGAATCGCGCTGCTCCTGCGTAAGGCATGAGTCTGCTGTAACAATAGAGTGCATATCATCCCACGCCTCGCCTTTCCAGTTGAAGACCATCAGGCTGCTATGGTCGGGATAACGGCTGCGGAGATAATCGGCAATAGCATCGCAACGTTGCTTTGACAGACGGAAATTGTATGTGTATGACCCTTCGGGTGAAGATGTTGAAACAATCTCTATGCTGTCTATCTTATCTTTCGGCAATGCCGCGAGCACACTGTCAAGAGCGGCAAGTGTTACGGCATTATCTTCATAACTATCTGAGAATGAGGATGAATCAAGCCGAAAACCAACAGCGCACTGATAAATGGTGCCGGAGCATGCCGTATCCTGCGCATGTGCAAGCAGAGGCATAATCAGTGTCACAATAAGCGTAAGTATATGTCTTTCAGCGTGTTTCACAAAGCGAACAAACAAATTTTAACGAGTAAATTTAGTAATAATTTGTTACAATATCAAAAAAAAAGTTGGTCGCAAAAGACATTTGCAACCAACTTTTGTACCACTTAAATAAAAGCCCGACTATCGCAGAGTTGCACCGAACTTATGTTCGAATGTGCCGAGGAGTTTGTTCATGATGCGTTCAACCGCTTCATCGGTGAGCGTCTGTTCGGGATTCTGAAGCACAAAATTCAAAGCATACTGCTTCTTTCCTGAAGGAATCTTGTCGCCACGGTAAACGTCGAAAAGACTCACGCTCTTGAGCAGGCCTTTCTCACACTGGAGCGCGCTCTTGCGCAGATCGGCGAATGTGACGTTCTCATCTATAAGAATGGCAAGGTCACGCTTCACCTCGGGATATTTGGGCAGCTCGCTGTATTTCACTTTGTTGCGGCGGATTACTTCCATGAGTGTCTTCCATGATATCTCTGCCACGAATACAGGCTGCTTGATGTCGAACGCCTTCATCATCACTTTGTTCACAACGCCGAATGTCACGAAAGGCTTGCCCTGAAGTGAATATGTGAGACCTTCGCTGAAAATGTCTGCAGGAGCGGGGGCCGCCTCCATGTCGTACAGACTCATGCCGAAGCGGCGTGTGAGCAGCTCGACATACCCCTTGAGCTCGAAGTAAGCGCCCTCACCTATTTCGTTGCGCCATGCCTTCACTGCAGGAGAGCTGATCACCAGGGCAATCTTGAGCTCCTCGTGATAGTTCTTGAGGTTTGCACCGGCAGCAGCATCTTCTGAAGGAGTGAAACTGTATACATTGCCGATTTCATACATTCTTACAGAGTTCACCTGATGCTTGATGTTGAATGAAACTGTCTCAAGTGCACCCATGATAAGCGTCTGGCGCATGCAGTTGAGGTCGGCGCTCAGAGGGTTGAGCAGCTTCACGCAGTTTGCCTCGGGATATGTCTGAAGTTTGGTATAGTATGCACTCTTTGTGAGAGAGTTGTTCATTATCTCCAGGAATCCTTTGTTTGTGAAGAAATTGGAGATATCCTGACGGATCGCTTCCGGATCGGGATGAGGTGTGGGCTGAACCGACATCTTCATGTTGACAGGAAGCTCGATATTATTGTAGCCGTAGATGCGGAGGATCTCTTCGATCACGTCGCACTCGCGTGTCACATCCACACGGTATGTGGGCACTGCAACGCGGCAGCCGGCTTCATTTTCAGAAAGAATCTCAAACTCGAGATATTTGAGGATATCCTTCACAGTCTGGACACCGATGTTCTTGCCGATAAGGCTGAAGATACGCTCGTATTCCATATCCACCTCCGCCTTCTTGAACGGCACGGGATAGAACTCCTGAGGTTCGCCAACAATCTGACCGCCTGCCAGGCTCACGATAAGGTCAGCAGCACGGCGCGCTGCAACCATAGTGTTGCACGGGTCGATTCCACGCTCATACCTGAATGACGCATCTGTCTTGAGAGCGAATCTCTTAGATGTCTTGCGGATTGAAACAGGATTGAAATACGCAACCTCCAGGAAAACGTCGGTCGTGGTCTCTGTCACACCTGACTTCTCACCACCGAACACACCTGCTATACACATTGGTTCATTGGCATTTGCAATGACAAGGTCTGCCGCTGTGAGAGTTCTTTCAACACCGTCCAGAGTCACAATCTTTTCACCCTCCTCCGCTGTACGGACAATCACTTTGCCACCAACTATCTTTGCCAGGTCGAACACGTGCAGAGGCTGGCAGTATTCATTGAGAATGAAGTTGGTGATGTCAACAATGTTGTTGATGGGGCGCTGCCCGATTGCATTCAGGCGGTCGCGCAGCCATTCGGGAGAGGGCGCCACCTTCACGCCTTTGATGGTGATGCCGATGTAGCGTGGAGCCAGCTCGGGAGCCAGAACCTCTACAGGCACCGCCTCACCCGCACCTTTCAGCTCAACAGCAGGCTCGGGAAGAGTCCACTCTGCAGCAATGCCGTTCAGCCTGCAGTATGCATAGAGGTCACGCGCCACACCTATGTGGGAAGCACCGTCGACACGGTTGGGCGTAAGACCGATTTCATATACAGTGTCGCTCTTGAGCTGGAGGTAGTCCTTTGCGGGAGTACCGGGAACGGCAGCGGGGTCAAGCACTATGATGCCTGCGTGGTCCTCGCCTATTCCAAGCTCGTCCTGAGCGCAGATCATGCCGAAGCTCTCCACACCGCGGATCTTTGATTTCTTGAGTTTCAGCTCCTCACCGTGGATATCCACCAGCTTTGTGCCTACTGTTGCAAGCATTACCTTCTGCCCCGCAGCCACATTTGGCGCACCGCAGACAACCTGCAGAGGCTCTGCCTCACCTATGTCAAGCTTTGTAATGTGGAGGTGGTCACTGTCGGGATGCTCGACACACTCCAGAACGTGTGCAACCACAACGCCTGCCAGACCGCCGGGGATCTGTTCTACTGTCTCTTCATGCTCCACCTCAAGACCGGTGGATGTCAAAATCTGTGAAACCTGTGCGGGTGTAAGATCAAACTTAAGGTAATCTTTCAGCCAGTTATATGAAATAGTCATGTTGAAATATGGTATTACTTGAATAATGATTCTACATAATCTTTCTTGTCGAAGAGGCGGAGGTCTTCTATCTTCTCTCCCACTCCGATAAACTTGATGGGTATCTTGAACTGATCGCTGATGCCTATCACAACACCGCCCTTTGCAGTGCCGTCAAGCTTTGTAACGGCAAGTGCAGTGACGTCTGTGGCTTTGGTGAACTCCTGTGCCTGGATGAAACCGTTCTGACCGGTTGACCCGTCAATCACAAGAAGCACTTCGTGAGGTGCATCCGGCACCACCTTCCGCATCACATTGCGTATCTTGGTAAGTTCGTTCATCAAACCCACTTTATTGTGCAGGCGGCCGGCTGTGTCGACAATGACCACATCGGCATCCTTTGCAACTGCAGATTTAAGGGTGTCGTACGCCACAGAAGCGGGGTCACTTCCCATTTCCTGTTTTACTATGTCAACTCCCGCTCTTTCAGCCCATATAACAAGTTGGTCAACAGCCGCGGCGCGGAAAGTGTCGGCTGCGCCGAGCACCACTTTCTTACCTTCAGACTTGAGCTGGGCAGCAAGCTTTCCGATGGTGGTTGTCTTGCCCACTCCGTTCACCCCTACAACCATCATCACATACGGTTTCTTGCTGAAGTCAAACGGCTCCTGCACCTGCCCGTCTCCCGCTATCAGACCTTCAATCTCTTCACAGAGGATACGGTTAAGCCCTTCAGTATTAAGATATTTATCTTTTTGAACTCTGTTCTCAAGGAGTTCGATTATTTTCATTGTTGTGTCAACACCCACATCAGATGTGATGAGCGCCTCCTCGATAGAGTCAAGTACCTGGTCGTCCACCACGCTCTTTCCGAGCACGGCGAGCTGTATCTTCTCGAAAATGGACTGTTTGGTTTTGCCGAGCCCCTCTTCCAATGCCTGCTTGTCCTGCTTGATCTCCTGTTCAGAAGCAGCTTTTTTCTTTCCGAAAATGCCAAATAATCCCATATAACAATTTTGTTTTAAGCGTTAATCTGTATATCAAACCCGTCTTTCAGAAGTGGAGCCGCTATCTCTGCAAGACGCTCCGCCGAAACCTTCTCCAGTCCATCGACGGGAGTGTCGCGGTCTATGCTGTATATCATCACCTTACCGGGATTCACAGCCCGCACTGCAGAATACCAGGCGCCCAGAGCATCAGGTGTGGTGTTGTCAACCACATCTCCCTGAACGAACATTGTCTGGATTATGAACTTGAAATCCAATTTTCTGAAAGAATCCAGCGTTTTTCCGACAGAATATGTTCCGCACGGGCGGTTCATCTTCTTTGCAAGGTCTTCCTTGCCCGCATCTAGTTTCAGAATAGGATTGTCAATTTTTGAGAGAGCCGCTGCAATTTCCGGTTTATGGATCATAGTTGTATTGGAGAACACACTTATCACAGCGTGCGGAAAATAAGTGTTCCTCGCTTCAACAACGCAGTCGATAATCTCTGCAAAGCCGGGGTGAAGCGTGGGCTCTCCGTTTCCGGTAAATGAAATCGAATCCACCTCCGCACCTGCAGCAGCAAGTTCCTTGAACCGTTCGCAAACAGCCTCTTTGACGTCACTGGTGGATGGAAGTGCGCGGTCTGTGCGGCATTCATCGCCAACATTGCCGTCAACAGCCTTGCGGCTGCCGCACTCACAGTAAACACAGTCAAACGAACACACCTTGCAACCTATAGGCAACAGGTTGATTCCCAACGAATTCCCAACTCTGCGGGAATGTATCGGGCCGAACACTATTTCTTTCCAGAGAAATGTAGGCATGTACAATTGACTAAGCGACCTATTAAACAACGAAAAGACGCACCACCGAAAAGGTACGTCTTCTGTTATAAGTAAAACGCATCAGAATTATTTCTGTGCGAAGAAATCTTTAACCTTCTCAGTGGGAACGAATTCCTCTTTGAATGCGTAAGCACCTGTGCGCTCTGACTTCACCATGCGGATGCACTTAACAACACTTTTCTGTTGTGCTCTGTCGCCGCCGAATGTTGCAACTGCTTTCTTTGCCATAGTACGATAGTTATTTAAGTGTTATTATTTAATCTCCTTGTGAAGAGTCATCTTGCGCAAATAGGGATTGTATTTCATACGCTCCAATTTGTCAGGAGTATTCTTTTTGTTCTTGGTTGTTACGTATCTTGAGATACCGGGAACACCGCTTTCTTTCTGCTCGGTGCACTCGAGAATAACCTGTACTCTGTTACCTTTCTTTGCCATAGCCCTTAACTTTTAAACTAATTTGATTAAACCTTTGGCTTCTGCGCGTTTCAAAGTCTCGGCAAGACCATTCTTGTAGATAGTCTTCATACCATTGCAAGAAACCTTCAATGTGATAAAACGGCCCTCTTCCTCTGACCAGAATCTTTTGGTCTTGAGGTTGGGAGCGAACTCGCGTTTTGTACGCCTTTTAGAATGGGAAACGTTGTTTCCAACCATTCTTTTCTTTCCTGTAACCTGACAAACTCGTGACATATGTGTATCTATTTTTATATTTCCAAATTCAGTGTCCTCTAAATAGGGCTGCAAATATCTTGATTTTTAATTAAAAAACCAAATTTTTTATGAATTTAATACAAACTTGAACAATCTATTTGTTCTGACCTTGCCTGCAGCGTCCTTTGACAGCCAGATGAGCGCCGGTCTGCCCACAATATGGTCTTCAGGAACAAAGCCCCAGTAGCGGGAATCCAATGAGTTGTGACGGTTGTCACCCATCATGAAATAGTAGTTCTGTTTGAATGTATATTCTGTGATCTCCTTGCCGTCAATATAGAACCTGCCGTCCTTCTCTTCGAAATCATTGTGCTCATACACAGCGATTATCCTGCGGTAAAAGGCAATGTTGTCCGAATTCAGCTCTACAGTCGCACCTTTCTCCGGAATCCATATGGGACCGTAGTTGTCACGCGTATAGTTGCGCTGGTCGAAGGGGAAGAGCATCTTGTAGGAATCCATTCCGTCGGGCGGGAACTCGTCTATGTTAGCTATCGCGTTCACCACATTCGGCATCTTCACAAGCATCTGATGTGCGGCCGCCGTAAGAGGCAGCGAATGGTATCCGGGAAGTCTGTTGTCATAATATACCTCTTCCCTGTTGATGCCAAGCTTCTCAAGGCTGCTAATGGCTATCGGATTGCCGTTTGTGACAACTTTGTATGTAATCTGGATGCCTGGATATACCTCCTGCTGCTCGCCGTTGATATAGACCATTCCTCCGGAAACGGCAAGTGAGTCACCTGCCACTCCCACGCATCTCTTGACATAGTGGTCCGTCTTGTCGGCGGGGCGCACCAGCACCGGGCCGAACATACTCTCTGTATACTCCTTTCCGTTGATACGTACATGTGCGTAGTAATCTTCTCCGGGAACCTGTGTGAGCACGGTGTCACCGTGGGGGAAGTTGAATACGACACAGTCGCCGCGGCGGATGCCGCGTCCCAGCGGCTTGAGTCTGCGCCCCTCCCACTGCAATGCGGTCGAATACGACTCTCTGCTGCCTATACGGTTATGTGTGAAGGGTATTGTGAGCGGAGTCTGCGGCATGCGCGGGCCGTAGCTCATCTTGTCGACAAAGAGGAAATCGCCTGTCAACAAAGTATTCTCCATTGAAGATGACGGTATCTTGAACGACTGGAAGAAGAATATGTTTATGAATGTAACCACAATCACTGCAAATATGATAGCATCCAGCCAGTCAAGCACCTTCATCCAGAGCACGGGGAAGAAACCCTTTGGAGGATTGTTCGGATCATACTCCTTTTTCCAGAACGCCCATTTCACCTTCTTTGTGACGCAGGAATCAAAGACAACGATGAGGCCGAGCAGCCACCACCAGCTTTTCATCCACACCACCCAAAGGCAATAAAGGATGCTCCAGAAGGCAAACTTCACCCATTTGTTTGAAAGAATACTTTTGAAATTCATATCGGACTATTATTTCTATTTTAACAACATAGAGACGAAGCGTCCTTTCTGTCGGGGCCTCGTCTCTACATTATGAAAACAAACAGCTTCGAAAACTATTTTACAGAATTGATGATAGCTTCGAAAGCCTGAGGGTTGTTCATAGCCAGGTCAGCGAGAACCTTGCGGTTCAGACCGACGTTCTGAGCGTGGATTTTACCCATGAACTGTGAGTAAGTCATACCGTGCTGACGTGCAGCGGCGTTGATACGGGTGATCCACAATGCGCGGAATGTGCGTTTTTTAGTTTTACGGTCACGGTATGCATAAGTCAAACCTTTCTCATAGGTGTTTTTGGCAACCGTCCACACGTTTTTCCTTGAGAGGAAATTACCGCGGGTCTCTTTCAAGATTTTTTTGCGGCGAGCTCTTGAAGCTACTGAATTTACCGATCTGGGCATAATTTAATGTTTTTTGACAGTCAGCGTCTTTGTCATCTGCAAAGAACTTTCATTGCTGAACTTTCGGTTAATAATAATGTTACTTGACCAACAGCTGTTTGATAGTCTTTACGTCTACAGCTTCTGCCATAGCAACGTGACCGAGGTTTCTTTTCTGTTTTTTGGTCTTTTTGGTGAGAATGTGGCTGTGATAAGCGTGTCTTCTCTTGATCTTACCCGATCCGGTGAGCGTAAAACGCTTCTTTGAACCGGAGTTGGTTTTCATTTTAGGCATTTTAACTAAATTTTATTGTTAGTAGATAGTTTACTTCTTCTTGTTGGGGCTCAGCATCATAATCATGCGTTTACCCTCGAGTTTTGGCATCTGCTCCGCCTTTCCGTACTCTTCAAGCTCCACTGCAAATCTCAGAAGGAGTTTTTCACCCTGCTCCGAGAAAAGTATCGAGCGGCCGCGGAAGAACACATACGCCTTCACCTTGCAGCCTTCCTGAAGGAAGCTCTTGGCATGGTTCAGTTTGAACTGGAAGTCGTGTTCATCGGTCTGAGGCCCGAAGCGGATCTCTTTGATGACAACCTTGGACGCATTGGCTTTCTGCTCCTTCGCCTTCTTGCGCTGCTGGTACAGGAACTTCTGATAATCGATGATCTTGCACACGGGCGGGTTTGCAGTAGCTGCAATTTCAACCAGATCGAGCTCAAGCTCTTCCGCCATGGCAAGAGCCTTTGAGAGTGGATATACACCCTGCTCGGGGATATTGTCACCCACAAGTCTCACCTCGGAAGCGGTGATCTGTTCGTTGATTCTATGTCCGTCATCGTCCTTTCTGGTCTGACGGGCCTGCTGCGGCCGGGGAGCCGGTTTCGGCTTCGGGGGCCTGTAGTTTGCGTTTGCTATAGTTGTGTCCTCCAGTTAAATAGCTTCATCAGTTGAGCTCTGCCTTCACAGCGTTCTGTATGTAAGCAGTGAACTCGTCGATTGTCATGGTACCGAGATTTTCGCCTCCCTGCCTGCGCACAGCCACTGAATTTGCGGCCTCTTCCTTCTCTCCTACAACGAGGATGAAAGGTATACGTTTGAGCTCATTTTCACGTATCTTCTTGCCAATCGTCTCGTTACGGTCGTCAATCGAGGCGCGAATATCGCAATTATTGAGTAATTCGCAAACTTTTTTTGCAAAATCGTTAAATTTCTCACTGATAGGGAGTATCACTGCCTGCTCGGGTGTGAGCCAGAGAGGGAACTTGCCGCCGGTGTGCTCGAGAAGCACTGCAACGAAGCGCTCCATAGAGCCGAAAGGTGCGCGGTGAATCATCACGGGACGTGCCTTGCTGTCGTTGCTGTCGGTATACTCGAGTTCGAAACGCTCGGGAAGGTTGTAGTCAACCTGGATGGTACCGAGCTGCCAGCTGCGTCCGATGGCATCCTTCACCATGAAGTCAAGCTTGGGACCGTAGAATGCAGCCTCACCAAGTTCAACCACTGTGTTGAGACCTTTTTCTGCAGCAGCCTCGATGATTGCTGTCTCAGCCTTGGCCCAGTTCTCGTCTGTACCTATATATTTAGTCTTGTTTTCAGGGTCGCGGAGTGATACCTGCGCGGTGAAGTCTTTGAAGTTCAATGTCTTGAACACATACAGGATGATGTCAATCACCTTGCAGAACTCTTCCTTGATCTGGTCGGGGCGGCAGAAGAGGTGGGCGTCGTCCTGCGTGAAACCGCGGACACGTGTCAGTCCGTGGAGCTCACCGCTCTGCTCATAGCGGTATACCGTACCGAACTCCGCAAAACGGAGAGGCAGGTCCTTGTATGAGCGGGGCTTGCTGCGGAAGATCTCGCAGTGGTGAGGGCAGTTCATGGGCTTGAGCAGATATTCCTCACCCTCCTGAGGAGTGGTGATGGGGCGGAATGAATCTGCACCATAGTGAGCCCAGTGGCCTGATGTCACATAGAGATCCTTGCTGCCGATATGGGGAGTGATGACGGGAAGATATCCATATTTCTTCTGAACCTTTGAAAGGAACTCCTGAAGACGGTTGCGGAGGTCGGCACCCTTGGGAAGCCACAAAGGAAGACCCTGCCCCACTCTGTTCGAGAATGTGAAGAGCTCCATCTCCTTGCCGAGCTTGCGGTGATCACGCTTCTTGGCCTCTTCCAGAAGAGCCAGATACTCGTCGAGCAGCGATTTCTTGGGGAATGTGATACCGTAGATACGGGTAAGCATCTTGTTGTGCTCGTCACCACGCCAGTATGCGCCGGCGATTGAAGTGAGCTTGATGGCCTTGATCATTGAAGTGTCACGGAGATGAGGACCGCGGCAGAGGTCAGTGAAGTTGCCGTTTGTATAGAAGCTGATTGTTCCGTCTTCAAGGTTTGAAATGAGTTCGCATTTGTATGTTTCGCCCTTTGCAGCGAATTTCTCCATGGCTTCTGCCTTGGGAACGTCGATGCGGGTGAATGTCTCTTTCTGGCGTGCCAGCTCGAGCATCTTGTTCTCAACCTTTGCGAGATCCGCCTCGGTGATGGTCTTCTCGCCGAAATCGATGTCATAGTAGAAACCGTTGTCGATTGCGGGACCGATACCGAATTTGATGCCGGGATAAAGAGCCTCGAGAGCCTCTGCCATAAGGTGGCTTGATGAGTGCCAGAATGTCTTCTTCGCCTCAACGTCATCCCATTTGTGAAGTTTGACCTGTGCGTCCGCATTGATCTTGCGGTCGAGATCGTAGATTTCGCCGTTTACAGTGGCGACAATAACGTCAGCTGCAAGCCTGGGGCTGATGCTCATTGCTATTTCATAAGCTGAGACGCCCTGCTCGAACTCTTTGATGTTACCGTCAGGAAAAGTGATTTTTATCATATTAGTACAAATTATATTTCAAAATGGTGCAAAACGAACTGCAAATTTAAAATAAAAGTTTTTTAACGCAAAGCGACAATGAGTCGTTCCAGCAAGGAATTTGAATCCCGAACGTTTCTTTTATCTTTGTCTTGTCAAGAACTGAATATGCAGGTCGTCTGACTTTTGACGGATATTCCTCCGACTTGCACGGCTCCACCCTGCACTGGGTGTGGCCGGACAGCGAGGCGATCTCCCTGGCGAAATCAAACCAGCTGCACTGTCCTTCATCCGTGTAATGGTATATTCCGGCGTGTGGATATGAATCAGCCTGCATACCGCACCCGGCATAATCATCCAGCACTGCCATGACAGCCGACGCAAGGTCAAGCGCATATGTGGGAGTCCCCAACTGGTCATCCACCACCTTCACCACAGGTCTCTCGGATGTCAGGCGCAGCATAGTCTTCAGGAAATTGTTGCCGAATTCGCTGTAGAGCCATGCCGTACGGATTATCACGCTGCGGCATCCAGTGCCGGCAAGTGCTTTTTCTCCAAGCAGCTTGGTCTGCCCGTACACGCCCAGAGGAGCACCGGGCTGATCTTCTCTGTATGGAATTCTGCCGTTGTCTGCACCGAACACATAATCTGTGGAGATATGAACCAGCAGCGCACCTCTGTGCTTCGCAGCGGAAGCCAGATTGCGCACAGCGTCGCAGTTCAGAAGCATGCATAGTTCCTCATCACTTTCAGCCTTCTCCACATTGGTGTAGGCAGCACAGTTCACAATGCAGTCGGCATCAACTCTGTCGGCCATCTGCCACACTGCCGACGGGTCTGTGATGTCAAGCACCTCAACCCCCTCCTGAGCTGATATGTCAGTGAAGAAAAACCTGTGGCTGCTGTCAGCCGCAAGAATCTGCATCTCGCGCCCAAGCTGCCCGAGCGCACCTGTCACAAGGATATTCATTATTTGAACGGTGTTTCAAACTCTCTGAAAAGCTTTGACTGAGAAGCTATGTCCTTTGCCGAAAGAACCGCGTCTGACGCACAGAAAGGCCACTTCACTGCCAGATCAGGGTCATTCCAAGCCAAGGCATCCTCAGCCTCAGGATGATAGAACTCATCACACTTATACTGAAGCACAGCATCGTCGCTCAGCACAGCAAATCCGTGTGCAAATCCTTTGGGAATAAACAGCTGAAGCTGATTTTCGGCAGAGAGTTCAACCGCCTCATACTTTCCGTATGTCGGAGAGCCGGCCCGCAGGTCGACAGCCACATCCAGCACCGCCCCCACAACCACTCGCACAAGTTTGCTCTGTGCGAAGGGAGGATTCTGAAAATGAAGGCCGCGCACCACCCCACGGCACGAACGTGACTGGTTGTCCTGCACGAACCTTATGCCGGGGCAGACTTTTTCCGCGAACACACTCTCGTTGAAGGATTCGTAGAAATATCCACGCGCATCCTCAAACACCTGCGGTCTTATTATCTTGAGCCCGCTAATCGATGTATCTGTCACTTCCATAGTAATGGTCTTCCTTTACTTCATCTATCACTTTCAGAAGGTACTGCCCGTACTGGTTCTTCAACATAGGGGCCGCCACTTCGCGCATCTTCTCTTCTGATATCCACCCCTTGCGGTATGCGATTGCCTCCAGACATCCGACCTTCACCCCCTGGCGTTTCTCAATCACCTCAACAAAAGTCGAGGCCTCGGCCAAAGAATCGTGTGTTCCTGTATCAAGCCATGCGAATCCGTGCCCGAACACTTTCACCTGCAGCCTGTCCTGCTCGAGATAGCACTGGTTGACAGCAGTGATCTCCAGCTCGCCGCGGGCGGAGGGTTTGATTTCCGACGCTATCTTCACAACATCATTCGGATAGAAATAAAGGCCCACCACAGCATAGTTGCTCTTTGGTTCTGCCGGTTTCTCCTCTATCGACAGACATCTGCCGTCACGGTCAAACTCAGCCACACCGTAGCGCTCCGGGTCAGAGACCCAGTATCCGAAGACGGTAGCCTTGTTTTCAGATTCAGCTGCTTTTGCGGCCTCTTCAGCCATTCTGTGCAGCCCGTTTCCATGGAAGATGTTGTCTCCCAGCACCAGGCACACTGAATCGTCACCTATGAAGTCCCTGCCAATGATGAATGCCTGGGCAAGACCGTCGGGAGAAGGTTGGACGGCATACTCGAACTTCACGCCCAAATCGCTTCCGTCACCAAGGAGACGGCGGAATGCAGGCGTGTCATCGGGGGTTGAGATGATCAGTATCTCACGCATTCCGGCAGCCATGAGCACCGAAATCGGATAGTAGACCATCGGTTTGTCGAAGATGGGCAGAAGCTGCTTGCTAACCCCTTTTGTGATAGGGTAAAGACGGGTGCCGGAGCCTCCGGCGAGCACTATTCCTTTCATATCTGCAGTGTTGATGATTTGCAAAGTTAAGAATAAATGTATACTTTTGTTTAAAATTAAACGGGATTATAAACCAATAAATACAGTTTAACATGAAAAAAACTCTTTTAGTTATTGCTGCAATGTTTGCACTGGTATTCTCTGCAAACGCACAGGCAAAATTCGGTGTACAGGGCGCAATGAACCTTGCAAAAATGGCAAACGGCGGCTCAGGTGAGAGCATTCTCAGCTGGCAGGCAGGCGTAGTTCTCGACTTCGATTTCCAGAGCAACCTCTACCTCAGCACAGGCGCACTCTACACAGTAGACGGTCAGACTGCCCTCAAGGTTAAACAGACCTTCAACTACATCCAGGTTCCCCTCTATCTCGGCTACAAGATCAACATCATTGATGAGGATGTAGCATTGTTCGCACAGGCTGGTCCCTATGCAGGCTACTGCATCGGCAGCAAGGTAGGCGACATCAAGAACAACATCTCAGGCATGAACAAGCTCGACTACGGCGCAAGCTTCGGTCTCGGTACATACATCGCAAACTCACTCAAAGTGGGCTTCTATTATGACCTCGGCCTCGGCAAGCTCTTCGACGGCGCAGAGACTCAGAACCGTGCATTACGCATCGGTGCTGCATGGTATTTCTAAATCAAACTATCATATCGATGGGAGGGCGGCCTGCTGGCTGCCCTTTTGTTTTATTGAAAATAATCCTAAATTTGCTCAGATTTAAACGTCAGCCCATATATGGAAGAGTACGACAACAGATACAAATGGTCACAGGCCGCATCAAAAGGCCTGGTTCTGGCAGGCGCATGCATAGCATTGACCGCCATAACATACCTTACCCCATCAAGTGTTTTTCTAGTCTCCGTCCTGCAGCTTGTCAGAACATTTCTGTGTGTCTGGCTCCTTGTACGCTTCATGCAGGAATACAGCAGGACCACAGGCCAGGCTCCGCTCAGCTTCGGTCTTGCAACAGTACTGCTTTCATCACTGATCTGTGCGTTTTTTGACGCTGCAAGCTATGCGTGGTTCTTCCCCGAGCTCAAGGCGACTATGGAAGCCTCATTTGAGGAAGCCATGACACAGATTCCTGAGGAAGGGCATTACATCGTGGAGAATTTGATGGACGGAATGCCGAAATGGCTGTTCATAGCCGAATTCATCAAAAACTATCTCATCGGTCTCTTCACAGCTCTGATAGTAAACTCAAGTCTCAAAGGCAGCCGGACCATCTTCGACGGCACAGAAGAAGAGGAAGACGAACTTGCATAAAACAATCTGACATGGACCTATCAATTGTCGTATCACTTTTCAACGAAGAGGAATCTCTTCCCGAGCTTCTCGAAAACATCCGCAATGCTTTCGCTGACCAGCCTGTGGAATACGAAGTCATAATGGTTGATGACGGCAGCACCGACGGATCGTGGGCATGCATAAACTCACTCAAAGAGAAATACAGCAACATCCGCGGCATCAGATCCCGCCGCAACTACGGCAAATCGGCAGCCCTGTACTGTGGTTTCGAGGCAGCAACAGGAGATATAGTTGCCACGATGGACGCCGACCTGCAGGACGACCCGCGTGAGATACCAGAGATGATGCGGATGATAAAGGAAGGTGGATACGACCTGGTATCCGGATGGAAACAGACCCGCCACGACAATGTCCTCACAAAGAACATTCCGTCAAAGCTGTACAACTGGGCCGCGCGGAAGGTGACAGGCATCAGGCTCCACGACATGAACTGCGGTCTCAAGGCATACCGCAACGAGGTTGTGAAGAGCATCGAGGTCTACGGTGAGATGCACCGTTTCATCCCCTATCTGGCCAAGAATGCCGGATTTTCAAACATCGGGGAGAAAGTGGTGCACCACATAGCCCGCAAATATGGTAAAAGCAAATTCGGCATAGAAAGGTTCATGAATGGATTCCTGGACCTTATGAGTATCTGGTTCCTTCAGAAATTCGGGCGCAAGCCGATGCACCTTTTCGGGCTTATGGGCACCCTGACTTTCTTTGTCGGAGCAGTCATCGCTGTATGGCTGATAGTTGCGAAACTTGTGCATCAGAGCAGCGGAGCTTATTTCCGCGCTGTCACCGACCAGCCGCTCTTCTACCTTGCCCTTGTTGCGCTGCTCATAGGCACGCTGCTGTTCCTCACCGGCTTCCTGGCAGAACTTATCTGCCGCAACGTCGAGGGACGCAACAATTACAATATCAGGGAAACCCTATAGCCTGTATTTATCAATCAGCTCACCGGCAGCGGCGAAAGAGTCAAGCTTTCCTTCAAGCACTGCGTCCTCATAGTCGGGAAGCAGCTTCTCAATCACGGGATTCTCGTAGAACATGTTCTTGAGAGAATCGTTGATGCTCTCGTACATCCAGTAGCGCGACTGTTCACGACGCTTCTTCTGGTAGTAGCCGTTGTCCTGAACAAGGGCGAAATAATCTTCTATCTTCTGCAGTATCTCGGTCAGTCCGGTTTTGTTGACCGCAGAAGAGACAAGTGCCGTAGGAACCCAGCCGGACTCAGTAGGCGGGAACAGATGCAGAGCATTGGCATAAAGGGCACGTGCCATATTTGCTTTCTCCACATTGTTTCCGTCTGCCTTTGTGATGGCAATCAGATCTGACATTTCCATAATTCCGCGCTTGATTCCCTGAAGGTCATCTCCGGCTCCAGAGAGCATCAGCAGCAGGAAAAAGTCGCTCATCGAATGGACAGCAGTCTCGCTCTGTCCCACTCCCACAGTTTCTATGAATATCACATCGTAGTCCGCAGCTTCGCAGAGAAGAATCGTCTCACGTGTACGGCGTGCCACGCCGCCGAGCGAACCGGCGCTGGGGCTGGGGCGGATGAATGCCTTGGGGTCGTTGCTCAAGGTCTCCATCCTGGTCTTGTCGCCAAGGATAGAGCCCTTGCTGCGCTCGCTCGAAGGGTCGATTGCCAGCACAGCCAGCTTGTGTCCCTTTGATGTAAGATACGAGCCGAACGCTTCTATGAATGTGCTCTTGCCGGCCCCGGGGACACCGGTGATGCCGATACGCATTGTTTTCTTTGTTGATGAAATCCGCTGGCAGCGGGCTATTATCTCATCTGCCACTTTGCGGTGCGACGGAGAAAGACTTTCCACCAATGTTATGGCCTGGCTGAGGACAGTAGTATCTCCGGATGTGATACCCTCCATGTATTCATCCACACTCTTCAGCGCGGGACGGCGGTAGCGTCCGGCTTTGAGATAAGGGTTGATCTGTGGCGGCTGGGCGACACCGTTGTTGATGACAAGTGCCGATTCGTCGTTTTTGTAATCGTCAAAGAAATCTCCTTGTTTTTCCATTTATCCTGCTATTTGACAATACCATTGATGAAGAAGTCGAGGCGGGGGCGCAGAGGAGAATTGGTGGTGTAAGTAATAACACTCACAAATTCACCGGCGTCAAGCTTTGAAGTGTCAAACTTGAACTTTAATTCAGCGCTCTTTCCCACAGCTATCTTGACAGGCCCCTGGGTAAGGATCTGTGCGTTGCCGTCCTCGCTGTCGACCTTGTATATTGTGAGGGGGCTCTTGCCTGTATTCTTTATCACTACAGTATGCTCCACAACTTTTCCTTTTGACACCTCGCCCATATCAAGATAGCCCTGGTCGAAGGTCGGAATCGGACCTTTGTCACGCATTGCCTGTGAGTATCCGTCAAAGTCTTCTGCAATCACAGCCACAACCTTCAGCTTCTCCGCTGCCTGCTTTCCATCTATTGAGAATGATGCAAAATATTCATTCTTCCCCCACTTCTTCTCACCGTTGGCGGTGTTTACGGTATAGGTTATTGTAGACTTGCCGTTTGCAGGAACAGGATTGGGAACGATGGCAACGCTCAACGCAGGGTCTTCGCTCTTCACAGTGACCTTCACGGGCGACTTGGAGAGGTTGGCGATGGTTGATGCATCTGACTTGGCCTTGCCCTGGTACATGTTGCCCACAAGGAATGTCGTCTCTTTGGTGGCGAGCACATCCCCTATCTTGTGTGTATACATCTCCTTGAGTGTCATTTTCTTGCCGTAAACAGTGCCTTTTATCTGCAGCACCACGGGGCGGTTCACTCCGGATATGTATGCGGTAACAGATTTCTTGAAGGGGAAAGGCCCCTGGTCATTCTTGAACATGACCTTGATGCTGCCTGTCTTGCCGGGCATCACGGGCTCGCGGGTCCATTTGGGGACGGTGCAGCCGCAGCTTGACACCACATTGTGCACCACCACGGGCTTCTTGCTTATGTTCTTGAATTCGAATGTGCACTCCACATTCTTGTCACTCAGGAGAATATCACCGAAGTCATGGACCTTCTTGCCGAACTTCACAACTTCCTCTTCAGGTCTGGCATCATTTGTGCTGTTCTGAGCGCCTGCCGTAAAAGCCAGTGCTGCAAAGAGCACCGCTGCGAATGATATTTTTACAAAAGTTTTCATACTCGTTAAAAATTGAGACGTCGGCAATAAAGCAACTATTGTGCTAAATGCCCACAAATATACTACATATTGACAAAAAAAGCTTATATTTGCAATTACAAACCAATAATTAAACAATACTATGGCTTACAAAATTTCAGAAGATTGCGCAGCATGCGGAACTTGTATCGATGAATGTGCAGTAGGCGCTATTTCTGCAGGTGACATATACAAGATTGATCCTGACATGTGCGTTGAATGCGGTGCCTGCGCTGACGTTTGTCCTATCGGCGCCATTTCAAAAGATGAATAATTCAACTTTCACTTTTCATCACTGACTAAAAGAAAAAGTGGTTCGTACGGACCACTTTTTCTTTTTATTATTTTTATTGGTATATTTGTAGGTTGAATCAATTTGCAAGAGAGAAATTATGGGGTTTATTAAAAAACTATTTGGAACAAAGGCGGACAGGGATTTGAAACAGCTCACCCCTATCCTGAACAAGATACTTGCTGAATATGACCGCATCGACAAGCTCAGTGACGACGGTCTGCGCGAAGAGTGCTCCGCCCTCAAGGCAAAGATCGCAGCCCGCACAGCCAGCCGCGAGGAGGAAGCCGCGAAGATACGCGAGCAGCTTGCAGACGTTGAGATAGGCATCGCAGAGAAGGAGCAGCTCGCCACAAGGCTCGACAACCTCGTGAAAGAGATTGACGAAGAGATAGAGAAAGCTCTCGACGATGCGCTGCCCGCAGCATTCGCCATAATGAAGTCCACCGCACGCCGTTTTGCTCAGAGCGAAACCATCCGCGTCACTGCCACCGACTTCGACCGCGACCTCAGCACCGACCACGACTTTGTATCGATAGACGGTGACTGTGCAATATGGAAGAACACCTGGTACGCCGGCGGCAACCCCACCACCTGGGATATGGTCCACTACAACGTGCAGCTCATCGGCGGTATCGTCCTGCATCAGGGCAAGATTGCCGAAATGGCGACAGGTGAAGGAAAGACACTCGTTGCAACACTGCCTGTATTCCTCAACGCACTTGGCGGAAAAGGCGTACACGTTGTCACTGTCAACGACTACCTGGCGAAACGAGATTGCGAGTGGATGGGTCCCCTCTATCAGTTCCACGGACTGAGTGTCGACTGCATCGACAAGCATGAGCCCAACAGTGAAGGCAGGAAGGCAGCCTACAGGTGCGACATCACCTTCGGCACCAACAACGAGTTCGGTTTCGACTATCTGCGTGACAACATGGCCATCAATCCCAACGAACTGGTGCAGAAGAAACATCACTTCGCAATCGTGGATGAGGTCGACTCAGTGCTTATCGACGACGCCCGCACCCCTCTCATCATCTCCGGTCCGATGCAGCGCGACACCGACAGCACATGGGGCGAATACAAGCCATACGTCGAGAAGCTCTACACAGCACAGCGCCAGATTGTGAGCCAGTTCCTCAACGAAGCCAAGAAGCTTATCGCAGAAGGCAGAGTCAAGGATGAAGGCGAAATCAAACTGCTCAAGGCATACAAGGGTCTGCCGAAATACACCCCCCTCATCAAATATCTCAGCGAGCCCGGCATCAAGGTCATCCTGCAGGAGGCTCAGTCCAAGATAATCAGGGATGCCTTCACAGAGAAGGATATCGAGCAGAGGATCATCACTAACGACCTCTACTTTGTCATAGACGAGCAGCAGCGCTCTGTTGAGCTTACCGACAAGGGTAATGACGTGCTTGCGCAGGCAGTGGGCGACCCTGAATTCTTCCTGATGCCCAAGCTGGGCGAGGAAGTTGCCGCAATCGACCATCTCACCGACCTCAGCGACGAAGAGAAGAATGTGAAGAAAGACGAGCTCTACGCAAGCTACGCACTCAAGGCAGAACGTATGCACACCGTAGACCAGCTGCTCAAGGCATACGCAATGTTTGAAAAAGATGTCGACTATGTCATCATAGATGGAAAAGTCAAGATCGTTGACGAACAGACAGGCCGTATCATGGAAGGACGCCGCTGGAGCGACGGTCTCCACCAGGCCATCGAGGCCAAGGAGAACGTGAAGGTCGAGGCAGCCACACAGACTTACGCAACAATCACTCTGCAGAACTATTTCCGCATGTTCCACAAACTCTCCGGAATGACTGGTACCGCAGAGACAGAGGCAGGTGAGTTCTGGGAGATCTACAAGCTTGACGTGGTTGTGATTCCCACCAACCGTCCAGTGATCCGCAACGACCAGGACGACCTCATCTACAAGACAAAGAAAGACAAATACAACGCAGTCATCGCAATGATTGCAGACCTGAAGGCTCAGGGACGTCCAGTGCTGGTGGGCACCACTTCTGTAGAGATATCAGAGCTGCTCGAGCGCATGCTCAAGATGCGCGGCATCAAATGTCAGGTGCTGAATGCGAAGAAGCATGCCCAGGAGGCCGAGGTTGTGGCACACGCAGGTGAGCCCGGCACTGTCACCATCGCAACAAACATGGCGGGCCGTGGTACCGATATCAAGCTGCCGCAGAGCGTGAAGGATGCAGGCGGTCTTGCCATCATAGGTACAGAACGCCACGACAGCCGCCGTGTGGACCGTCAGCTGAGAGGCCGTGCAGGACGTCAGGGAGACCCCGGTTCTTCAATATTCTTCATCTCACTTGAAGACAACCTGATGCGTCTGTTCGGAAGCGAGCGAATCGCGAGCGTGGTTGACAAGATGGGCATGACAGACGGCGAGGCCTTGCAGAGCTCTATGCTGTCAAGCTCTATCGAACGTGCACAGAAGAAGGTTGAAGAGAACAACTTCGGTATCCGCAAGAACCTCGTGGAATATGACGATGTCATGAACTCACAGCGCGAGGTTGTGTACACAAAACGCCGCAGCGCCCTCACAGGTGAGCGCATAGACGTCGACATCCAGAATATGGCAACCGACTACTGCGACATACTTGTCGACAAATACGGCGACCTCAGCTATGATGATTTCAAAGACCAGGTGCTCGAGCTTCTGGGTGTGGAGGTCAAGTTTGACGAGGCATTCTACGACAAGGCGAAGAAAGGCGACCTTGCCGACAAGCTTCACGAAGCAGTCTCAGAGACACAGCAGCGTCACAACGACACTATCGTGGCACAGGCACTGCCCATCATCAACTTCGTATACGAGAAGAAGAGAATGTTCTATCAGAACATCGCCCTTCCCATCACCGACGGCCGCAAGGTATACACAGTGCTGGTAGACCTCCGCAAGGCATACGAAAGCAAGGGCAAAGAGCTCATACGCGCCATCTACAAGACCATCACCCTCCGCGTGATTGATGAATACTGGAAGAACCATCTCCGCGACATGGACGACCTCAAGCAGTCTGTGCAGAATGCAGCATACGAGCAGAAAGATCCCAAGCTGATGTACAAGACCCAGAGCTTCGACCTCTTCATGAAGGCTTTGGAAGGCATCTACAAAGATACACTGTCTATCCTTCTCCGTGCTGCAATCAACCTCCGCCAGGAGCAGGCTCCTGAAGACGTTGCCACAGAGGCCCACGAGCGCAAGACCGACATGAGCCGCATGCAGGAGCGCCGCCCCGACATGCTCACAAACAGCAGCGAGCAGAAGTCAAACGCTCCCATCCATGTAGACAAGCGGGTTGGCCGCAACGACCCCTGCCCCTGCGGCAGCGGCAAGAAATACAAGAACTGCCACGGACAGGGGATGTAATCTCCGCATCATACAAAAGCAACGGCCACGGAATCAACCGTGGCCGTTGCTTTTATAACTGATGTCAGACTACAGAGCCGATACAATGTTCATTGTGTCGCGGGCGATGACAAGTTCCTCATTGGTGCAGACCACCATGACAACGACCTTTGATCCAGGCTTGCTGATCACGCAGTTGTCGCAATCGACATTTTCATTTCGGTCGAGGTCAATTTCAACGCCGAGATACTCGAGCCCGCTCAGAACCTGACGGCGCACGTTGCGTGCATTCTCTCCGATGCCGCCGGTCATGATAATCAGGTCAACACCATTGAGCACGGCAGCATAGGCACCGATATATTTCTTGATGTCGTAGCATCTCTTGAGATGAGCGAGGCGGGCCTTGGCACTGCCCTCCTTTGCTGCAGCCTCCACGTCGCGGTTGTCAGCAGAGAGCTGTGAGATACCAAGCAGACCGCTCTTCTTGTTGAGCACATTGTTGATGCCGTTCACGTCCAGCCCCTCCTTCTCCATCAGGAAAGTGACAGCGCTTGCATCGATATCGCCACAGCGGGTTCCCATTGTGACACCTTCCAGAGGAGTGAAGCCCATTGATGTGTCAACTGACTTTCCACCCTCTATTGCAGTTATGGAGCTTCCGTTGCCGAGATGGCAGGTGATGATTTTCTTTTCAGCCACATTCCAGCCAAGCGCCTCGCAGGCCTTGTTGGCAACATACTGATGGCTGGTGCCGTGGAAGCCATAGCGACGCAGACCATATTTCTCATAATACTCGTAGGGAAGCGCATACATGTATGCATAATCAGGGATTGTCTGGTGGAATGATGTGTCGAACACAGCCACCTGAGGAGTAGCGGGCATGAGTGATGCCGCAGCGCGGATTCCGATGAGGTTTGCAGGGTTGTGGAGAGGTGCAAGGGTGCAGCACTTCTCAATCTTGGCGATGGTGTCGTCGTTTACCATGGCTGCGCCGGAGAAGAATTCTCCGCCGTGTGCCACACGGTGACCTACTGCATCAATCTCTTCGAGGCTTTTGAGGACACCTGTCTTTGCATCGAGAAGCAGGCCAAGCACGTCTGAGATTCCTTCAGAATGGTCTTTGATAGACTTTTCAACAAACACATTCTCGCGGCCGGGCACCTTGTGGGTGATTGTGGCATTGTCGCCGCCCACTCTTTCAACCAGACCTTTTGCCTTGAGTGAATAGTTGTTAACGTCCTGCATGTCAAGCACCTGATACTTGATTGAAGAACTTCCGCAATTGAGTACTAGAATTACCATGATATTTATGTTATAAAATTTACTTCTGGACTTGAAATGCAAATCTACAAATAAAAACTATATTTGAAGAAATTTATGGAAGGCATGAGGGGAAGGATTGACATAACGGCGTTGTCCGGTGCGTTTCTGGCCGGCAGCATCACGGGCGGCATTTTGGCATCAGCCCCCTGCCCCACTTTCTTCATAATCTGCCTCACACTTGCAGCCATCCTTGCCATTACGGCATCATCAACCCGCAGCCCAATTCTATTCGTCATTGTCTTCATTCTGCTGGGCGCAGTATCTTCACAGACAGGCGGTGCCGGCAGAAATATTCAATTCAACGAGAAGGCAGAGATGATAAAATCATCTCTGGCTGAGGATCTGAGAGCACTGACAGGCAGCGGATTCGAAAAGGAAGGCGGGCTTCTGGCCGCAATTGCAGCAGGTGACCGGAGTTATGTAGACAAGTCTCTGAAAAATGACTTCAAGGCAAGCGGCGCAATGCATCTGATTGCAATATCCGGGCTGCACGTGGGAGTGCTTTACTTCTTTCTGAATGCCACATTCTTTTTCTTCGGCAAAAAGAGACCGGGCGGCATGATGCGGAAGCTGCTGGTGACTGCACTGTTATGGGGCTACGCAGTAATCACAGGGCTCAGCAGCTCCATTCTGCGCGCTGTCATAATGATTACCGTATATGAAACCAGCGAAATGCTGGGCAGCCGGCGCAATCTGCTGCGGGCGCTGGCCATAAGTGCGTTCATCACCACCCTGTTCAATCCTGACGCACCGTTTCAGATAGGATTCCAGCTTTCATACGGCGCAATGGCGGCCATCCATCTCATCTTTCCCAAAATCAATTCACTGCTCCAGTGCCGCAGCTCGATTCTGCAGAAGATATGGGACACGGTGTCACTTTCAATATCCTGCCAGCTATTCACAGCACCGCTGGTCTGGCTCTATTTCGGCACTTTTCCCAGATACTTCATGATCACCAACCTGCTGGCAATTCCACTCACCAGCTTCTGCATATATCTCACACCGGTGGCCCTGTTAACAAAAAATCTCCCGGTTGCGGGAGATTTTTCGATGTGGCTGCTCAGCCGGACGCTGCATCTGATGTGCAGCATAATTCACATTATTGCAGAGCTCTAGTTGTCACCCGAGCCGTCAAAGCAGTGGGTGCAGATGCATTCTTTCGGAAGCCCTATCGCCTTTACAAGATTGTCAACCGAATTGAACTTGAGCGAGTCCATCTTGAGCTGCTTGCGGATAGCTTCAACCATCCTGCAGTAACAGGGGCTGCCATGCTTTGCATATTCGTAAAGACTCTTGTCATGAGCTCCTTCCAAATCCTGGATCGTACGGCGGGTGATAAACTCAAGCGGAGATTTCGAAGCCGAGAAATTCAGATAGCTGCAGGGAAAAATCAGAGGAGGACAGCTGATACGGATATGGACCTTTTCAGCACCATAGTTCTTGAAGAGCTCCACATTGTCGCTGAGCTGCGTGCCTCTTACAATCGAATCGTCGCAGAATGTGACATTCTTTCCACGGAGAATGTCAAAATTGGGGATGAGCTTCATCTTTGCAACGATATTCCTGGTGCTTTGATCTATAGGCATGAAGCTGCGGGGCCACGTAGGAGTATATTTCACAACTGCATTGCGATATGGCACTTTCTTGCCTTCTGCGTAGCCTATGGCCATGCAGCTGCCGGAATCAGGAATGGGAGATACTATGTCTGTGTCGACATCATCCTGCTCACCCATTATCCTGCCCAGATTTCGACGCACCTGGTCGACATTGATTCCTTCATAGCTTGTGACGGGATATCCGTAATATATCCAGAGGAACGAGCATACATGCAGTTTTTCGGGCTGCGGGGCAAGAATCTGGCGATAGCCGTCAGCATTTATCGCCACTGCCTCACCGGGCCCCAGCTCGTAAACCTTTTCATATCCGAGATTTGCGAAACTGCAGCTTTCACTCGCGACTGCGTAGGCTCCGTCCTTCTTTCCAACAACAAGCGGCGTGCGTCCGTGGAGGTCACGTGCCGCAATGATTTCGTTGTTCGTGAGAATCAGCATGCTGCACGAACCCTGAATGCGTTCCTGCGCATAACGGATACCTTCTGCGATACTTGTCCCTTTATTGAGGAGATGCGCAACCACTTCCGTTGCATTTGTGGTGCCGTCACTCAGTTCTGTGAACATCCTGCCGTCGGCAAGCAGATCGTCAACAAGTGCATCGATGTTGGAGATCTTCATCACAGTAGCAATTGCAAATCTGCCGAAGTGCGAATGCACTGCAATAGGCTGTGACTCGCTGTCGGAAATCACTCCTATTCCAATATTGCCGTCAAACTTGAAAAGATCTGGTTCAAACTTGATTCTGAAATACGACTGTTTCAGGCTGTGGATGCTGCGGGCAAGTGAACCATCTTTGTTCACCACTGCCATACCGCCGCGCTTTGTCCCAAGATGTGAGTGATAATCAACACCATAGAAAAGGTCTGTGGTGCATCTCTTTTTTGATACTACTCCAAATAATCCGCCCATTTTCTTAAATTAAAAAGGGTGACTTTTCAGCCACCCTCTGTTTTCATATTCAATTATTCCTGGCCAGTCAGGCTCTTGAATGCAGCATTGTATTTCTCGTATGCAGCCATATACTCGTCGCTCTGTGTACGGAAGCGGAAGTAGATGTTCTTGAGGTATTCTGCAACTGCACCCTGGATCTGAGGATCATTCTCAGCCATCTTGTAAGATGTCTCGAAAGGCTCGATCGCTTTCTTGAGTGAGTTGTTCACCTCTTCGAGCAATGCATTGTATTTGTCGTCATCAAGCTCTGCATTTGCCTTGTCCTGGAAATCGATAGCTTCTTCGTAGTAGAGGATGGCTTTGTTCACGATACCGAAGATATAGTTGTTGTCGATATCATATGATTTCTGGAAGTATTTCGCAGCATTCTCCCTGTCGCCGAGTTTCTTGTAGATGTCACCCTCAACATAGTAGAGGCTGGCATTCGTGGGCTCGTTGGCCTGTGCGTTGTGAAGCAGGTCGAAGATCTTGTCAGGCTGCTGGTTTGATGAGATGTAGTAGTTGATGAGACCGATGAGGATCTGCTGGTTCTGAGGATACTGAGCAAAACCCTGCTCGAGATAGTCGCGGTACTGGTCGTTGTCACCTTTCTCGCGGTAGATTTCAGCAACGTTTGCAAAAGCCTCACCGTCTGCAGAGTAACCTGCCTCGAGGCATTTCTTGTAAAGGTCAAGAGCCTTGTCTGTCTTGCCGTTGGCCATTGCCATCAGACCAGAATAATAAGTAGCGATTGTATCAACCCTGTTGAGGATCTTGTTCTCTGTGCTTGCCGCCGCACTTGCAAAGAACTCTTCTGCCTTTGTTGTGTTGTCTGCAAGATAGTAGTAGAGACCTGTGTTGTGGTAGTCGCCGTGGATCTTCTCTGCAAGCTGCTGGTATTTGGTTGTCTTGCTTGCGAACTCGTCAAGGCTGTGAGCTTTGATGAGGGCTTCCTGGCATTTCTCGAGAGCGCCTTCCATAACGGGCTTCTTCACAATCCAGAACTGAAGGATACCGTTCTGATCGTAGTAGAGGTCTTTGTCTGCATAGCAGTCAACCACGTAAGGAGTATCGCGGCAAACGCGTTCCTCTGTTGTATATTCTTCATCTTTGAGGATGAGACGGGTCTCCATCTGCTGCGCATTCTGGAAGATACCTGTTGTGGGCTGGCTGTAGATGTCGTAATAAGCCTCTGCCAGTTTGAACCAGGGCTCTGCTGTTGCGCCTTTCTTGGGATCCTGGATAACTTTCTCGCATTTCTGGAGATACTTCATCATGCTTGCCACTTTTTTCTCAGAAGCAGTCATCTTCTGTGCTGATGCTGAGAATGACATTGCTGCAATGAGCAGGAAAAGGAAAATACGTTTCATAATTATTCGATTAGTTAAATATTATTCATTTGTTGTCTCTGCCGCAGGTTCAGCGGGGACCTCGCCGGAAGTTTCAGCCCGGGCACCTTCTGCAGGCATCTCCTCATCTTCGCTCTTCGGAACCACACAGACTGCTGCAATCGAATCACCCTCGCGGAGGTTGATAAGCTTGACACCCTGTGTAGCACGTCCCATAACCCTCAAAGTATCCACCGCCATGCGGATAGTAATGCCCGACTTATTGATGATCATCAGGTCGTTACTGTCCGAAACGTCCTTAATAGCAATAAGCGCACCAGTTTTTTCTGTGACATTGATTGTCTTGACACCCTTGCTGCCGCGGTTGGTGATGCGGTATACCGGTTCGAGTTCTCCATCCTCATTCATCTCTATGAAGTTTGAACGTTTGCCGAAGCCGTTCTCGCTGACAACCAATACCTGAGGCATCTGGTCCACCTGATCGGTATTTTCGATACAGATCATGCCTACAACTTCGTTGTCACCTTCTATGTCCATACCGGTAACACCCATTCCGGTGCGGCCGATGGCACGTGCTTTCTCCTCATGGAAGCTGCAGACCTTGCCTTCACGGCTCGCGAGTGAGATGTAGTTGTTGCCGTTTGTGAGTTTTGCCTCGATAAGTTCATCATCCTCACGGACTGTTATGGCAATGACACCGTTTGTGCGGGGGCGTGAATACTGCTCGAGAGATGTCTTCTTGAGTACACCCTTCTTTGTGCACATCACGACATAGTGGCTGTTGACGAATTCAGCATCCGAGAGGTCTCGTACATTGATATAAGCCTTCACGCTGTCACCAGGCTCGATGTTGAGCACATTCTGTATCGCACGGCCTTTTGACGCTTTCACACCTTCCGGGATGTCGTAGGTCTTGAGCCAGTAGCAGCGTCCCTGTGCGGTGAAGAACATCATTGTACTGTGGTTGTTTGCCACATATATGTGTTCGATGAAGTCTTCGTCGCGGGTGGTGCTGCCCTTGCTGCCCACGCCGCCGCGCGCCTGTGTGCGGTATTCACTGAGCGGTGTTCGCTTGATATATCCCATGTGCGATATGGTGATCACCATGTCATCGTCAGAGTAGAAATCTTCTGGATTGAAGTCTTCTGCGGAAGGAGCGATTTCGGTGCGGCGCTCATCACCGAACTTCTCGATGAGCTCCTGCATCTCATCCTTGATGATTGCAAGCTGGAGGCTCTCGTTGGCAAGCACTTCCTTAAGGTGATGGATAAGTGCCTCAAGGTCATCATACTCTGCCTGAAGCTTGTCACGTTCCAGACCTGTGAGCTGCTTGAGGCGCATCTCAACGATTGCATCAGCCTGCAGCTCTGAGAAGCCGAATTTCTCCACCAGACCGTCGCGCGCATCCTGAACTGTCTTTGAAGAACGGATGTGCTCGATGATAAGGTCTATTATGTCAAGCGCCTTGAGCAGACCTTCAACGATGTGTGCTCTCTTCTCGGCCTTGTCAAGTTCGAATCTGGTGCGGCGTACCACCACCTCATGGCGGTGTTTCACGAAATAATGAATCAGATCCTTGAGGTTCAGAAGTTTCGGTTTGCCGTCTACAAGTGCGATGTTGTTGACAGAGAAGCTTGACTGGACTGCAGAGTACTTATAAAGCATGTTGAGCACAACGTTTGAAGATGCGCCCATCTTGAGCTTGATGACAACCCTCATTCCGGTGCGGTCACTCTCGTCGTTGATATAAGATATGCCTTCTATACGTTTGTTTTCAACCAGCTCTGCAATCTTTTCGATCATCTCACGCTTGTTGACCTGATAAGGAATCTCAGTGATGACGATGGTCTCGCGGCCGTTTTCTGACACCTCAATATCAACTTTTGAGCGGATTACAATCCTGCCGCGGCCTGTTTCGAATGCATCTCTGATGCCGGAAAGCCCCTGGATGATACCTCCGGTGGGGAAATCGGGCCCCTTGACATATTCCATCAGACCTTCAGTGGTGATATCCGGGTTGTCGATATACGCGCAGACGGCGCTGCAGACCTCTGTGAGGTTGTGAGGGGGCATGTTTGTAGCCATACCCACTGCGATACCGTTAGAACCGTTGAGCAGCAGCACGGGAGCCTTTGCGGGAAGCACAACCGGCTCGGGGAGAGACTCATCGAAGTTGGGGCGGAAGTCCACTGTATTCTTGTCAAGATCTGCAAGAATCTCTTCTGCCAGTTTCTCAAGCTTGGCCTCGGTGTAACGCATTGCAGCCACAGAGTCACCGTCGACACTACCGAAGTTACCCTGACCGTATACCAGAGGATAACGCATGTTCCAGGGCTGCGCCAGACGTGCCATGGCGTCATATACGCTGCTGTCACCATGGGGATGGTACTTACCGAGGACCTCACCCACGATACGGGCAGACTTCTTTGTACCGCCGCTGTAGCTGAGGTTCAGTCCGTCCATACCGAAAAGGACACGGCGGTGGACGGGCTTCATGCCGTCACGTACATCGGGAAGAGCACGGGAAACGATTACTGACATAGAGTAATCGATATACGAGCTCTTCATCTCATTTTCTATGTTTACAGGAATGATTCTTTCGTCCATTTCCTGCATTTCTTCCAATTCCATTTCTTCGTTTTCGTTCATCTTTTCAAATCTCTTCAATAAGAACTCAAAAGTACGGATTTTTTTAGAGATGGCAAAATCAAATATTACCTTTGCGGCATGAATTTTAAACAAGATTTTGACACCTTCGCCTCTCACAGCGGATTCGCTTTTTCCAGCGTTGGGAACGTCATCGACTTCGAGGACGGACGCCTCAGGGTTGTGCTGGTCCCGCTGGAGGACGGAGCCGGATTCTCTCCAGACCTTACGCCAGGAGACATATACGTCTTCGAAGACAGGTGGTTCACATCAAAAGACTTGATATCCAAGAGGATACTCGCCAGACTTGGTGATTTTAACAGCATCTTCGCCAGGAACTGCACAGTGCGCCGCATCGACTCCCCCACAGCCGATGCATTCCTGCATGAAAACCACTCGTACGGTGCCGCAAAGGCCAGATACAAGTACGGAATGTACGAGCTTGGCTGCCTTGTGGCAGTGGCCACGTTCTCATCGCCGCGCTCAATACCGCGCAGATTCACCGACGGCACATCCGTCTCTCTCAGATCTTACGAATGGGTGCGCTACGCCTCCCTTGCCGACTGCACGATAAGCGGGGGAATGAGCAAGATGATGTCTGCATTCATAGAAGATGTCCATCCTGACGAGATAATGTCGTACGCAGACCTGGAATGGTCTGCAGGAGAGGTCTACCCCGCTCTCGGATTCGTGGAGGCCGGCCGTCGCGAACCTGTCACTTTCTGGGTCGACCCTGTCTCATATAAACGCAACCGCGTACCTCCCGGTGTGGAGATACGCAATGCGGGCAGCGTAAAATATCTGCGCAACTTCCTTGGAAAGGAATATGAGCTCTAATCTTTGAAGAGCTTCTGAACAAAGTCGGTGAGGTCCATGCGCCATGTGAACCAGTCATGCCCCACACCCTTCTCCTCATGCTCGAACTCGATCCCCCTGTCTTCAATATCCTTCCAGAATTTCTGGACCTGGGGATAAAGGTCATCTGCGGGACCGCAGGTATGGTAATACCACTTGGGGGTCTTTTTTGTGAGCTGATACTCAATCTTATCATAGAGATTGTCAGCCGTCTCTCCGCGACCCATGGGGAAGCATGAGAAGCAGCCTACATAATCGAACAGATCGGGATAGTTTGCCGAAATGATGGTTGACATAGCGCCGCCCATCGACAGACCGGTGATGGCACGGCCCTTCTTCCTGGAGATTGTGCGGTAGTGCTTGTCTACATATTTGACTATTTCGGGAAAAGCTGCCTCCCACTCGCCGTTGTTGGTCTTTGTAAGATACTTGCGTGTCTGCGCCTGATAGGTAAGGTTGAATGTGTCGAAACCGGGGGCGGCCTGGAGCTGGCGGTTGCCGTTAGGCATCACAACAATCATAGGCTCTGCCTTTCCCTGGGCGATGAGGTTGTCCATTATCTGCACCATACGGCCGCTCTGTATCCAGGCATTGTC
Organism: Bacteroidales bacterium; assembly: GCA_045617865.1. Lineage (GTDB taxonomy): Bacteria > Bacteroidota > Bacteroidia > Bacteroidales > UBA932 > Equibacterium. The sequence goes on along the minus strand of JAZLJK010000057.1, from coordinate 6,282 downwards.
AAACTGGCTTGAGCCATGGAGGAGATACAGCACAGGAAGTTTCTTATGTCCATCCTCATATCCGGCAGGAGTATATATGTTCAGCATGCGGTCCATGCCAAGCTTGTCGCTGTGATACCACACATGGGAAAGAGTGCCATGGGGCACATCCTGCACGCTGTAGAGGTCACCCATGCCTCCGGGAACAAGGAATATGCTGTAAACGATACCGGAAGACTGCGTTGAATAGTAATTTGAGGGGTCCGGCATCATCACATCATCCACAATGAAGAAGTACTCGTAGAAGCCTCCGTTCAGAGAATGGGGAGTGGTGACTGTCCAAACGTCGTCATCACCTTTTGTCATGGGATATTTTCCCATATCCCCCTTGACAACCACATAATCGGCATTTCGGTCTCTGAATCTGAAGGTGACAGTTTTGTCGGGATTGACATTCACACCCCAGATTTTCTCGATGGGAATTGCCTCGTCATCCTGAGCGAAACAACTGAAGGCCACGCAGATTGCAGCGAAAACAAGCAAGAATCTTTTCATATGTGTAAACTGTAAATTATTTCAAACGCAGACAAAGGTAATCATTTTATTTGTATATTTGAAACTTATTATGCCTTAGAAGGCCCGAGAACACCGATTCTGTCTATGAAGAAATGGCTGAAAATACTGCTTGCCGCAGTGCTTGTGCTTGTGGCGGTTCCGTTTGCAGCGGTGGCACTGCTGCAGGCGCCAAAGGTGCAGAATGCCATTTGCGACAAAGTCACCGGGATTCTGAGCGAGAAGACAGGAGCCGACATATCCATAGGTCAGATACACTTCTCCCCGTTCGACCGTGTCATCCTTGATGATGTTTATTACGGAAAGGACGGCAATGAGATCATCTCCTGTCACAAGGTTGCCCTTGACGTCTCCCCCATCTCAATCCTGAAGAAGGACTTCGTTGTGAAAAGACTTTCCGCCGAAGGAGGCACTGTCAACCTTTCGAATCTTCCAACGAAAGAGAAAGAAGAGAATGACACCACTGCTTTCTCTCTGCCGCAGCTCAAGGCACACGTCAGACGGATCATGGTTGATGATTTCAACCTCATCTATTACGATGCTGAGGCAGACCACACCCGCAACCCGGAAGGTCCCGATATGATCGATTTCAATGACATCAACATATCAGACATCCATATCGACATCCGCGACGTGGACTATGACGGCAGAAGTGCAAGCGCCACTGTCAAAAAGGTTGCACTGAAAGAGCAGTGCGGTTTCGAGCTCAGGAACCTCGCCTTCAAGGCTGAATATGACAGCACCGGCATTGCGGTCAGGAACTTCAACCTGCAGGACAACTACACAAGTTTCAACTTTGACAGGGCTGCATTGAACTTCAGCAGTTTCGAGGACTTCTCTGACTTTACGTCAAAAGTCGGGATGGATCTCAGCTTTGACAACACCGTCATCGACCTCTCATCTCTCCGTCATTTCGTTCCGAAAGTCAACCACCTGAACCTAAGGCTTGGCGTGGACGGAGATGTCACGGGCCCCCTTTCCGACATCCAGACACCGTCGCTGCGGATATCGTCGTCAAGCGGCGAGACATTCCTTGATTTCAGGGCGCACCTCACCGGCCTGCCCCACGCAGATGAGACCATGGCATCCTTCGACATCCTTGACAGCAAGACGAACACGAAGGACCTTGCAGAAATCATATATCAGGTAACCAAGTACAAGTCCGATTTCAAAAGAAGTGCAATCACCCGCTTCGCGCCGGGTGTCCAGCTCTCATTCGACGGTTCACTCAACGGTTTCTTCACCGACTTCGTCGCTTACGGTGCCGTCAATTCAAAGCTGGGCGACATGAATGTCGACATTCTTGTGGTTCCCAACAAAGACAAAAGCACAGACATCACGGGCTTCTTCAACTGCAAGGAATTCGACCTAGGCAAGTTCCTGCAGAATGATTCATTCGGGAAAGTATCCTGTACTGCATCTGTAGCGGAGCATACCCGCCGTAAATACAGCGACCTCTACATCGAAGACATCACTGTTTCAAAGCTTGAATTCAACGACTACTGCTACAGCAACATATCTGCTTCAGGCAACCTCAAGAACTCAGAGTTTGACGGACGCGTGGTATCGGCAGACCCCAACCTGAAGTTCATGCTCCAGGGGGTCCTTTCGCTCTCTGACAACACCGACAACAGCCTCTACCAGTTCAAGCTCTCACTCGGCCATGCCGACCTCGCTGCGCTGAATTTCGACAAAAGAGACGTTTCTGTGGTCAGGCTCAACGCCGACGCCGACTTTACAAAAACCACAAAAGGCAACCTGCTCGGCAGAATCAACATCTCCAACATAAAATGTCAGAGTGAGGACGGCACATTCAATCTTGGAGACATCCATGTCAAGTCGCTCACCGGAGGCACAAAGTATATGGTGGGCATACAGAGCAGCATGCTGGAAGCACGCTACAAAGGCAGCGCATTCATAACTGACATCATTCCGGAAGTTGAGGCCGCCGTGCTCAACGGCAAGCTTGACAATCTTGCACGGAGGCTGAAGAACAGGCCTAAGTCAAACGGGAACAATTTTGACCTTGACGTAAGGATTCTGGATTCGCAGAATCTGTTTGACTACCTCGCCCCCGGCGTTCACATAAGCAACGGAACAACCGTCAAGTTTGCAGGGCCCGGCGACAACACAGCCGTCTGCCGCGTCAAATCAGACTTGCTTTCATTGAAGAACATCTATCTCCAGGACCTGAATGCCGCCATAGATTTTGAGAAAGACCGTATCGATGCCACAGTCGGCGCACAGATGTTCCGTTCCGGCAGCCTCTATGCTGCAAACGACACAATACGCGCCATATGCACCGACAACAGCATGATGGTTGATTTCGGATACTGCAACGACCCTGACTCTCTTGATTGTGCCAGCGTCCGTGCGCTTGTGTCATTCCCCAACCCAAAGGAAAGCAACCAGAAGATGTTCGCCCATCTCGGGCACTCCTATCTGCGCGTTGGTGGCTCTCAGTGGGACATCGACCCGTCTTCAATCTATTTCTCTGACAAGCATATCAAGATAAACGGGTTCAATCTTTTCAACGACATCCAGTCGCTTTGCGTCGACGGCGTCCTTTCCGAAAGTCAGGCCGACACATGCAGCTTCATGGTCAACAATCTTGACCTGTCTGTCTTGAACATGATCATGAAGAATCCTCTCGGAATAGGTGGAACCGTATCTGCAGACGGCAAGATGACAGGAGCTCTTTCGCGCCCCGACCTGCTTGCCGACGTTGCAATCGACTCACTCTGCATAGCTGACAGGGAAATAGGAAGAATCGCGCTCACAACAGGATGGGACGACACTCTCCACCGTATCAACATACTGGCGGAAAACCAGATTGATGGGAAGACCCCCATGACAGTGAGCGGTTATTACGAGCCGGAGAGCAACAGCATATCAACTAAGATCCACGCAGACAGATTCGATCTCGGAGTACTGGGGCCATTCATAGCAGACCTGATGACAGATGTGAGCGGCTGCCTCTCAGCAGACATTTCAGTATCCGGTCCGCTTGACACCCTCAACATTATGTCAAGGGATGCACATCTGATTGATTTCAACGGCAAGCTGGCATACACCCAGGTCCCGTACAAAATAGACGGCTATATCGATGTGCTAGGTTCTGGAATACACCTCAGAAACCTGGACGTGCGTGATTCCGAGAAAGGAACCGGTGTCCTGAGTGGCAGAATCACCCATAATCATCTGAAAGACTTCAATCTTGACCTGAAGATAAAGGCAGAGAACCTTATGGGATTCGACACTGACATAACAGACAACGATGTATTTTACGGAAAGGCATACGCATCAGGCAACGTGTCGCTCACCGGTCCGCTGTCAGACCTTCTTCTGGCAGTGGATGTCACAACAGAGCCCAACACCGTGGTCAACATCCCCCTCAAGTCTGCCACCACTTCCACCACATCAATCCTCACGTTTGTCGACAACATCCCCAAACCCCGGCTTTCAGCCATTGACTCCATCATACGTGTGAATATGGCGAAAGAAGAGGCGGCCGCAGCATCAGGCAGCAACTTCGCCGTCAATGTAAAGGTTCACGCCAATGACAACGCCGAGGTCAACCTCGAACTTGACAGCAATTCAGGAGACGCCTTGAAAGTACGCGGTGAAGGCAACATAGCCATTGCAGTGGATGACGATTTCTCAATCAAGGGAGACTACACTGTAAGCGAGGGATTCTACAGGCTTGCACTCCTCGGTTTCGTGTCGCGCGACTTCTCCATCAATCCAGGCGGCACAATAGGATTCACCGGCGACATCATGCAGTCAGACCTGAACCTCACAGCATCATACAACACAAAGGCTTCCATCGGAGCCCTTGTGGCCGACAGTACCGGCACCTCGCTGCGCCGGCCCGTCTCGTGCGGAATCCGCATAACCGACAAACTGGCCAACCCCATGCTTGGATTTGACATCAAGATAGATGACCTTGACCCCATGACAGAGGCCAAGATAGACAACGTGCTCAACACCGAAGAGAACCGCATGAGGCAGTTCCTCGCCCTGATCATATCAGGAGCATTCATTCCCGACGAGCAGAGCGGCATCGTAAACAACACTTCTGTATCATATTTCAATGCCACTGAAATAATGAGCAACCAGCTCAACAGCATATTCCAGCAGCTCAACATTCCTCTTGACCTCGGATTCAATTACCAGCCTGGAGGTGCAGGAAAAGATCTGTTCGACGTTGCCGTCTCTACACAGATCATCAACAACAAAGTCAGCATCAACGGCAACATCGGCAACCGCAGGTACCTCACCAGCAGCAAGAACGATGTTGTGGGTGATGTGGATGTGCAGGTCAAGCTTGACAAGCGCGGCAAACTGCGCTTGAACCTCTTCTCCCATTCTGCCGATGAATACAGCAACTACCTTGACCAGACGCAGCGCAACGGTGCCGGCGTTGAGTATCAGGAGGAGTTTGACACATTCAAGGAACTCTGGCAGAAATACACAGGCAAAAACAAGAACAAAAAGAAGGCGACCAGATAGGCCGCCTTCAATCATTTCGTTTTCAGGTCAGGATCACTCAACAGGTTTTCTTATACAACGCACATTGTAAAGCTTGGGTCTGATGGAGTGATACATTGAATTGATGCCCAAGTTGGGGTCAGGCTCCTGGATAAGCAGCAGCCTCTCTTCCCTGTAGATGACTGCGAATGCCTGCGCAGCAAGCCAGTTGCCGGAAGACAATTTATAATCACCTTCAGTTGCAGACCACAGCAACATGCAGAGATCATCCAGACGGTCGGCATCCTGTCCCACTGGCTTGAAGCCTGGATAACCAAACCAGCCATTATTCACATGAGCCGAATTGCCCTCGTCTCCATACCCGGAGAAGGGGAAGAACGAAGTTCCGTCGGTAAGGTCAATGTTCACACCAAGTTCAGGAACCAGGTGGATGTCGGAGAGCTTGATATTGTCAAACACTCTTGCAGGAGGAACCTGATATCCGGGAGGGCACGGGTCATAGATGGTCTTCTGTACATCCACAATCTCTGTTTGGTTGTAATTCTGTCTCAATGCGAAACTGCAGGGCATATACGGGTCGCCCCAGAGGTCGGGGGTGAGAGTACCAACAGAACCGTTGAAGTATTCGACGTCACGTCCTACAAAGAAGAAGCACATCGTGGGATTCTGAACTGTCTCGTAATATTCTTTCGAACTATTCTGCATAAATCGCTTATGAGCAATGTCGAACTCCAGTCTTATCGGGTCCTTGCGACCGAACATGAAGTGGTAGCCGTATGTTGCAACACCATCAGTCGGGCTGGTGGAAGTAGCACCGATATTACGGTCCAACATAGTGACCTTGTCACCATCTGAGTTGGTGACAGTGAATTCAGCGGGACGGTCGGTACACCAGATGAGCCAGCTCCAGAGAATCTCGTCATACTGGTTGTAGAGCCCTATGAGAGCGCCTCCTTCATTGCCGTTTGCCTTGAATGCGATGGCTTTGTCAGCCGACACGTATGAAGGTTCGCCTTCGATGCAGTCTCCCTCCTCCCAGATGATGGCAGCTTTGGCTTTCTTGAGGTCTGTCTTTGAGAATGTAACCAACTCTGGCCCTTCGGGATAGAGATAATATGACTGGCTGGGACCGAGGAGATCAAGGGCGTCGACCCATGCATCCAGATAGCCTTCTTCACCGTTACCCATTACAGCCGCGCTGAATGTGTAGTCGCCGGCCTTGGTCACTACGTATGTGTT
>JAZLJK010000056.1:0-31599 GCA_045617865.1 Bacteroidales bacterium | reverse complement strand
GTGGACATCGGGGCGTTTGTCTTGAACTGCCCCTGTGCCGCCATCTGAAGCGATGTGACCAGAAGAACCGATAATATGACGATTAACTTGCGCACCTTCTCTCTCCCCTGCTTCTAGATATTCCCTTTCTCAAGCGCCTTGATGAAACGTGCCATCTGCTGGTCATCCTTGAAACGGATGGTCATTGTGCCGCTGCCCTTGGCGCCACGCTTGAACGATATGTTGTTGTCGAAATATTTGCCTACAATCTCGAGCGCACGGTAGCACTCTTCGGGGAGCTGCTCAGGCTCGTCACCCACAGGGCGGACGGGCTTTGCAAGCCTCTTCACCTTCTCTTCAAGAGCGCGCACCGACCAGTCTTCCTCTATGGTCTTCTGGCAGAGCTGAGTCTGGATCATCTCGTCGGAAACCGACAGGAGCACTTTGGCATGGCCCATGCTGATTGCGCCTGTCTTGAGTGCCATCTGAATCTCTGCGGGAAGGCGGAGCATACGCAGATAGTTGGTTACAGAAGCACGCTTCTTGCCGACTCTGTCCGCCATGGCCTCCTGGGTGAGGTTGCACTCGTCAATCAGCCTCTGGAAGCTGAGCGCAGTCTCGATGGGGTCCAGGTTCTCACGCTGGATATTCTCTACAATCGCCATCTCCAGCATGCCTGCATCATCTGCCTCACGGACATAGGCCGGAATGCTCTTCAATGATGCTGCCTGAGCTGCGCGGACACGCCTCTCACCGCTGATTATCTGATACTTGCCACCGTCCACACGGCGCAATGTAACAGGCTGGATCACACCCACATTGCGGATTGACTCCGCAAGCTCGGCCAATGCCTCCTCGTCAAATGTGAGACGGGGCTGGAAGGGGTTCGGGGTTATGTCTTCAAGTGGAATTTCTGTAATGGACATCGGGCCTTTCGCTGAAGCCGCTTCCGGCTCCACGGGCTTTTCCTTGCCGTTCATTATGTCCTCTGCATCAGACAGCAATGCGCTCAGTCCTTTTCCCAATGCGTTTCTTTTTTCCTTCATATATCGGAAGTATTAGGAATTTTTACTTACCAGCTCCTCTGCCAGATTCATATAGTTGGTGGTGCCGGATGAGACTGCATCATACAGAATCACGGGCTTGCCGTGTGACGGAGCCTCACTCAGACGCACATTTCTCGAGATGATTGTGTTGAACACCTTGTCTTTGAAATGGGCGCGCACCTCTTCTACAACCTGGTTGTGCAGCCTCAGGCGGCCGTCAAACATTGTGAAGAGGAAACCTTCTATGGTGAGCGACTGGTTGATCTTGTTCTGCACAAGCTTGATGGTGTTGAGCAGCTTGCCAAGACCTTCAAGTGCGAAATATTCCGGCTGGACGGGAATAATCACCGAATCGGCAGCCGTAAGGGCATTCACTGTGATGAGCCCCAGTGAGGGTGAGCAGTCGATTATTATAAAGTCGTACTGGTCCTTCACCTCTGCGATTGCTTTCTTCATGGCACTCTCGCGCCCTTCCATCTCCATGAGCTCTATCTCTGCGCCCACCAGGTCGATATGCGAAGGAACCACCTTGAGGCACTCGAGATCAGTGTCAAGCACTGTGTCGGAAAGCGAAGTCTCGCCTATCAGGGCGCGGTAGAGGTTCTTCTTGTCGGTAGAATCGGGGTCGAAATTGAGACCTGACGTGGTGTTTGCCTGAGGGTCTGCATCAATCAGGAGAGTTTTCTTCTCCATAACTGCCAGTGATGCAGCAAGATTGATGGCGGTGGTGGTTTTACCCACACCGCCTTTCTGGTTTGCAATAGCTATAGTTTTTCCCATGGATAGTATTCTACAATAAGTAGCAAAGTTAGCAATTGTTTTTTACATATCGGTAATAATGTTAAATTTGTGCAAAAATCTTGCCTGCTATGAACAAATGGATGGTGGTCATCAACCCCTGGGCCGGCAGCGGACTTGGGAAGACAGACTGGCCTGCTATTAAAAACATACTGCTCCGGAAAGGCTTCGACATCAAGGCCGTGTTCACGGAACATCAGTACCACGCGATTGACATTGTAAGGAACGCGGTGGCGGAGGGATTCCGCAATTTCATTGCCGTAGGAGGCGACGGCACTCTTCACGAAGTCATAAACGGCGCAATGTTCCAGACCGATGTGCCGTCTGATGAGCTCACGATAGGATGTATTCCTGTAGGCAGCGGCAACGACTGGATCAAGATGTACGGCATACCCCACGACTACGAGGGCTCCATAGACGTCATCGCTGCAGGAAATGTGCGCCGGCAGGACCTTGCAAAAGTCACCACCTGCTCAGATACAGCCAACACCCGGTATATGATAAACATCGGCGGTGCACTTTTCGACGGCAATACCATCGGCGAATTCAACAGACTCAAGGTGAAATATCCGGAGTGGTCCGGCAAGAGCAAGTACATCATCGGTGTTCTCAAGACATTCATCAAGTCGAAGTGCCGTAATGTGGACATCACCGTTGACTGCCAGCCATATTATTCCGGCAAGATTCTGTCTGTGGCGTTCGGTATCGGGCAGTATTCGGGCGGCGGTCTCATCCAGACTCCTGACGCCACTCCCGACGACGGACTGCTTGACATGACAGTCTACACAGGGGCCAACAAGCCCAGAGCCCTCATAAGCATGTGGAGGCTCCTTAACGGTTCCATCTACAAATATAACCGCATACGCCACTGCCAGCTCAAGACCGTCACCATCACCGGCAAACACCCCATCAACGTGGAGGTTGACGGAGAGGAAGTTGGCACAACTCCACTCAGCATCGAGATGGTGCCCGCAGCAGTCAACGTGCTGGTTCCGCCCTCAAAATAGCAGATCTGCCTGCACCCTGGCTTCCAGATCCTTCGATTTGGAAATCTTTGCAGAAAGAGACATCCATTCTGCAACCCGGACTTGTGTCATCAGGCGGAACGCGGCCCCTTCACCATAGAAGAAGTGTGACGAAAAGCTTCCGGGCAGGTCGTTTTCATAGATGTATGCCCTTGAATCATAGCTGTCGGCATTGTAGTATGTGGCACCGGCTGCCATACGGAACCTCTTCCGCGCCCCTTTCCAGGAGATGTCACCCGCCACGGCAAAGCCGTCTTCACCTTCAGCCTCTGACGGCCGCAGCGCCACCAGGTCAGAGCGCAGCGCAAACTCCAGACAGCCCGCACTGCACTTGCCTCCAATCTTAAAGTCATGTTTGAAAGCGCGGTCGGCGGTGGAATAATTCAGGTTGTGCTGCAGAGAGGCAGAGCACCTCTCCCACTTCCATTCCGCTCTGGTCTTCTGTCTGAAATCTGTGGAAGGCACATCAATCCGGTAGCGCTGCCACGGATAGTGCACCAGCGATGTCATGGTGGTGACAGTCAGCACCTTGCCCGGGCGGCACAGCAGGCTGAGGACAGTCCCTTGTTGATTCGCCACCGAACTTGCCGAAGAATAGCTGCCGGCATGTGTGGCTATATATCTTTTGTCGTAATACCTCAGATGCAGCGCCGCCTCAAAACTGTACGACGGAGAGAACACCGCCCCCGCAAGCACCGCAGGTGCAAGGTGCGAATCGGCGGCGATTTCGGCAAAAAGCCTGGTGTGCCCCAGCGAAAGCATGCCTCCGGCCGCAAGGTTGGCATGCGGGCCGTCATACATCTGGAATTGGTTATACTCACGTACCTTTCTGGCATTCGGCCTGTTATATGAATATGCCACAGCGGTGACATTCCAGACAGAATGCCATCCCGCATATGTGAAGTCGGCACCTGCCACATACTCCCGCATGGCGTCTTTCTTCGCCTTTTCAGATTCGGTGCGGTGATAACCCGTTGTGACAATGGAAGTGTAGCCGTCTGCGCCCACATTTGCATCTACGCCGTTGGCAGAGACAAAAGTGGTGAATGCACCGCCGCCCCTGCGGTAAGTGCATGCCGCGCCGCGGAAGAAATCATTTTCATCGGCAGTGTGGTTGCATGTGACGCCTTTGCTGCGGCGGAGCAGGGATGCCGGTGCGCCGAGTCCCGAGAAAGAAAAACCTTTCCACACGGCAAGCCCCTGGCCGAAGCCGGCCAGATAGTCGCCCGCCACAAGCTGCCAGCGCCCCTTCTCCAACCGCAGCGACCCGCTGAGATGGTCTGTGAACAGCCTCTCGCCCGCATCACTTTCGGCCAGCAGGCACACCTCCCCGAAGCCCCCTTTCACAATCAGCCTGTTGTACTGCGCGAATCCGCCGCCCTCCTGCACAAATTTATATCTCGAACGGAAATCATGCCGGATGCCGGGCCGCTGCACAACCTCGGCACCTATAATGATGAAAGGCTGCAGCGCCGCCACCTTTTCTGCCGAGAAACCGTCTACGAGCGCCAGTTCGGCCGCCGACAGTATGCTTCCGTATTCAGTGCGGTAGTCCAGCAGGCTTGCTGTCTGGAACTGGGTGAAAAGGCCGCTGCGCTCAAGGTCGGTCCGCGATGCACTGTTGATGTCAAGCCCACCGCCCGCCTGAAGCTGCTGCAGGTAATCTTCAATCTGCGCTTCCGAAGCGCCGTCTTCAGCCATCTGCTGCACAATAGACTCACAGTCAGGCTGCGCTGCTGCATCAAAACAAAAAAGGACTGCCGCGAACAGGGCAATCCAGAAAACTTTCTTCTCCATAATATCTCCCGCCTCACGCTTTAATTGGTGCAAATATAGTATCTTTGAGCCGCGCAAACAACAGTATTGCCATGATTTTCATTTTTGACAAATATCTCGAACCATATTTCAACCTCGCAGAAGAGGAATACCTGCTCAAACACTTCAGCGAACCTGTTTTCAGGCTGTGGCGCAACAGTGCCTGCGTGATTATCGGGAAATATCAGAACGCCTACAGCGAAATCAACATCGACTATGTCCGCGAGCATGACATCAAGGTGGTGAGACGCCTCACGGGAGGTGGAGCGGTGTTCCACGATCCGGGCAATGTCAATTTCACATTCATCGATGAGCGGAACAACAACGAAGACACTTCTGAGATGTTCCGCCGTTTCACGGCCCCTGTTGTGGAAGCGCTTCAGGCTCTGGGAGTTGACGCGCACCTGAGCGGGCGCAACGACCTGCTTATCGGCGACCGCAAGTTTTCCGGCAACGCCCTGTGCGTAGACCGCAACCGTGTTCTGCAGCACGGCACCCTGCTATTCAATTCATCGATGGCAGACCTGGGGGCGGCGTTGAAAAACCGCTCGATCAAATACAGCGACAAGGCCGTCAAGTCAAATGTAAGCCGTGTCACCAACATCAGCGAGCATCTGAAAGAGCCCATGAGTGTCGAGGATTTCATGTCGTATCTTGGTGATTATGTGGCAAAAGACTGCAAGCTGTATGAGTTCTCTGCCGAAGACATAGCCGCAATAGAGAAGCTGCGCGACGAGAAATACTCGCAGCAGAGCTGGAACTTCGGTTCATCGCCAAAATATTCATTCAGCAATGCCGCCAAGCTGAGCTGCGGTGTGGTGGAGCTCTCTTTCTCTGTGGAGAAAGGCATAATCACTCAGATCCACATTGCAGGCGACTATTTCTTCACACGCCCCACAGAGGAGTTCTGCGAAAAGATGGTGGGCTGCCAGCACGACAGAAAAGCAATCGCCGGGCGGATCTCGGAGATTGCACCCGGCGATTATTTTGCCAATGTCAGCTGCGACGAGCTGACCGGTCTGTTTTTCTGATTGATTCTATTTGAACCTTTTCTCCTTTACTGAAACAAGTTTCTCTTTCAGGATGCCTACACATTCTGTGATGGCTGTTTCGAAGGTGTCTGCATTTTTCTCAACAAACACTTCACTGCCCGGGATGGCTACGCGAATCTGAACATTCTTGTTCTCGGGATCAGGGAGCAATGACAGAGAAACCTCGCAATCCCCCACACCGTCGTAGAATTTTTCCACCTTGCTGACTTTCTTCTCAATGTAGTCGAGCAACTTCTGATCTGCGTCAAACTTGATTGACTGAACTTTGATTTCCATGTTACCTCCGTTTTTTTGCTCTTGGATGAGCGGTTAAATATGTGTTTTTCAACTCTTCAAAAGAGTTATGCGTATAAACCTGCGTGGCTGCGAGCGACGAATGGCCGAGCAGCTGCTTGATGCTGTCGATGTCGGCCCCGTTGTTGAGCAGCAGAGTGGCGAGGGTGTGCCGCAGCACGTGCGGGCTTTTGCGCCCGGTAAAACCTTCCACCCCTTTCAGCGCCTCACCGACCGCGTTGTTGACGAATGCCGGGTAAAGCGGCCTGCCTTTGTCGGTCAGAAAGAACATTTCCTGCGGGTTTTCAACGAACTCTTCGGTTAGTCTTTTCAAATATAATACAATTTCTTCACAAATCCTATCAGGAACGGGAATTTCTCTTGTCTTGTCTCCTTTTCCCACAACCCTGAACACTTTCCTGGAGCGGTCGAAATCTCCAATTTTCAAGCCACAAAGCTCGGCACGACGCATTCCGGTGGAATACAGTACCAGAATCATCATGCGTGTGCGGCACTGCGCAAAGGTTTCCTTTCCGTCAGGATTCTCTTTCTTCAGACCGTCGAAGAAGCCGTCCATGCTGGCCTGAGTGTAGAATTCGGGCAGCGGGCGGTCTTCCTTCGGACGGTAGACTTTCTTGACAGGGTTTGAATCCAGCACGCCGCTCCGCACCAGATAACTGCAGAAACTGCTTATGGCAGACAGCTTGAGATTCATGGTGCGGGGGCTTTTCCCGGCCTCCAGTCCGCTGGCCACAAAGCCTCTGACAAGCTGAGGCTGCAGCGCCTCAACAATTTGGCTGTCAGACAGATCCTTTGACTGCTTGCCGTCATGTACATATCCGCAGAGCTCATCCAGGGCATCGCTGTAGAGCTGCACGGTGCGTGGCGAATACCGCCTCTGGCTGCGGATATATTCCAGAAATCTATCTATCATGAAATCAAAAATATAAAAAATTTGCTGAACAGAAAAACTTGACTACATTTGCAGTCCCAAATAAAAAGGAGGTGTAGCAATTATGATTATCGTACAGGTTAAAGAAGGTGAAAACATCGAGAGAGCATTGAAGAAATTCAAACGCAAATTCGAAAAAACAGGTGTCGTACGTGAGCTTCGCGGTCGTCGCGAGTTCAGAAAACCCTCTGTCATCCGCAGAGAGCAGAAGAACAAAGCCATTTATGTTCAGCAATTGCGCCTCAACGAGGAATAATTAGAAACATACTTCACTTATCATAAGAATGCCCGGTCTGGTTCAGATCGGGCATTTCTCGTTAAATCACTGCGCCAGCGGTGAGACCGAACCCTGTCGTCCGTGGCGCATTATTCGCTGATAATCTGATGGTTATGCATATCAGCCCCATAAAACTTCAGGGGGCGGTATCATGTAATTTGCTGGTAATCAATAATTAGCGCGCCACGCAATTACAATCTCCGAGGATTCTGCGTAGAAGTTTATGCGCCGCCGCCGGCGACAAGGAGCGTGAGCAGGGTCTCGTTGTCGGAGGGAGTGAGAGACGGCTCTGCGCTGCTGCCGTCACCGAAGTACTTTTCGTACAGCAGCAGGGCGTTGATACTCTTGTACGCGCAGTTGGGCCAGAAAGAGAACCCTTCTTCGGGAGTCATCTCATACCAGTCTGTCACAATCAGGCCTGAAAGCTTGTGCTGCACATGAGTGAGGGTGGCAAGCAGCGCCTCTGCCTTAGCTTTCCAGCGTTCGTCTCCGGTGGCATGGTATGCCGCAAGGAATGCGCGGGCCACGGTTGAATTGGCGTCATCCACAGGCACCTGATATTTATACTGCTCGCACACAGCTGGCCACGGCAGATTGCGGACGCCGTTTTCGTCTGGCAGCCAGTCCCAGTGCACGAACTGGTCTTCGCAGAAACGCACCATATCCAACGCAGTTTCAAGAGAGACGCCATGGTCAATCCCGTCTGCAAGCTCGTAGAGCAGATATTCAGAATACATCGCCGCAGCCACGTATGTAAGATTCTCATACGGATTCAGGCCGTTTACTGGAACATCTTCGAACTGGCCTGTAAAATCGAAAGTGCCCACCGGCACATCTGCCATCCATTTTTCGGCAGCACGCGCCATATCGTCAAACTCTGTCACACCAAACTCTCTGTTGAGGCGCGCCACAGTGAGAATCACCGGATGAGGCATCGCTGAAACATTCAGCAGCGGCTCGCCGGTGGCATAGTTGACCTTTATGGGGAACGACCCGTCGGGGCGCTGTATCCTGCGGTAAGTGCGCATTATGTCAAGCGCGAAATCATAATACTCTCTCTCATCTGTAAGGCGGTACAGCGAAAGGAGCGCATCTGCCACAGAGCATGCCTCCATGGTCATGGTAGCACCCTGATTGTCAGATAGTTTTGCAGCAGAAGTCATCACTGCATTGTTGTAATATGTGGGTGGGAAGAATGCCAGCGGCGCATCTGCAGGCTGTGCCTGGTCAATCAGGAAACGGGCTGCGTTGCGGGCGCACTGCAGCGCCTCGTCTTTCATCGCGGGATAAAGCTGGGCCAGCAGAGCCTCCACCCCTACTGTTGCACCCACAATCTTGCATGGATAGCTGTTGTATCTGAAATTCGGTTCGGGCGTGATATGGTCCTTCCACCACTGCGAATATGCCATCCGGTGCATGGCAAGCAGATTCAAACGCGCCGTCTCGCCGAATGGGCGGAAAGGCTGATGGATTCCGGCCTCGTCAAAGGTGAAGTCACGCATGAAACTGCGCTCCAGAACAGTGTCGATTATGGCACCTGACGCATCCCTGGCATCCACTGTAAGGCATACATTCCCCACAGGGACATCCATCCAGATAGAGGCAAGGTCCATGTGAGGGTCTTCACACTCAAACCAGAGCGGGTCATCCGCACTGGCTTCAGGCGTCGCTGTAAATCTGTAATATGCCGCGCCTTCCACCTCTTGGATGTCGAAATAAGGCACGTATGTAAACTTGACCGCATGACCGTTCCAGAAAGGGGTATCTTTTCCATTTCCGGGATGCACAGGCATGAGGTATTCAGAATCCTCGCCGTCCATACAGCAATCCATGCAGCATGACGCCACGGCACCACAAGCCACGGCCGCAAACACCGCAACTATCGCAAACCATCTGTGTTTCATATAGTTAAATCTCTTTGTTGAGTGCTTCCCAAATCATATCCTTGAGATGCATGATGCCATCGCCAGTGACAGAGCTGATGAATGTATGCGACACGCCAGCCGGCAATGTCTTCTCGATTGCCACAGTGAGCTCGTCATCCAGCATATCAGACTTGGTCACCACAAGGATCCTCTCTTTGTCAAGCAGCTCAGGATTATACAGACGCAGCTCGTTAAGCAGCACCTGATAGTCGCCAGCCACATCCTTGCTGTCGGCAGGCACCATGAACAGCAGCATAGAGTTGCGCTCGATATGACGCAGAAACCTGAGGCCCAACCCCTTGCCCTCATGAGCGCCTTCTATGATACCAGGGATGTCGGCAATCACGAACGACTTGTCGTCACGGTATGACACGATACCCAGGCTGGGCTCGAGAGTGGTGAATGCATAGTCGGCAATCTTGGGACGCGCTGCAGACACCGTTGACACCAGAGTCGACTTGCCGGCATTCGGGAAGCCAACCAGCCCCACGTCAGCCATGATCTTGAGCTCCAGGATAATCCATCCCTCGACACCGGGCTCTCCGGGCTGCGCATAGCGGGGAGTCTGGTTGGTGGCAGTCTTGAAGTTGTTGTTGCCCAGACCGCCGCGGCCGCCCTTGCACAGGATCACCTGCTGCCCGTCTTCCATAACCTCGCAGATCACCTCACCGGTCTCGGCATCCTTCGCCACGGTACCCAGAGGCACCTTGAGGATGATGTCCTTGCCGTTGGCACCATTGCGCAGCGCTCCGCTGCCCGCCTGACCCGGCTCGGCCTTTATATGCTTCTTGTATTTGAGATGGATAAGGGTCCACATCTGCTTGTCGCCCTGCAGGATGATATGGCCTCCGCGGCCACCGTCACCACCGTCCGGGCCACCTTTCGGAACATATTTCTCACGGCGCAGATGCATGCTGCCCGCTCCTCCCGCACCAGAGGCGCAGAAGATCTTTACGTAATCGATGAAATTAGAATTCGGCATAATGATGCAAATATAGCGAATCTTTTTGTACTTTTGGAGTTTGGAACAATAACACTTGAATATGCATAATTACAAGATTGCCTTGCTGGCAGCGGCCTGTCTGATGACTGCATGCAGCAAGGAATGTGAAAAGACACTCACAATATCGGTGCATCCCGAGGGCACCGGCACAAAGACCGTGCTCATGGAAGACAGGTCCGTGGCTTTTACAGACACAGACTGCCTGGCCGTGTTTGACAATTTGGAATGCAGGAAGTTCACCGCCTCAGCTGTATACGATGACGGCAGCGCCGACTTCACGGGAAGCCTGACCACACCTGCGAACGGCTATGTGGCGGTTTACCCATATCAGAATAGCTGCTATGTTTACGGCAACAGTATCTGCATCACAATTCCCGATGTCCAGAATGCCGTGGCCGGCAGCTTCGACCCCGCAGCCAACATCAGTGTGGGACGTTCGGTGATTGTGAGCGAAGACACCCACTCCCTCACTCTCAAGAACGTATGCTCACTGATCAAGTTTGCAGTCCCGGAGGGCAAGACCTACAAAGCCGCATCAATTATGACAAGCAACCTGTATCTGGCAGGAGAAATGTTCTGCACACCTGGCGATGTCCCTACCCTGGAGCCTACAGGTGAGACGATTGCATCGTCTGTCACGCTGATTGGCACCATCACAGGCGGAAACTGGTATTACATCGCTGTCAGGCCGGTTGATCTGTCAGACGGCTTTGCACTGTATCTCTACGACAAGGCAGAAGATGTTGAAAACTACAATTATGCAACAATAAAATACACAACGAATGCTGTCTCATTCGAGCGCAGCAGGATCCTCAACCTCGGAATCATAGGAGCCGAATTCGGCGCCGGCTTCGAGCCCCTGGCAGGAGAAACAGTATTAGAATGGTAATGAAAATGAAAAAGTATACATACGCACTGGCCATGGCCCTCCTTCTTGCCGTGGCAGGATGTACAATGGAAGAGCAGGCCACACCCGCATCATCTGCCGGTGACGGCGAGATAACTTTCCGCATACAGCGCGAGCAGGGCTGCCTCACACGTGCAGCCATTGCCGACGGCGGCAGCATCACTTTCCAGGAAGGCGACTCCATCTCTGTCTTTGACGGAGACGGCAACAATGTCAAGTTCAAACAAAGCGGTGAAATCGGTTCTGACGGCTCCGCAACATTCAAGGGAAATGTAAAAATGGCGGCATCTTCATACCTTGTGCTTTACCCTTACATGTCTGAGGTCAACACAGCCGACGGCATTATCGGCACACTCGGAGCAGACGATGTGAGACGCCCCGTCTTCATTCCAGAGCAGCAGAAGGCCGTAGATGACAGCTTCGACCCGCAGGCATTCATAAGCGTTGCCAAATCGGTGAAGGAGAGCGACTATGTTCACTCCATAACTCTGCATAACGCATGCGCGCTCGCGAAGTTCGACATCACAGAAGAAGCCGGTGACTTCACATTCGAAAAGGCAGTGCTTGAAACCGTAACATCAGGTCTTCTTGCAGGGGGCATTCGGGTTCATCCCGACGGCACCAGAGAATGGGCCGGCCCCGGTTCGCTTTCTGTAACCCTTACCGGAAGCATGCAGTCTGGCCACAGCTACTATTTCTGCACCGACGCACGTGAGGTGAAAGGTCTGCGACTCAGCCTGTACCGCAACGCTTCAGACACAACGCCGCTGATAATCAAGGAATCAGACCCTGACAAGGTTATAACACTTGTCCGCAACCATGTTCTGGACCTCGGCACAATGGAGATGGAGAAGACCAACGACTGGTATGGTGACGGAAGCGCCGGCAACCCTTATCAGATACGCACGCTCAGCGACCTCAAGCTCCTTATGCAGCGCCTCGCAAATCAGGAGGACCCGAGCTACAGAGGCCTCAACTACATCATGACCGGCGACATCGACTGCGGCGGGGAGGCTCTGATAGAAGACGAAAAAAGAGTTGAGTTCTGCGGCGTTTTCGATGGAAACCACCATGTGATTTCAAACTACCTGCCATCGTGCTTCAGTGAGAAGATTTATCCCTCACAGGAATACAGCCTTCTCAGAACATACCACGGCATCTTCCACAAAGTATATCGTGCAACATTCAAAGATCTGACGCTCAGACCGGCGTCACCCATATTGAAGCAGTTCAATTCCAGCAACCTGTTCAGCCCGTTCATAGCTATTGTTGAAGATGCTGCATCCCCCACCACCATCGATGGATGCTGTGTAGAAGGCAATGTCGAGCTGAAGTACAGCATATATGAATCAGGTTATCTATATTTCGGAGGTTTTGTGGCAGACAACTACTGTGACGCACTCAACTTCGCGGACTGTACTAACAATGCCAATTACAGTTTCTCTGAAAACGTCTTCGAAGTGTGGGATGAAGAGATGCACCGCTACGATTTTACAATAGAGGACGATGTGAGGTACGACATCGGAGGTTTTGTAGGAGACATGTACTGCGCCGACAAGAATTCAACGACCAACTTCGACCGCTGCCGCAACAATGGTGACATCAAGTTTGTACTGAATGTTTCAGGAGGGCATGCTCACTGCGGAGGATTTGTAGGTAACGGAAACTGGGGCTTCATCTATGCCAGCACATTGTCGTTCACCAACTGCGTGAACTCAGGCGACATAGAGGCAAGCATCAATTCAGACAACGAGAATTATGCAGCCGGATTCATCGGTTTCTGCGAGATAGACGGCAGCAGCCACTACGGAGGATCCAGCCCCGAAAAGCATCTTGCTGTCCCCCGCATATACAACTGTCTCAACAAGGGCGACATCACCGCCGGTGGCAACGGCGCCCACGCTTCAGGCATTGCATATTATGCCAAGCATGGCGGAACAGACGACAGCCTGCAGTTCGCCCTCTGCGTCAACACAGGTGAAATCTCGGTGACCGGCACAGGCTCCACAAAGGCAGCTATCAGCAGCGGTCACGGCACATGCCGCTGGTGCTGGTGGCATGAGGCCGACAAAGACAATCCAGTCCTGCAGTGCACCACAAGCGGAGTGGCCGACCACTGCTACTGCTACCCAACCATCAATGCCGACACGCCCAACAACAGGCGCACAGGCAGCGACGGCCACGGAGGGTCTGACATTGTGCTTGACCTTACCAACAGCCAGTGGTCAAACGCACAATGGATTGCCAACACCGTTGAATGGACAGGCGGCACTGGCGACGGATCCCTCGACCTCAATTTCTAGGATAAAAAATGGAAATCATGAAAAAGCATATCATAATTCTTGCAGTCATCGCGTCGATTACGGCAGCATGCCAGAAAACAGACATCGACAATACCTCAGAAGAGGCATACAAGTTTGACTTCACCTTTGCAGCCGGCGGCTTCAGTGACACAAAATCTGACGCCACTGTGGGATGGACAGCCGGTGAGAAGGTATTTGTGTTCTTCCAGCCTGCCGGAGGCAGTCTTCTGGGTGACGCATACGCAGAATTCACCTATAACGGAGACGGATGGACTCCCAACTCCTACGCAGCCCCCGGCACACTCGGGACATCAGGCGTGATGGCGGCGGTCTATGTGCCGTATCTCGGCAGCAAGTCGCCTGTTTTTTCTGATGGAAGCTGGACGATAGACGGCGGTGACGTATACTATTCTTATGCCAGCGGAGCGGCTTACACCGTTGAGGAAGGCACCGTCATCGGCAGACTTCAGATGACAATTCCTGACGGATATGTCCAGTTCGCCGTCAATCCGGTATCAGCGGAGGAAGGAGACCTGCTTGCGTGCAATTTCGTGGATGCATATACATGCGTGACACTGTCGCCGGACCTCACATTCTCCGCCACTGCAGTACCGGACAAGAAGATGACCGGCCATGCAGACAACGGCAAGGTCTATTTCTGGGGTATGTTCAACGGCTGCACCGACGACGAATGCGAGTGGGTGCTCACAAACAAGTCGGGTGACATGATTCTGAAGGTGCCGGCAGACAAGGTTACAAAGAACACCTCCTACATCCTGACTTCAATGCCGGCAGGTGCTCCTGACAAGTTCTCGACCCACCACGAAGGATTCGGCGAGGACAGTCTGGACTGGTAGACTGTTATTTCAGGAGGGCTGAAACAAGCTTGTAGTTCTCTTCGATCTCATCCTTTGCGTTGATCTCGAAGTACTTGTCCTGCTTTCTGTAGAAACCGATGAGGGGTTCTGTCTTGTCGTGGTAGTTTTTCAGACGGTTGTTGATGATTTCATCGCTGGCATCATCGGCACGGTTCTCTACCTGTGCACGTCCCTTTATGCGGCGGAAAATCTCTTCATCGCTGATGTGGATTGATATCACGCGTGTCACAGACTCACCCTTTTCGGCAAGCATCTTGTCAAGAGCCTGGGCCTGTGCAACTGTGCGGGGGAAACCGTCAAGGAGGAAACCCGGCACATCCTGGTGTGTGTCGAATTCGTGCTCTATCATCCCCTCCACAATCTCGTCAGGAACAAGGTTTCCTGCATCGATAAGCTTTGCCGCCTCTTTGCCGAGCTTTGTGCCTGCTGCAATCTCCTTGCGCAGGATTTCACCGGTGGATATGTGATAATAGCCCATCCTCTCCTGAAGAAGCTTGGCCTGAGTGCCCTTTCCTGCACCGGGAGGGCCGAACAGTACATAATACTTGGGCGTGCCCGCACTTTCGTCAAGGACATATATATCCTCTGAATTGCGGCCGTACTGGTCATAGTCGAAGCCCCAGCCCACGATGAACTTGTTTTTCAAGTGGAGGCCTATGTAGTCGATGGGAATGTCTTTGTCGTAAGACTCTTCCTTGAAAGCCAGCGTGCAGACCTTCACTTCACTCGCGCCTGCCTTGCGGAGCTGGTCGTCAAGCACAGCAATGGTGGTGCCGGTATCCACGATATCTTCAACTATCACCACGCATCTGCCTTTGATGTCACGGTCGAGGCCCATGATTTCCCTGACTTCGCCAGTGGTCTGTGTCCCTTGATATGAAGAAACCTTTATAGCACTGATTTCCAGAGGGAAACGAAGTTTGGGGAGCAGATGTCCCATAAAAATGATTGAGCCGTTCAACACGCAGAGCAGCACGGGCACTTCGTCTTTTCCTGCGAAGTCCGCATTCAGTTTTTCGGCCACCGAGTCGACAGCTTCCAATATTTCCTCATTCTTGATGTAGGGCACGAACGATTTGTCGTGAATCTTGATGCAATCCATTGCCATTGTTTTTTGTTAAGTGCAAATTTAAGACTATTTTTGCATTCCTATATCTAAAAATAGAAAAAAATGACACCAGTCGTAAGCATCATCATGGGCAGCACCTCAGACATGCCCGTCATGAAACCTGCTGCAGATTTCCTTGACGAAATGGGTATTCCTTTTGAAATTAACGCATTGAGCGCCCACCGCGTTCCCGAACAGGTGGCTTCGTTCGCCAAGAATGCGGCCGGCCGCGGAATCCGCGTCATCATTGCCGGAGCAGGCGGAGCGGCACATCTTCCCGGTGTCATCGCCGCATCCACTCCCCTTCCCGTCATCGGTGTTCCCATCAAATCGTCAAATTCCATCGACGGCTGGGACTCTGTTCTCTCCATCCTCCAGATGCCCGGCGGCATCCCCGTTGCAACCATGGCTCTCGACGGAGCGAAGAACGCTGCAATCTTCGCACTGCAGATCCTTGCCACAGGCGACGAGGCCCTGATGCAGAAGATGGTCGAGTTCAAGAGCTCGCTCGAAAAAAAGATTGTGAAGGCCAACAGCGAGCTTGCACAGATTGAATACAAATTCAAAACAAACTAATTCATAAATCATTAAACATCCATCATGTCAAACAAATTATTTGCTGAATTCCCCCCGGTAACCACCGAACAGTGGGAAGAGGCGATAAACAAAGACCTCAAGGGTGCCGACTATGACAAGAAACTTGTCTGGAAGACTCTCGAGGGCTTTAATGTGCGCCCCTACTATCGCAGCGAGAATCTCGCCGATATCAAGCACCTGGGTTCTCTCCCCGGAGAATTCCCCTTTGTAAGAGGTACAAAGAAAACCAACAACTGGCTTATCCGTCAGGACTACTGCCTTTGCGAGATCGGTGTTGAGAAAGCCAACGAACAGGCTCTCGACGGTCTTAAGAAAGGTGTTGAGTCTGTAGGTTTCTGCATCGACCGCAAGAAAGGTCTGAACGATGCTGAGATGGCAGCCCTGCTCAACGGCATCGACCTCAGCAAGGTTGAAGTAAACTTCTGCGAATGCTGCCCCGGCAAGACTTTCTCAATCATTGAGAGCTTCCTCAAAGCAGCTGCAGCACAGGGTGTGGCAAAGGACCAGGTCCGCGCTTCATTCGACTTCAGCCCCCTGCACGCTCTCACAGCAAAGGGACACTTCTGCGAAGAGGCATACGACAAGCTCGCAGAATGCGTCAAGGCAGTCGCTGAATATCCTCACATCCGCGTGGTCAACGTAGAGGCATACGACTTCAACAATGCAGGCAGCAACATCAGCCAGGAGCTGGGTTATGCACTTGCCATCGGTAACGAGTACCTCAGCGCACTCACCGAGCGCGGCATCGCTGCAGAAGAGGTTGCAAAACGCATCAAGTTCACATTCTCCATCAGCGGCAACTACTTCTTCGAAATCGCCAAGTTCCGCGCTGCACGTGTCCTCTGGGCAAACATCGTGAAAGCTTACGGCGTTGAGTGCCCCTGCGCTCAGAAGATCAAGGTTCACGCTGTCACAAGCTCTTGGAACCAGACAGTATACGACGCATACGTAAACATGCTCCGCGGCACAACCGAGACAATGTCAGCTGCCATCGCAGGCGTTGACTCAATCGAGGTCCTTCCTTTCGACTATGCTTACGCAATGCCCGGCGAGTTCTCTAACCGCATCGCACGCAACGTCCAGTCAATCCTCAAGGAAGAGGCTCACTTCGACAAGATCGTCGATCCTGCAGCAGGCAGCTACTACATCGAGAATCTCACAGCATCTCTGATGAACACCGCATGGACAATCTTCAAGGGTGTCGAGGAGAAAGGCGGATATGTTGCAGCATTCAAGGCCGGCGAAGTTCAGGCAGCTGTCAAGGCTGTATCTGAGAAGAGAGACCAGCTTATCGCAAAACGCCGTGAGACCATCCTCGGCAGCAACCAGTACCCCAACTTCCTGGAGAAAGCCGGCGAGGAGATCACTCCTGAAATCGTAAAACGTGGCGCTTCTTGCACAAAATGCGACAAAGAGCCCGTTGCAGAGCCTCTGCAGGCATACCGTGGCAGCCAGAGCTTCGAAGCTCTCCGTCTTGCAACAGACCGCAGCGGCAAGCAGCCCATGGCATTCATGCTTACATTCGGCAACCTCGCAATGTGCCGCGCACGCGCACAGTTCAGCTGCAACTTCTTTGCAGTGGCAGGTTTCAAAGTTGTTGACAACAACCGCTTCGAAACAATCGAAGAGGGCGTGAAGGCAGCTCTCGAGGCAAAGGCAGACATCATCGTTGCCTGCTCAGCCGATGACGAGTACGCAGCAAACGTTCCCGCAATCGCCGAGGCAGTGGGTGACAAGGCAGTTGTAGTTGTTGCCGGCGATCCCGAGTGCCGTCCCGAACTTGAAGCAAAAGGTATCAATAATTACATCAATGTCAGATGCAATGTTCTTGAGACCCTCAAGGAATATCAGGCAAAGATGGGTATCAAAGAACTCTAAAAACAAGTGACGATCATGAGACCTAATTTTAAAGATATTGAATTTACCGGCGCTTCAGCAGCAGAATGCTCTTGCAAAGCCAATCCCGCCGAGCTCTGGCACACACCCGAGAACATCGACGTCAAGCCGCTCTATACAGCAAAGGACCTCGAGGAGATGGAACACCTCAACTATGCAGCAGGTATCGCTCCCTTCCTCCGCGGCCCTTATTCAACTATGTATGTAATGCGTCCCTGGACCATCCGTCAGTATGCAGGTTTCTCTACAGCTGAGGAGTCGAACGCATTCTATCGCCGCAACCTTGCATCCGGTCAGAAAGGCCTTTCAGTGGCATTCGACCTTGCAACACACCGCGGATACGACGCTGACCATCCCCGCGTAGTGGGTGATGTCGGCAAGGCAGGTGTATCAATCTGCTCAGTTGAGGACATGAAGGTTCTGTTCGACCAGATTCCCCTCAACAAGATGTCAGTTTCAATGACCATGAACGGTGCCGTTCTCCCCATCCTCGCCTTCTATATCGTGGCAGGTCTGGAGCAGGGTGCAAAACTCGAGGAAATGGCCGGTACAATCCAGAACGATATCCTCAAGGAGTTCATGGTGCGCAACACCTACATCTATCCCCCCGAGTTCTCAATGCGCATCATCGGTGATATCTTCGCATACACCTCTAAGAACATGCCCAAGTTCAACTCTATCTCAATCTCAGGTTACCACATGCAGGAAGCAGGTGCAACCAACGACATCGAGATGGCATACACTCTGGCAGACGGTCTCGAGTATCTGCGTACAGGTATCAAGGCCGGCATCGACGTTGATGCTTTCGCACCCCGCCTGAGCTTCTTCTGGGCTATCGGTATGAACCACTTCATGGAGATTGCAAAGATGCGTGCAGCACGTATGATCTGGGCAAAACTCGTGAGCCAGTTCAATCCCAAGAACCCCAAATCTCTTGCACTGCGTACACACTGCCAGACTTCTGGCTGGTCACTCACAGAGCAGGATCCTTTCAACAACGTTGCACGTACCTGCATTGAGGCTATGGGCGCCGCTCTCGGTCACACCCAGAGCTTGCACACCAATGCGCTTGACGAGGCCATCGCACTTCCTACAGACTTCAGTGCACGTATCGCACGTAACACTCAGATCTACATCCAGGAAGAGACTTCAGTATGCAAGAGCGTGGATCCCTGGGCAGGCAGCTACTACGTTGAGAGCCTCACCAAAGAGATCGCCGATGCAGCTTGGAAGCACATCCAGGAAGTTGAGGAACTCGGCGGTATGGCAAAGGCTATCGAGACAGGTATCCCCAAACTCCGCATCGAAGAGGCAGCTGCCCGCAAGCAGGCACGCATCGACGGCGGCGTAGACAAGATCATCGGTATCAACGAGTATCGTCTCGACCACGAGGATCCCATCGAGATCCTTGACGTCGACAACACCAAGGTTCGCGAGAGCCAGATCGCTCGTCTGAAAGAGCTTCGCGCCAACCGCGACGAGGCTGCAGTTCAGGCAGCTCTTGCAGCTATCACCAAGGCTGTCGAGACCAAGACTGGCAACCTCCTCGAGCTTGCTGTCGAGGCAGCCAAGGTTCGCGCTACTCTGGGTGAGATCTCAGACGCTTGCGAGAAAGTTGTAGGTCGTTATAAAGCAGTTATCCGTATGAATACAGGTGTTTATTCTTCAGAAATCAAACAGGACGCTGAGTTCGAGAAAGCAAAACAGATGGTTGCAGACTTCGCCAAGAGAGAAGGCCGCCAGCCTCGTATCATGATTGCAAAGCTTGGTCAGGACGGTCACGACCGTGGAGCCAAGGTTGTTGCAACAGGTTATGCTGACTGCGGATTCGACGTGGATATGGGTCCTCTGTTCCAGACTCCTGAAGAGGCTGTAAAACAGGCTGTGGAGAACGATGTACACGTAATCGGTGTATCTTCACTCGCAGCAGGTCACAAGACTCTTGTTCCTCAGGTTATCGCTGAGCTCAAGAAGTACGGCCGTGAGGATATCGTTGTAATCGTGGGTGGTGTGATCCCCGCTCAGGACTATGACTTCCTCTACAAAGCCGGTGCAGCCGCAATCTTCGGTCCTGGCAGCCGCATCCCTATGTGCGCTATCAAACTCATGGAAATCCTCGGCGAGTAATCCGCGGATACCATCAATAATATGAAGGGCAACTCCGGCTGGGGCTGCCCTTCATTATTGTATCCATACATATTAATAATGTATGCGCAGCCTGTTTGCTTCAGACTGAGGGCTGCCGGGCATAAGGGCGTCGCTTAACGCTACCCGGGATTGTGACTGCCGCAATCCTGGAACTCCTCCTTTTACAGCCGTCTACGCCGGCTGTAACGTCGTCAGACACACAGGATTTATCCGGCATTCACTGCACCCGGGCTTAACGCTGCTCCTTATATGCCCCGCCATCCCTCAGTCTATCCGCACGTTACAGGCTGCGCAACGGACTAGCTGTCAAAAACGCCATTTTTTGCTGCTAGTCCCCGCATAATAGGCGGTTTCAAGGCAAAATTGGCAGGACTAACCATCAAAAATGCCCATTTTCGTTGCTAGTCCCCTTTACAGTGCCAGATTCAAAAAAAAGAGAGGAACCAAAAAAAGAACGGTTCCTCTCTTTCATATCACTTACGGCTGATTGCCGTCCGCCAACTGTTACAGCCGGTACACGAAGCCGGCCTGGATGAGGCCGAGCATGCCTGCACCGAACTCGAGCTTGCCCCAGCAGTGACCGCCGCCCGCAGAGAGGCAGATGGGAGACACCTGGAACGCAGGTGAGAACTGCACGCCGGAGTCAGAACCCGCAGCAGTGCCAATCATTCCACCGGCAGCCAGTTTGCTGTAAATTCTGAAGTGTTCCCTGTTCAGCCAGCTGAACTTTGCAGCAGGCATGAGCGATGCAAACACTCCGGAATACTTTCCGGCAGGCTCATACTCGCCGGTAGAAGTGTTCTTCTTCATCTGGTCGCCCCAGATGCTGTCAAACGCCGCAGCACCTCCAACCGCAACATGAGGGTTGAAGTAGTAGTAGTATTCAGCACTTATGGCTGAACTTATATTGAGATTGTCAAACGAGGCCAGGCCGAAAGAGAAAGCAGTGCCGAACACCGCCCCCAGTGTCAGAGCGAACTGCGGCACGGAAAAGAGTCCCGAGCCAATCTCCAGCTCATGACATAGAGTGGTCTCATTCTGAGCGGACTGAGCCCTGAGGCACGGAGCGGTCAGGAACATCAGGGCCGCAAATACAAGCACTGCCTTTTTCATACTGTCAGAATCAGTCTACAATCACACCGGTGATCTCACCGCTGCATGCCGCTGCATTAGCCTCATCGGTATCGATGTGCATTGCAAGGGCATATTTGGGTGAAACGCGGACAACTGTGTCGCCGAACACAAGCTGGCGGCCGGTGGCCTGCTCAACCTTGACATTGACTATCTGACCGTTGGTGACACCGAACGCCTCTGCATCGGCGGGAGTCATGTGTATATGGCGCTTTGCAATGATCACACCTTCGCTGAGCTCAACCTCACCGCAGGGGCCTACAAGCTTGCAGGGGGCACTGCCTTTGATATCCGCACTTTCACGCACGGGAGCCACGATGCCCAGAGCACGGGCGTCGGTGAATGAGAGCTCCACCTGGTTCTCGGGACGTACAGGGCCGAGGATAGAGCATTTGAAGCTGCTCTTGGGGCCCACCACCTCAACTTTCTGGTTGGTTGCAAACTGACCGGGCTGTGAGAGGGGTTTGCGGACTTCCAGTTCAAATCCTTTTCCGAAGAGAACTTCAAGAGTCTCCTGTGTCACGTGAAGGTGACGTGCTGATGTTTCAATGATAAAATTCATGTCTTTTCTTTTAATATCTTTCTGTTATTTATCTTCAGGTATTACCGGCATCGAACCGTAGCGGTGATATTCGTATGATATGCTCTGCTCGCGGATATAGTTCACAAGCTCTACACGTCCTTCGTTCAGAGGTCTGCCAAGTATCACATATACATTGTTCTTGGCAGCAGCCTGGAACAGGCTGGGAGGAACATTGTCACTGCATATCCTCACGCGCTCATAATTGCCTATGTTGTTGGCGAACTCTGAAACCGACTCGCCCTTGACATTCACGCCGAGAGCCTTCACCTTGTTGAACTTCTCATCGGTTGCATAGATGCTGACGGTAAGGTCCACACCGGCAATCTGCGCTGCGGTTACAACCTTTGTTATATCCTCAAGGTTGTCATCGGCAAACACTCTCATCGCCATCCTGCCGATAGGTCTGTAGCGGAAGAGATTCTGCTCTCCGATGCAGTGGTTCCAGTCACGGACAGTGCTGAACTCTTCTTTCCACGCTTTGAGATAGCTTGCCTTGTAGTCTGATGTCTTTTCGGGAACATCCTCGAACTTCATGAACTGAGCCACATAGTTGGGGCCGCCCGCCTTGACTCCGCCGCCGAAGGCACTTGCCTTCATGCCGCCGAAAGGCTGACGGTTCACCACAGCCCCTGTTATGCCGCGGTTGATGTAGAGGTTGCCCGCCTCGATATTCTCTCTCCACTGCATCCACTCGTTTTCATCGAGTGTCTGAATGCCGGAGGTGAGACCGTAGTCAAGGCCGTTCACCATCTCTATCGCATGGTCGAGGGTGTCGAACGGTGCAACGCAGAGCAGCGGGGCGAATATCTCGTTGCGGAACGAGAAGCTGTCGGGAGCCACGCCCCATTTGATTGTGGGAGCGAGGATGAATTTCTTCTTGTCGACCCAGCGGGGCTCGACCAGCCAGCTTTCGTCGCCGTCAAGCTTGAGGGCCTGCTGCAGCTTGTCGTTGCGGTTGGTTATCATCGGGCCCACCACGTTGCCTTTGTTCCATACAGAGCCAACTTTCATGCTGGTGGCGCAGTCGGCCAGTTTGGCAGCGAACACGGGGTCGTCATAGACACTTCTCTCCACCAGCAGCAGTGAGCATGCAGAGCATTTCTGGCCGGCATTGCCGAAGGCCGAAGTGCAGGCGTTCATGATGGCATGGTCGCGGTCGGCAGAAGCTGTGATTATCATCACGTTCTTGCCGCCTGTCTCTGCAGAAAGCGGTTTGTCTGGATTTGCCGTCAGAATCTGGCGGGCTGTATCTGTTCCCCCTGTGAGGATGATATGCTTGATGACGGGTGAGGATGTGAGAGCCTTGAGACCGTCGCGGTCGGGCAGAACCACCTGCAGCGCCTGTTTGGGCACACCTGCCTTCCACATTGCCTGTGCAAACATCCATGCCACGGGAGCCGCCACTGTAGCGGGCTTCAGGATACATGTATTGCCTGTTGCAAGGGCTGCGCACACACCGCCCATCGGGATTGCGCAGGGGAAGTTCCAGGGTGAAATCACCAGGATGGTGCCCTTGGGCTGCATGCTTACTGTGCCAAGGTCTTCGAACTTCTTGACTGAAGTGGTGTAGAAACGGGCGTAGTCTATACCTTCGCTCACCTCTACGTCGGCCTCGACGATGGTCTTGCCTGTGACGGCAGCCATACATCCGATAAGTTCGCCACGGATTCCGGCCACTGCATTGGCGGCTGCGTAAAGTATCTTGTGACGCTTCTCGAGAGGCATCTTGCGCCATCCTGCAGGGTCCTCGTCGGCCACTGCAAGAATCTGCTCTATCTCCATAGGACCTGCCTTGCACATGGTGTAAACCTGCACCTCATCCTCGGCGCAGCGGTCTTTGTAGATATGCACGTCTGCCGTGACGGTGGTCTTGTCGCCGATCTGCACGGGAATCTGCTCGGGCACATTGTCGGGCCCTTTCTGCCATCTCTTGTATATTTCATCGATCCACTGCTGGTTTGCAGGGAGGTCGAAGTCTGTGTCGGGCTCGTTCTTCATCTCCCATGACGGAGCCACAGCCTCGTAGGGCTGGTTGCGGTTCTGAGTGCGCTTGGTGCCGTGGAAGAGGTTGTCCATCATGTCGTATGCATCGTCGAACTGCTTCGACAGGAAATCCCAGGTGCGGGTGTGGGGCTTGAGGTTGAATGAATAGGCCAGGAAGTTCTCGGGGCCTGTGTTCTCGTCAAGACGGCGTACCAGATATGACACTGCATTCAGGAAATGCTCGTCTTTCACCACCGGTGCATACAGCAGCACGTAGTTGCCCAGGTCTTTCTGGGCGCGCCAGACATGGTTCGCCATACCTTCCAGCATCTCGAAGCAGAAATCTTCAACAGGCGTACCGTACTGGATGGTAAGGAGATATGCGTATGAGATGGTGTAGAGGTTGTGTCCTGCAATGCCGATATGCAGCACATGCGAGTTGTTGGGCAGCAGGGCGCGGGTGAGGATCTTCATGTAGCAGGCATCCACCTCAAGCTTCGAGTCACGGCACGGCATGGGCCATCCGCGCAGGCTTGAAACCACATTTTCCATGTCAAGGTTGCAGCCTTTCACAAGACGCATCTTGATGGGCGAGCCGCCTTCTGCCACTCTCTTGTTTGCAAACTCCAGAAGCTCTGTCTGGAAGTCCCATGCATCTGGCAGGTATGCCTGCACCACAATGCCGGCCTCATAGTTTTTGAACTCTGGCTTGCTGAGAGTCTCGAAGAACACCTTCTTGGTGAGATGGAAGTCTTTGTACTCTTCCATGTCAAGGTTGATGAACTTGGGCTTTGTGACGCCATGTTTGTCTGTGTAGGGGAAGTCGATGGCCTTCTGGTAGAGGAGGCTCATACGGCGCACCAGCTCGGGCAGCGACTCTTCGTAGTTGAGTGCGTGGGTCTGTGCGTATATGCCTGATATCTTTACGGATATGTAGTTGATTTCGGGATTTTCAAGAGCCTCGAGATAGCTTTCGAAGCGTCTGTCGGCCTCCTGGTTGCCCACCACCACCTCACCGAGGAGGTTCACATTCTGCCCCACTTCCTGGTCGGCGCGCTGTTTGAGATGGCGGTCGAGAGCACGGGGCTCGGCGTCGAGGCACACTGCTGTGGTGTCTTTGCGGGTGCGCCACTTGATGATGGGAAGGGCTATCCTGGGCACGAACGACCAGTCTATCGTGGCCTGGTAAAGCTTGAAGAGAGCCTGGTCAAACTTGTTGAAGAATTTGGGTATGCCGTATGTTTCGATGTGTTTCTTTATGCTCTGGGCCAGTTTCCGGTCGTCTTTGATCTGGGATGTTTCATCGAGCATCCTGCACAGGAAGACCTTGTCGTTGTGGTTCTGGACCATCATCGCGTATTTCTCTTGTTCCTTGCGCTCTGCATTTGTGAGCTGTGCTTCGCAGAACTGGTAGAAAGTCAGTACCCTGTCGTGTACCTGAGCTTTGGTAACTGGAGACATATATCTGATTGTTTATATTATTGTTTACTTGTGCGAATTTAAACTATCTTTGCCAAAACGTAAAGAATTATTTTGAAAAACATGAAAAAGACTCTTCTTTCATTAATTTTCATCCTTATGATTGTCTCTTGCAGCGATAAAGGGGGTTACATAAAAAAGCCCCGTATCAACACCGACCATTTCACAGCAGAGGTGATGCACCAGCTGGGTAAAGTGAGCGACCCGCAGGTAAGTCCTGACGGCAAGAAAGTGCTTTACGGAGTGACCTACACAAGCATCGAGAAGAACCGCGGCTGCCGCCAGCTCTTCGTGATGAACATCGACGGCACAGAAAACACACAGATCACAAAATCACCCACAAGCATAAGCAACGCCCGCTGGATCGACGGCGGCAACAGGATAGCATATCTCACAAAAGGCCAGATCACCGTCTGCAACAACGATGGTTCCTCACCCAAGAAGATAAGCGACGTGAAAGAGGGCATCATGGAGTTCAGCTTCTCGCCCGACGGCACACAGGTGCTCTACTCTGCACCATTCAAGAACTTCACCGCCCCCACCGACCGCCACAAAGACCTTGACAAGGCCAATGTGCGCGTGATAGAAGACCTCATGTACCGCCACTGGGACCATTTCGTGGAGAACATCCCCCACTCATACGTAGCGCCTGTCAAAGATTTCATCAAGGTGGGAGCCGGCAAGGACATCCTTGACGGAGCCCCCTTCGAGCTTCCCACCGAGCCTTTCGGAGGCCTTGAGCAGCTCTGCTGGAGCCCCGATGGCAGATACATCGCATATTCATGCCGCAAGCTCACAGGCAAGGCATATGCCTTCTCCACCAACACCGACATCTACCTCTACGATGTGGAGAAAGGCACTGCCGAGAACCTCACCGAAGGGATGCCGGGCTATGACACCGACCCTGTGTTCTCGCCCGACGGCAAATACATCGCATGGCTCAGCATGGAGCGAGACCGCTACGAGTCTGACAAGAGCCGCCTCTTCATAATCGACCTGGAGAGCCGCACCCGCCGCGAACTTACATCCGATTTCAAATACAACGCAGAGCACCCCGCATGGAGCCCCGACGGCAAATACCTCTGCTTCTCGTCTCTTGTAGAGGGACTTGGAGAGATCTGGCGCATCGACCCCATGACCAACGCCCAGAGCCGCGTCACTCCGGAGCGCGAGCAGTATGACTTCAGCGCGCCCGCCTTCTATCAGGATTCGCTGGGCCGCGACTGCCTCATCGCCACCAACACATCCATGCTGCGTCCCGCAGAGATTGTTTCAATCAATGTGGCGGACGGCACATACCGCCAGCTCACCCACGAGAACGACGAAGTCCTTTCAAAGCTTGAAGAGATAAAGATTGAAGAGAGATGGCTCACCACCACCGACGACGGCAGGATGCTCACCTGGGTGCTCTACCCGCCCCAGTTCGACCCCGCAAAGAAATATCCCGCCATCCTAATCTGTCTGGGCGGCCCGCAGGGCACTCTCAGCCAGAGCTGGAGCACCAGGTGGAACTACCGCCTGATGGCATCACAAGGCTACATTGTGGTGCTCCCCAACCGCCACGGCACCACCGCCTTCGGTCAGGAATGGTGCGAGCAGATTTCGGGCGACTACCCCGGCCAGAACATGCAGGACTACTTCACTGCAGCCGACGCCCTCCTTGCCGAGCCCTACGTGGGCAAGATGGCAGCGATGGGAGCAAGCTACGGCGGATATTCAGTTTATAATCTGGCAGGCATCCACGAGGGGCGCTTCTCTGCCTTCGTGGCGCACGCAGGCATCTTCAACGAAGAGCACATGTACATGGAGACCGAAGAGATGTGGTTCCCCGACTGGGACAACGGCGGCATCGCACAGCCCGACACTCTGCAGGCGGGAGCCCCCTGGAGCGACAATATCGTGGCACAGCGCCACTACCGCAACTCTCCGCACCTCAAGATAAAGAACTGGGACACCCCTATCATGGTGATCCACGGCGAGATGGACTACCGCATCCCCTACGACCAGGGCATGGCGGCCTTCAATGCAGCGCAGATGATGGGCGTGCCTTCGAAGATGCTCCTTTTCCCCGACGAAAACCACTGGATCCTGCAGCCTCAGAACAGCGTGTTCTGGCACCGCGAGGTGTTTGACTGGCTTGACAAATGGTGCAGATAGACATTCACTATGGCAGACAACTGGCTTGAAAAACGATACGAGGAGTGCTTCGGACAGGGCGCCGGCAGAAAGGCGGCCCGCAAGGCTCCCGTGAACCCTCCGCTCGACTCTCTGCTGCTGCGCAACCGCAGCTGCAGGGGCTATGACAGCAGCTATCTGGTCAGCAATGAAGAGCTGATGCAGATAATCAGTGTGGCGAACAAAGTACCCTCTGCCTGCAACCAGCAGGTGCTCCGGTTCCGCCCGGTGCTGAACGACGAGGCTGCGGCAGTCAATTCTCATATCCGCCTCGGCGGTGCACTGAAAGAGCTGGGGCTGCCCCTTCCCGGCACCGCACCCAACGCCTTCATTGTGATATGCTCCACCATAGGGCGCACCCACTGGGCAGATGTCGACCTGGGCATCATGGCGCAGAGCATGCTGCTCAAAGCCACCGAAATGCATCTTGCAGGCATCTGCATAGGTGCTTTTGACAAAGATGCAATCATCTCTGAGCTTGGCATTCCCGAGGGGCTTGAGCCGGTGCTGATACTGGCAGTTGGCAAGAGTATCGAACACATTTATCTCACCGAGATTTCTGAGGGGGAAAACCATAGCTATTACAGAAAAGACGGCATCCAATATGTACCGAAAGTAAAAATTGAAGATTTATTGATAAAAAATTCTTAACTTCGGGCGTTAATACGCATATATTCAAATATTTTACACATATGAAAAATCTCAACAAATTCTTTTTTGCAGCAGCTGCGGCACTTGTGCTGACTTCTTGCTACGACGACACTGAACTGCGCGAAACCATTAACAGTCAGGCTGATAAGATTGAGCAGCAGGCAAACGACATCAAGACTCTCCAGGGCCTTGTCCAGGCACTTGACAAAAAACTTGCAGTCTCTTCAGTTGAAGGCATCACAGACGGCTTCAAAGTCACTTTCAGCGACGGTACTGTAAAAGAGATAAAGAATGGTACTAACGGTACCAACGGTACAAATGGCGATAACGGTGCTCCCGGCGCTCCCGGTGCAAACGGTGAGAACGGAAAGACCCCTCAGCTCAAGATTGAGAACGGTGCATGGAAAGTCTCTTACGACGAGGGTGCAACCTGGGCGGAAGTTTCAAGTGACAATTCAGACAAAGTGCTCAACGGTGTGACAGTAGACGGTAACGTGGTTACTTTCGACCTTGGCAACGGCCAGACTTTCACTTTCGTTGCTGAAGAGCCTTCTATTACAATCGGCGGTGAGAAATACAAAATCACAAAGATGGCTGACGGCCGCTGGTGGATGGCAGAGAACCTCCGTTACATTCCCGAAGGATGTCAGATTGGCAATGGTATATACTATCCCTGCAAAGACGATGCTCTCGCTTCTGATGATTCTGAAGAAGGCATCAAGACTAAAGGTCTTCTCTATGCAGACAGCCTTGTATTCAAGAAAGTTATCACTGCTGAAAACTACAACTCTCTCGAGAAGACTCAGGGTATCTGCCCCGACGGATGGTACATTCCTACCGCTGCTGAGTTCATGAACCTCGTTGGCAAGTGCAACGACAGCGTCACATATCCCACCATCGCCACAGCTCCGTTCTATGATGCAACTCTCGGTAATGGCGGTAACGGTTCCCTTGCAAAACTTAGCGAAGGCGGTTTCAACCCCATAATGTCAGGATATGTTAACGGTGGTGCCATAGCAGGTTATCTTGCAAACAAAAGCGCCATCACCATGTCATACATCTTCTCATCTTCAAGCAAGAGCGCAACTCAGCTGTTTGCCCTGATGTATAATGGTACAAACGGCTCATGTCCCGTAGGCTTCCTGAACAACAGCTCAGCCTCAAAACCCCTCTGCGCTTCAGTACGCTGCATCAAGGACGAGGAGTAATCACATATCTTCCACATACAAAAAAACCGGCCCTCAGGTCGGTTTTTTTGTTTTATGTATATTATTTTTGATTATTTCGGCAATTTGTTACTTTAGCGGCGGATAACAATATCATTATTTGTAGCACAGCACATTGTCATAATATGAAAAATGAGCTTTATGTCGCTCCAACTGTCAGAGAGCTTGAAATCAGGGTGGAATGCCTTATTTGCCAGAGTGATACTCCACCCGACTCCGTCAAAAGCGAAGGATATGAAGAAGAAGATTTTACATGGTAGAGGTATGAAAACTACAAGATTCATTGCAGCGGCGCTGATTGCGCTGGCAGGTCTCGCATCCTGTGACAATTCCATAGAAGAACCATCTACTTCAGAAGCGGGAATGGTTGAATTCAAAATCACTGCCAGCTCCGAGGCTTCAGCAACCAAGGTTGAACTCGGCAGTGACAACCAGGTGCTCTGGCAGGAAGACGACAACATCGGCATCCTGTCAAAGTCATATTATGACTGTCTGCCTATCACAAGCGGAGTGGGCAATACCACAGCCAGCTTCAGCGGAGAGGTGCACGACACTGACGAAGACCGCATTGCGGTATATCCTTATTTTGACAGCCAGAACACGCGGTACAATGGCGACGAAAGCCCATACGTCACACTCGCATGGGAAGAGAACAACATCGGCAGCAGTACGCAGGTGGCTGTCAAGGATGGTTTCTGGCCGTCTACTGCACTTATGGCCGGACGCATCGCATCAAACCGCAGCGTCGCATTCAAGAACCTGCTCGCCTTCGTGAAATTCAATATAGATTTCAAATGCAGCAGCGTCACCATTACGTCTAACTTAGGTGAATATCTTGCCTCTGGGGTGGTGAAATTCCGTTTCGACGACAATGGCGTCCCGACGGACATCAGTATAGTGCCGACATACTCTAAGTCAACAAGCGTGACTTTATCCGGAATGAACGGAGATGACCTCACTCCGGGCACATATTATATCGGAGTGCTGCCACAGACTCTCGAGGACGGTTTCACTCTTTCGTTCGAAATGCCGGATGGGGAAGGAACATGCCGGAAGGGCACTTCCAAGTCCGTCACATTCAAGCGCAGCGTCATCCTCAACCTGGGTACGATAACAGAAGATGATATGGATGTATTCCCTTCGGGAGCGCCGTTCAAAGGCGCGGGTACGGCAGCAGAGCCGTATGAGATCAAGAGCAAGGCGCAGCTTCTCAAGCTTGCCGAACTGCTTGACGACACTGCCGGCTATGCCACCTATGCCGATAAATCCTATATCCAGAGAGCTGACATCGACTTCAATGGGGACGCCCTGATCATCGGCTCCTCATCTAAGCCGT
The DNA here is from genome assembly GCA_045617865.1 of Bacteroidales bacterium. GTDB lineage: Bacteria > Bacteroidota > Bacteroidia > Bacteroidales > UBA932 > Equibacterium. Next base: position 1,053 of record JAZLJK010000056.1, on the reverse strand, counting down.
TTACCGGAACATATGACGGCGACGGATGCACGATATCCAATTTCGTTGCAGACTCGAAGGACGGTCTGACCGGCCTGTTCGGTGCGGTACACAACGCCACATTGAAGAATCTCGTGCTCAGCCCGGCATCCTTCAACGTTGAATGGCCTTCCAACCTGTATGCATATTGCGGAGGCCTCGCCGCTGTGGCCACCTCGGATGAAGATAAATATGTTACCATTGACAACTGCCATCTTAGATCGAGCAATGCGCTTGCCATATCCCTGCCTGATGACGTGTATCTGGATTACGGCGGCCTGATAGGCAAGAGCAGCGGCAACCTGAGCATAACCTATTGCAGCAACAGTACCACTCTGAAGACCATCCCCCCCACAGGCTCCCATTATACGAACTATAACCTTGTGTCCGTCGGCGGCCTGCTGGCACGTGCTGACTCACCGGATGCAAGATTCTTGAAGATAGACCGCTGCTGGAACAAGGGAGATATCGAAGCCAACCACGTATCCGGCACATCAGCGGGAGGCATAGTAGGTGAAATCATCGAGCCGTCCAGCCTCGCGAAGGATGAAGTCACGCTCCGCATGACCAACTGTGCTAACTACGGCAAGGTCACGGCCCTCAGCGCGAACCAGTCTGCCAATGCCGGCGGCCTTGTCGCCAACAATTGGGCTGACGGCTATGGTAGCGACGATCCGTATGTCATCAACTGCTTTAACGCCGGAGATATCCTTGCCACAGGAAGGCCTGGATGCGCCGGCGGCCTGTTCGGCAAGTGCTATGACTCCGACACCAAGGTGTATTGCTGCGTCAATACTGGCGGAATCTCCGGCATCTACGATGGTATGCCGGCGGCAATAATCACCGAATATGCAGAGTACCGTCATCTCGGAGCCCTGTGTGGAAGCGAGGGCGGATATTATTACTATTGCGTATGGACCAACAACAATAACGAGTTGCCTGTAGTATTCAACTCTGCAAGCTATTCTCATATGGTATCGAGCGCATACAGCAATAAAGCCAGTGCCAGTATCATGAACGACAACCGTTCAAACA
>JAZLJK010000055.1:0-15461 GCA_045617865.1 Bacteroidales bacterium | reverse complement strand
CTGCAAAGTGCCTTGAATTGGTAACATAAACCATTGATTTACAAAGGTTAAGTTACAAAAAATCGAGGAGATATCCAAATTAATTGAACATCTCCTCGATGATTTTTTAAGAAGACTCAAAGGGACTTTTTCAGTGCCCTCAACCCGACGGTTGTCTTTTTTTTGTTGTATTAGCTCAAGGCTGTCCAGTGCAGCATAGCCGTTTGGTGAGTGACTACGTTCACTCCGTTAAGGCTTCGGCCTGCGGCGTGGTGGCGTGTATCAGGAAGTACGGCACATACTGCACCGGCTGGCTGCGTGTCGGAGGGATGTCGGAATAAGGGCGCCGCTTAACGCTGAACAAGCGGGGTTTATGCCGCACCTTGAAACCTCCTCCTTTTACAGCCGTCCGCATCGGCTGTAACGTCGTCGACCAGTCAAGGTCTTTTCCCGGCAACACCCCGCTTGTTCTTAACGCTACGGCTTATATTCCGCCATCTCCTCCACCACGTCAGTTCTCTGCCGGCGCATGACTGCGGGAAATATCGCAAAAGCTCAGCTGGAGCACTTCCGCATCAATGCGGACTGAACAGATCATCGTAAATGTTTACCAGTACACAGCAATATGCCACTGGTGCACATAGAAAGGCGATCTCTGTGGACTGCCACTCTCTGGAGGGCCTCAGTCCACACTAATAGCCACTGAATAGTGCTATAGGGCAGGTGCCCGTGGACTGGAAATGCAACAGAACAGTATCACCGCACCAGACTGTGCCGCTGCTCTTGATTCGTGTCGTTCGTAAGTGCGATACCCTGTACTGCATCTGGATTTTGGTACCTCTGTCACGAGTCGTATATTCCGCCTGAAAATTGAGACTCGTAACAAAAACATTAATTGCGTGGCGATCTAATTATTGATTACCAGCCCATTACGCGATATAATCAAAAACAAGGAAGACACTGAAAAACACCTTGCGAGCCCATAGAAGCAGCACTTACGACAAAGCGATTTCTTAACTTGTTCTGGGTGATATCAGTTATTATTTGTAACTTTGATCCATGTAAAAAGCAAAAGGGAGCTGAGTTAATTCCGTAACAAGCACAATAAATTAACATGAAAAACAAAGAAATATACATCATTATCATGTCAGCCGCAGTGGCATTGGTATTGGCACGTGTCATGTCAGCATCTGTCAATTTGGTAGACACTATCTGCAGCGTCATAGTTTCATGCGTAGTTTGTTGCTCATTCATAGCGCTGCTGAAGTTGGTAAAAGGGCACTCTGACGAGGCCAAGCATAAAAAGCTTAACATTTGTACATATATTCTGATTCCAGTAATATGTGTGATAGTATCTGGATTAGTGATGTCACATAGTACAAACGCCGATGGCACTCACACCGCATTCGACATTCTTCTGGCGCTGTCGGTCCTGGCCTCCATAATCATCTCCCTATTGTACCTTTATACCAGGCAGGGACAAAGTGCGGGAAAGATCGGGCTCAAGACATCCGCTTTATTCAACGGCCTGAATCTCATTCTGTTATCCGCTGTCGCCACTTGTTTTACACTTCCTGATGTTGAAAGACTGATACGTCTCATTTTAGTTTTTGCAGGAATATGTATTGCATGGTTCGTAATAGGGATATTCGGATTCTGGGTCATACGGGCAAACGCAGAAAAACACCATCTGGTGAAATAGCGTGCCGCACAAATAAGAGCGACTGGCAGAATAGGCCGGAGCATATCGCCCCGGCGGGCTAATGCCCTGCTGCTCGGGCTGCAAGCATAACGTGCAAGTCTTTTTGCTGTTAAATGTTTTATTGCTAATTTCGCCACGCAAAACATACCAGTCAACCAAGCAATGGCAAAAAATCCGGAATCAGACAAATCGCTTCTGCGCAACCTTATCGGCGGCATCCTGTTCGTGTTTGCCGCAGTTGTTGTCATCAGCATTCTGATGGCCCTGTTCACACGTCACAACCGCGAGCTCACAGTTCCGGATTTCGCCTCACTTGAGATAGAGAATGCCGAAAAGCTGGCAGACCACATGCACCTCCGCATCGAGGTCGTCGACTCTGTATATGTCAAACACCTCCCTCTCGGAGTGGTGTTCGCCCAGAATCCCCCCGCCGGTGCACGGGTCAAGAAAAACCGCCGCATCTTCCTTACCATGAACTCTCAGGTGCCCCGCCAGGTGCCCATGCCCTCTGTTATCGGCTATTCACTCCGTCAGGCCGCAGCGGAGCTGGCATCGTGCAACCTGCGTATCGGCACACTCAGTTATGTCACCGATATCGCCACCAACAATGTGCTGCGTCAGAAATACAAAGGGCGCGACATTGCGCGCGGCAAGCAGATAGAGGTTGAAAGCAGCATCGACCTGGTGTTGGGACTGAGCGGCGACGATGCCACCACAAAAGTTCCCCGCGTGAAAGGATTCACCTACAAAGTGGCCGCAAACAATATCCACGAAAGTTCGCTCAACGTGGGAAAGGTTGTGTATGACGAAAGTGTGAAGACATATTCCGACACACTGCGCGCCCAGGTATACAAGCAGAATCCCGGTGCCGACGGAGTTTCCGAAGTGGCCATGGGACGCAAGGTTGACATCTATCTCACTCTCGACGAAGAAAAGCTCAAGTAAATGGCGGATTTCTTTTCAGAAGAAGAATACACCGATGAAGAACTGATGCCCGGACCCGACTCCGCAACGGAACAGGACGGTGAAGAGCAGATGTTCGAGCACTACCGCTTTGTGGCAGACAAAGGGCAGGCGCTCCTGCGTGTCGACAAGTTCATCACAGACAGGATGACGCAGACCTCACGCCACCGCGTGCAGCTGGCGATTGACGCACAGTATGTACGCGTGAACGACAAGGTGGTGAAGGCCAACTACAAGGTAAAGCCCCTTGACATCGTCACCATAGTGATGCCATACCAGAGGCGTGCCTGCGAGATACGTCCCGAAAACATTCCCCTTGACATAGTCTATGAAGACGACGACCTTCTGATAGTGAACAAGCCGGCGGGCCTTGTGGTGCATCCCGGTTGCGGCCACTACACAGGCACGCTTGTAAACGCACTTGCATACCACCTCGGCTTCAGGGATGAGATCGACGCCGAAGACAACCGCATGGGAATCCTCGTGCATCGTATAGACAAAGACACTTCAGGGCTGCTTGTGGTTGCAAAGAACGAGGAGGCTCAGATGGACCTCAGCAAGCAGTTCTTCTACCATACCATCCAGCGCAGATATGTGGCTGTGGTCTGGGGCAACATCGCTGAGGACAGCGGCACCATCGAAGGCAACCTCGGGCGCGACCCGGGCGACCGTCTGCGGTTCAAGGTCTTTCCCGATGGCGACCAGGGCAAGCATGCCGTGACTCACTTCAGAGTGCTGGAGCGGCTGGGTTATGTGACAGTTGTGGAATGCATCCTTGAAACAGGCCGCACACATCAGATACGCGTCCACATGAATTACCTTGGGCATCCTCTCTTCAACGACGACCGATACGGCGGAGACAAGATTCTCAAGGGACCGCTCTACACGAAATACAAGCAGTTCATCGACAACTGCTTCGCAATAATGCCACGCCAGGCACTTCACGCCAAGACATTGGGGTTCACCCATCCGCGCACAAAGAAAGAGATCTTCTTTGATTCCGAGATACCCGCCGACATGCAGGCGCTTATAGAAAAATGGCGCGGCTATGCCGAAAGGCTTAACCGCGAATAACCATTTTATAACGACTCCCGCTTACCTTCTGGGACCCATGCCAGGCCCCATGCCAGGGCCGCGTCCCATACCGGGCCCCATGCCACCGCCCATCTTCTCACCGCCGAAATTACCGAAGCGGTAGGTGAAGCTGAGCATGATATAACGGCCGAGAGTGTTGTTGCGGACATCCTGGACATAGTTGTCGTTGATAGTGCGATAAGTGTTGCGCGACTGGTTCAGGATATCGTAGCACTTGAGCGAAAGAGTGGCCTTGCGCTGAAGAATCTGCTTCTGAATCTCTGCATTCCATACGAAAACAGGGTCATTGTAAGACTCTGCATATCCCTTGTAGAAAGTATAGCGTCCGTCAGTCACAAAGTTCCAGACCTCAGCCACAGTCCAGTTGACGCTGGATGTGATGGAATTTGTCCATGTCGCCCCTATCTCCTGAGTGGGGATCTCATACCACGATTTCGAGAAGCGTGTGCTGCCGCCGGCAGTAACCTCCACATAGTCGTCTCGGTATGTCAGGCGCAGGAATTCAGAGAGGCCGAATGTGCGGTAGCGGTTTTCTGTAAAATTGTCTGAATTCAGATATGAAGATGCATCTGTTCCATCAATCGAAGGATCACCGATGTAACTCATTGCATTGGCAAAGTTTCCAAAGGTGTGTGACATTATCGAGAAGTTGCTCTTCGCAATGGGAGAGTTGAACATGACTCTGGCATTGGTTGAAAATGTCGGACTGTCACTGTCGATAGGCACTGAATATGTCACACCGTTGTTGGCTGTCCAGATTGCATTTACTATGCTGCTGGTGTTGTACCGCATGTCCACATTGGCATTCAGTGACGAGAATTTCTCACGGTTGTTGTTGAAGAACATCAGGAACATGTTGTGGCTGAAGTACGGCTTCAGGTTCGGATTACCGAGGGTGATGCTCAAAGGGTTCGAGTTGTCTTCGATGGGCTGCAGCTGGTTGATGGATGGCTGCGAGGTGTTGCCGCGGTAGCGGATTCTCAGCATCATGTCATCAGAGAAATTGAGATCCACGCGCGCGTGGGGCGCCAAGTTCTTGACATTCTGCGGAATCAGCCTGCTCACTCCGTCAATTGTGGTGATGTTTTCTGTGCGGGCTGGCTGGTAGTTGAGGCCCACTGTAACATTGTACCCTTCCTCCTGCTTCATCAGGCTGAGACCCATCCTCTGGTTCACGAAGGTGTTCTCTATCACATTTGAATAACGTTCATTCTTGGCAGTGTAGTCACCGAACGCATCCTTGTCAAAGGTTTCCTTTTCCGAATCAGTGTGGGAGTAGTTATATCCATAGCTTGCTTCGGCGAAGAAATTGCCGCCGAGAGGCTCTGTATATGACATGCGCACGCCATAGGCACTGGTGTTGCTTGTCTGCAGCACATTCTGGTCAACAAGCGCAGGGCTTGCTCCTGCAGTGTTTGTAAGCGAATAGTCATATTTGTCAAGCTCGTTGGTGGAGAAGTTGTAATCGGCATTCACCGACATAGTGCGGCCGGGCTTGCCCAGACGCTGGCGGAACAGGAAGAATCCGTGTGCTGTCTTTGACTGGTTGTCGCCCCAGTTCTGTTTGAAACCGTCATTCATCCGGCCGGTCTTGTTGCCATCAGCATCTCCGGCGGCAGTTTCAAACTCACTGCGTTCGTCAAAATTGCCATAGCCGATATTGAAGTCAGGCACAAACAGGATGGATGTTCCGTCAGAAATCTTCCAGTCAAGGCGTGCACCAACCCTGTGACCATATGTGGCAGTATTGCTGTAGCCCCTTTCATCACTGATGATAGACGAACCGTCGGGCTGGAGAGTGACCTTCGATGAATTCTCCTCAACATATTTGTCATTGCCTGTAAACAGATAGTTGCCGGCAAGAGTGTTTTCGTCTTCAGGATCACCGAAGCTTGTATTTGCGTTCACACCTGCAAGATAAGAGGTGTTGATACCGTTGCCACGGAAGTTCATCCCGGCACCGCCGCGACCCATTCCACCGCCAGGACCGCGCATGCCGGCCATCATTCCGCCGGCAACATCATTGAAGCCTCGGTTGTTGGTGTTGTTGGCATTGCCTATGAATGCCAGCTGGTTCTTTTCGGTGATGTTTGCAACCATTCCCGCCCCCTGGAAACGGAGGTCGTTGTTGTCACTGAACTTTTCTCCGCCTGTCTGGAGGTCGGTTCCGCCACCGCCCATCAGGTTGCCGAACCATCCGTTCATCATCCCTTTCATGATGCTCAGGTCAATGACTGTCTGCTCGTTGCCGTCATCAATGCCTGTGAACTCGGCCTGCTCGCTCTTTTTCTCACGCACTTTCACCTTCTCCACAATCTTGGCGGGGATGTTCTTGCTGGCAAGCTGAGGGTCGTCCAGGAAAAACTCTTTTCCGTCGATATATATCTTGTTGATTTCTTTACCGTTGGCGGTAATCTTGCCGTCGCTGTCAACCTCCACGCCCGGGAGCTTCTTCAAGAGGTCTTCCAGCATGTCGTTGTCGGTGGTCTTGAAAGAAGATGCGTTGAACTCGATGGTGTCTTTCTTCATGATTATCGAATTGCCGACGGCAGAGACCTTGGCCGCATCCAGGAAATTCGATTCAACCTCCATTGTTATCTGCCCCAGGTCTGTAGCACCGGTAACCTCAATCTCCCTTTCAAACTTCTGATAGCCCATCAGTTCTGCAGAAACGAGATACGAGCCGGCCCTGACGCCTTTTATCCTTGCATTTCCTTCTGAATCTGTAGTTGTGTACGAGAGCACCTTGTCTGAACCTTTCGGAGTTATGGAAACAGTTGCAAACTCTATGGGAGCGCCGGTGTCACCTGCCACGAACTTTGCTGTAACTTCGAATGATTTCTGTGCAAAAGCTGCCGGTGAGACCGTAAGAGCAGCAAGCAGTGCTGCAACCGGCAGAATAAAAGTCTTTACAATGTTTTTCATCAATTATCTGATAATTCTATCTGAATGAGCCGCCACAAAACTTTTCCAGCTTGTGGAGGCTGACGTGTCTGAAAGTGGATTCGTAAGCTGATAGAAATGGCACATAGCTATGGCCAGCGCATCCGACGCATCCAGGAACTTGATGTCAAGGGTGACATCCATGGTACGTTCGAGAATCGTCTTCACCTGTTCCTTGGAAGCCGCGCCCTGCCCCGTTATCGCCATCTTCACCTTACGCGGAGCATATTCGAAGATTGGAATGTCCCTCTGCAGCGCCGCTGCAACCGCCGCCCCCTGCGCTCTGCCCAGCTTGAGCATCACCTGAGGATTCTTGCCATAGAAAGGGGCCTCGATTGCCAGATCGTCCGGAGTATATTTTTCAAGGAGCTCACCCACTTCACAGTTGATGCGCTTGAGTTTCTGGAAGTGGTCGGTCTCTTTTCTGAGATCTATCACGCCCATATCCACATAGTGACACTTCCTGTCATCTACAAGAATGACCCCGTAACCCATTATCTGAGTTCCGGGGTCAATTCCCATGATTATTCTCTGTTTGGAATCCATTAATCTATGCAATCGAAACCGGTGTACTTTTGAAGAACTTCCGGTACAAAAATCGCACCAGCCTTCTGATTATTCTCAAGCAGTGCTGCCACTATTCTGGGCAGTGCAAGAGAACTTCCGTTGAGGGTGTGTGCAAGTGCCATCTTGCCGTTCTCGTCACGATAGCGGAGATGCAGGCGGTTGGCCTGATAAGACTCGAAGTTTGAGACTGAGCTGACCTCGAGCCAGCGTTCCTGAGCAGCACTGTATACCTCGAAGTCGTATGTGATCGCTGATGTGAAGCTCATGTCACCACCGCAGAGACGCAGGATTCTGTAAGGCAGTCCGAGGCTGCTGACCAGTCCTTCAACATGAGCCACCATGCCGTCGAGGGCAGCGTATGAATTCTCAGGAAGAGAGAGCTGCACAATCTCAACCTTGTCGAACTGATGCAGACGGTTGAGTCCGCGCACATCCTTGCCGTATGAGCCGGCCTCGCGGCGGAAGCAGGGAGTGTATGCCGTCATCTTCACGGGGAAATCTTTCTGTGCGAGGATAACGTCACGGTAGATATTGGTGACGGGGACCTCAGCGGTGGGAACAAGGTAGTAGTTGTCAAGCGTTGCATGGTACATCTGCCCCTCTTTGTCGGGGAGCTGCCCTGTGCCGAAACCCGAAGCCTCATTCACCATTACAGGAGGCTCGACTTCAAGATAACCTGCTGCAGTGTTGTATTCAAGGAAGTAGTTGATGAGGGCGCGCTGCAGCTTGGCACCTTTACCCTTGTATACAGGGAAACCTGCACCGGTAAGCTTTACGCCGAGGTCAAAGTCGATGATATCATATTTCTTTGCCAGTTCCCAGTGAGGAAGCTTGCTTTCGCTCAGATCTGGAACTGCACCTTCTTGTTTCACAACCACATTGTCCTCTGCGGTCCTGCCTTCAGGAACCTGTGCGCAGGGAAGGTTGGGAAGCAGCACGAGCAGATCATTCTGCTCTTTCTCTGCAGCCGCGAGAGCCTCTTCAAAGCCTTTTGACTGCTCTTTCAGCTTGGCAACCTCTGCCTTTGCCTCTTCAGCAGCAGCCTTGTCACCTGCTTTCATCATCGCTCCAATCTTAGCGGCGATTGTCTTCTGTGCTGCAAGGCACGCATCCAGATCACCCTGTACCGCACGGCGCTGCTTGTCGAACTGAAGTATCTTCTCTACGATTTCCTTTGCGTCGAAATGCTTGACAGCGAGGCGCTCTACAACGAAATCGGGCTGTTCACGTAAAAGTTTAAGTGTAAGCATAATATATTATTGATTAATTATTTCACTGAGAGCAGCCACTCCTTGAATGCGTTCACATCAAGGTTGTAGCCTCTTGTGGTGAGGGCTTCACCTGTGGGTGACATGAGCACATAGAAAGGCTGTGCATTGACATTGAACCTCGAAAGGGCTGTATGCGAGTTGATCTTGCCGATGGTGTTGAGAACCTTGCCGGCCTCTGTAGTTACAACATCCTCATCGGCCACCTTAGCCTTGTCGTCGCAATAAAGCAGGCAGAGCACGAAGTCGTTGCGCATGATCTCCTGGACAGAAGCGTCGCTCCATACCCTCGCCTCCATCTCACGGCAGTTCACGCAGCCGTGTCCGGTGAAGGCCACAAAAATGGGCTTGCCCTGCTTCTGCGCTGCCGCCTGAGCCTCCTGGAGGTCGAAGTAAGCATCCATTCCGAGGGGCGCCTCAAGAAAATCCGCATACTTGCGGGCGTCTGCAGTGGCTGCCTCGGGCTGCTGCTGCACTGCTGCAGGTGCATAACGGCCGATCACAAAATCCTGAGTCTCAATGGGAGGCATATAACCTGAAAGGCCCTTGAGAGGCGCGCCCCACATTCCGGGAATCATATATACCACAAATGAGAATACAACTATCGCAAGGAAGAGCCTCAGCACGCTGATATGCTTGACATCGTCGTCATATTTGAACTTGATCTTGCCAAGGAGGTAGAATCCGAGCAGAGTGAACACCACAATCCAGATTGCGAGATAAATCTCACGGTCAAGGATGCCCCAGTGGTATACCTGGTCTGCAGTTGAGAAGAACTTGAGACCGAGTGCAACCTCGACAAAGCCGAGCACAACCTTCACTGAGTTGAGCCATCCGCCGCTCTTTGGAAGATTGCTGAGAAGGCTGGGGAAAAGGGCGAACAGCACGAAAGGCAGTGCAAATGCCAGCGAGAAGGCCAGCATCGTAACCATGGGTGCCCAGAACTCACCGGCAGTTGACTTGATGAGCACTGTACCTACGATAGGACCTGTGCATGAGAATGATACCAGCACAAGAGTAAGAGCCATGAAGAAGACTCCGCCAAGACCTGAACGGCCTTCGCTCTGCTTGTCTGACCCGTTCACGAGTTTTGAAGGCATGGTGATTTCGAACGCACCGAAGAATGATGCCGCAAACACCATGAAAATCACAAAGAAAAGGAGGTTGGGGAGCCAGTGCGTTGCAAGCCAGTTGAAGATGTCGGCCGTTACTGCGTCACCGCCCACAAGCCTTGTAATCAAGATGATTGCAACAATTGGCAACGTATAGAGAAGCACAATGAAAAGACCGTACATTGCTGCGCGGAACTTTCCTTTGGCCTTGTTCTGCGAACCTTTGAGGAAGAACGAAACTGTCATGGGGACCATGGGGAACACGCACGGTGTGAGCAGTGCTGCAAAACCCCACAGGATAGCTTCGATTATCATTGCCCAAAGACCTTTGCCGCCTTTATCTGATGCTTCCGGAGCCTGTTCGATCACAGCCTCATCGGGAGTCTGTGCAGCCACGGCATCACCGCTGAGAGTCACGGGGATTGTGATATCATCGGGAGGGATGCAGCCGGAATCTTTGCATGACATCCACTCTATGTTGACTTTGGCGTCACCTGCGCCGCGTACCTTCTGCACAAACTTCACATTTCCGCTCCATGAGCCTATCTCCATTCCGAACACGTCGCTGAACTCTTTGGTGCTCTGTACCGAGGGTACGATGCCGCCGACAAGCTCTGCCGAACCGGGCAGTTCGAATGTAATGGAAGTTGACGAAGGACCGTTCTTATACTCTTCGAAATCATAGATGTGAAACCCCTCTTCGATAGAAGCCTTTACCACAATCTGCTGAAGGCCGTCCTCAGCCGGAGCCACTTCTGCGCTCCATGAAACCTGGGCTGACAGGTTGAAAGCAACTGCACAGAGTGCAGCCAGGATTGTAAACGAATACCTGAAAAATCTTACCATATTGAAGTGAACAAATTGTTTGGCGCAAAAATATAAAAAAAATGGGTGGTATCACACATACCACCCATTTATTCTGCTAAAAAAACAAGAACTTAAGCTTCTGCCTTTTCATCGAAAGGAATTACAGAAACGTAAGATTTGTCCTCTCTTGTTTTCTTGAAGGTTACTGTACCATCTATCAAAGCGTAAAGAGTATGGTCCTTGCCCATTCCGACGTTCTTACCGGGATAGTGCACTGTTCCTCTCTGACGAACCAAGATGTTACCTGCTTTAGCTGCCTGACCACCAAACAATTTGAGTCCCAAGCGTTTGCTTTCTGATTCACGGCCGTTCTTAGAACTACCGACACCTTTTTTATGAGCCATAATCTAAACGGTTTTAAGCAATTTCATCAATTTGAATTTTTGTAAGATACTGACGGTGACCGTTCTTCTTTGCAAGACCTTTACGACGGATCTTGTGGAAAACGATAACTTTGTCAGCTTTGCAATGCTCCATGACGGTAGCTTTGACAGAAGCACCTTCAACATAGGGAGCGCCAACCTTGACTGCACCCTCGTTGTCGATGAGAAGAACCTTGTCGAAATCTACAGAAGCGTTGACCTCAGCAGCGAGGCGATTCACAAAAATCTTGCTTCCTTTCTCGACTTTGAACTGTTGTCCAGCGATGTCTACAATAGCGTACATCTGAATAAATTTAAAAAATTTATAGCCGTAAGCGGATATCCTAAATTAAATATCTCTTTTTCAATAGCTTATCGACTGTCTATCAAAATTTGGGAACGCAAAGATACAATAAATATTTGAATTGCAAAATTATTATCCATACCTTTGTAACACATTTGTTATTTATTCAGACGGATATGACATCTTATTTCGACTACACCACCATCGCGCAGAGCGAAAAATTCATAAGCCGCGCCAAAGAGGCGAAGCATCTTGCAGAGAACATCAAGAACAAAAAGTTCACGGTGATATATTCAGCACCGGGCTACGGCAAGAAGTCGCTTGTCGACAGAGCCTTCCAGCTTCTGAAAAGAGAATCTTTCCAGACAGAGCTCTTCACCATCGACCTCTTCAACGTCACCACAGCCGAGCAGCTCACAGAAATCTACTGCAACCTGTTCCGCCCCCTCGTGGAGGAGGTCAACCGCACAGCGATAATGCCCCTCAACGTAAATTTCAGCAACCCCACCCCTTCCCTGGCGCTCAACCTGCCCAACGCAGTAGCAAGCCTGTCTGGCAGGAACATCGTGATATATTTCAAAGAGTTCCAGAACCTCCTGAACTTCGAGAAAGGCGAGGTGTTCCTCAAGATGATGGAGAAAGAGCTGTCGCACCACAGCGGAGTCACCTACATCGTAACCGGCGAGCAGCACAACCGCATGAGGTATATCTTTGAAGACCTGCGCCTGTTCTACACTTTCTCTGAGGTTATGGAAGTGACGCCCCTTGACAAGAAAGAAACCGTGCAGTATCTACAGAACGGGTTCATGTACACAGGCAAGGTGATTGAAGAAGACACCGCTGCCGCGCTCTGGAAAATCACCCGCGGGTTCCCCTGGTTCGTGAACCGCATCGCCGCGGCCTGCGACACACTTTCAATAGGATACATCAACAAAAAGATACTCGACGAGGCTGTGGAGGCATTCCTCACACGGAAAGAGAGCCGCTACAGATTCGTCATGAGCCAGCTCACCGCCAACCAGGTCAACTTTGTCCGCGCCGTGTGTGACGGGGTTGAGAAGTTCAGCTCTGCCGAAATCCTCAGGAAGTACAGGCTAAACAGCTCGGCCAACGTGTTCCGCGTGAAGGAAGCTGTATACAAGAAGGAAGTGGTGACATTCGACAAAGACGACAAGGCATCTTTCATCGACCCTCTGTTCGAGCACTGGCTCCACACCCATTATTTCGTATAGAAACCATTTCATGATGAAGAAACTTGTGATTCTTTCGGGAGCGGGTGTGAGCGCCGAGAGCGGCATCCGCACATTCAGGGACAGCGACGGTCTCTGGGACAACTACAATGTAGAGGACGTGGCATCCATCGATGGATGGTACCGCAACAGGAAGCTGGTGCTTGATTTCTACAACATGCAGCGCGCCAACCTTGCCGACAAGGAGCCGAACCTGGCCCACAAGTTAATTGCAGGCCTTGAGAAGGAGTATGATGTCACGGTGGTGACACAGAACATAGACAACCTGCACGAGAAGGCCGGAAGCACGAAGGTGATACACCTGCACGGTGAATCGACCAAGATATACCCCGACGGCGCCGACTATGACGAAGGTGTGATTGATGTAGGGTACAAACCTGTCAGGCTTGGCGACTGCGATCCGAAGGGACGCCAGTACAGACCGCACATAGTATGGTTCGGTGAGGCTGTGCCCCGCTACGACGACGCATGCCGCGAGGCCATGAAGGCCGACATCATGCTGGTCATCGGCACATCCATGCAGGTCTATCCTGCAGCAGGGCTTGTGCATTATGTCCCTGCCGGCATACCCATGTACCTGATAGACCCCAAGCCGATAGAGACAGGGCTGCCCAACTGCAAACAAATAACTGCCCCAGCCACAAAGGGCATGGAGCAGTTCATTGAAATTCTCAAGACTCTGTAGCCTTACTTCAGCTTCTCGATATATTCTCCCATCTTGTTGCGGTGAGAGATAAGAGGCAGAGGATCCTTGCTGTAGGTATATTCGTTCTTATATATCTCGGTGGGAACCTCAAGCAGCGCCTTTGCCTCGGCTGCAATGGCGGCCTTCGATGCAGGCGCGTTCTCTATGGCTTTCTGAAGCATAACGAAATACTCGTAATCTTCGATACCGTCACGCATGATCTCGAGGCGGATTGAAGGAACGGGGGCCATCAGATATTCTGTCTGCTTGTCGCTGTAGTCGGGATTGTTGGGGTAAATCATCACACCGTCGCCATATCCGGCATCCCAGCCGTTGAACAGCACATAGCTGAAGTCGGGTGCGGGATTGCCGCGGTCGTCGTAGCGTTTGTCCTGCAGCTCTGGAACCGAGAAGCTCCAGTGGTTGCTGTGCCACAGCAGCACTCCCTTCAGGTTCTTCATCCACGAACCCCAGAGCCATACGCGGAAGTTCACCGCATCGGCGTCGATCATCTCGCAGATATAAGGTGCGCGGGGGTCGCAGCAGATATACGACCAGCATTCACGGCCGTCAGCCGCCATCTCGTCTATCTTGCTCTGCACCGCAAAGTTCCATTTCATACATGCGATGTCGTTGCAGTCGTTGTACTCAGGCACATACAGGTGTTCTGTGAGGAAAGTAGTGATCTTGGGAGCATATTTCTTCATCATCTTGTGGTATTTCTCCACAAAGGGATACTGGAACTCCCAGGGTTCGTCAAACCAGTAGATGGTTTCGCGGCCCAGCAGCCCGTTGCGCTCCAGACCATCCTGGACCTGGGCGAGATACTGCTCCATCAAGGTCTCATACTGCTTAGTGCCGAACTGGAAACCGGCCATTGCACCTTCTATCTGATATTTGGCGCTTCCGCTGCCGATACCGTCAAGTCCGAGGCTGTAATTTGTGAAGCCGTATGTGTCAAGCATCTTGTTTATCTCAGAAGCCACAGCATCCACATCCACGTGCATCTCTATCTTGCTGAAATCCACCTCGAAGCCGCCCTTGCCGCAGAGAAGGTCCTCACCGGTTGTGCGGTCGAAGAACTTGAGGTTGTCGTATCTTGCCACACCCATACGGCCGTAATAAGGCGCCGCATTGAACGGGCAGAGCTGGATATTCACTGCCCTTGTCCCTTTCGGGAAAGGTTTGAGGTCCACGATGGCGTGGCACCACTCCCCTGCCTTTGCCGCCCCTGACAGAATCACTGTCTGCTCTTCGTATGCATCCCATTCAATCTGTCCGCCAGCAGCATCAAGGCACTCGATCCTTACTGCAGCGCCGTTGTCGGGCTGGTCATATTTGAAATCCACTGCAATCGTGTAGCTGCCGTCTGCCGAAACCTTCACAGGCTCGATGGGCGAAGCGCAGAACGTATCCCACATGATAGGTTTCTCAACCCTCATCGAGAAATTGCCCGAAGCCTTGTCGAACTCGTCGAACAGTCCGCCCTTCCAGTCGACTCCTGTGATATTGGCAGGAATGAAGCTGGGGGCTGCGTACCGCATCGTGATCTTGTGCTCCTCGAAGAATTTCTTGATAAGGGCATCCATCTCGGCCTCGTGCTGGGGCTTGATATTCTCGAAACTATATATCCAGCTGGTGGCGATTCCGACATCAGACTTCATGCTGGGCACTCTCGGCAGCTCGAAGTCCCACACCTTCATGTTCACGGGCAGGTTCTTCTTCATCTTGTCTGCAGAGATTCTCACCAGCGAGCGGTAGTCACCGGCAGCAGCGCCTGCAGGCACCTTTACAGTGATCCAGAAGGCATAGTTCCTTCCGGCCTTCAATGTCATGGCGCCGTTGTAGAGAGGCAGCGGGTCGGGCCACAGCCCTTCGTATGAATAGGCATTGGCAGCCTTCCATACCTTTGCGCTGTCTACGGTGCGCAGCTCCACCCTGTCAGCAGCGGGAATCACCTTGCCGCCGCACCTGAAGTCGTCTACAGAGATTGTGAAATCCTTCACATCCCTTCTCGGACGCACAACTACAATGAATGATTCGGCCTCGTTCTTCGCCGAGCTCACTTCTATCGACTTTGCAGTGCGGGTGGGCAGCGGGGTGTCTTTCATCACCTTGTAGGCAGCTTCGGCCCACCAGATATTCATCCTGCAGTTCTTCTCAAGCATATAACCGTACCCGCCGAACTCCTTCATATACGGGTCGATCTTTCCTGTTACTGCGGGAGCCCAGGCCGGTTGCGGCCCCTGAGCCTTGAGTGCGGGCATTGCCATGAGGCACGCCAGCAGAACCATTGTCAGTCTTTTCATGTCTGTCGTTTTCAATAATGTCCTGCGAATATACCAAAACTATCCGAATCCACCA
>JAZLJK010000054.1:0-11069 GCA_045617865.1 Bacteroidales bacterium | reverse complement strand
TGAAATAACTCGTAATCAGGTATGTTTTACCCACACGCCTGCGACCATACAATGCAATGAACTCTGCCTTACCTGATTTCAAGTAATGATTCAAGTCGGCAATCTCTTTTGCCCGTCCTACAATTGAAGCCATACCATTTTATATTTAGTCACAGCAAATATATGAAAAGAATCCGTCAAATAAGCAAAAAAGCGGGCGAAAAGTAATAAATTTTCCATATTTTCGCCCACTTTATCAAGAGAAATCTAATATTTACAAGGGTTCAGGAATCGCTGTAGGAGTCACACAAAGAAAGAGCGCAGTTACATGCCGCGCTCTTTCTTTATTGTCTCGTATGCCTGCTGAACTGCCTTGAACTTCTCTTCGGCGGCCTTCTGGACATCTTCGCCCAACGTCGCCACTTTGTCGGGGTGGTATTTCAGAGCCATCCGCTTGTAGGCTTTGCGAACCTCGTCGTCGGTGGCGGTGGGTTCTATTTCAAGAACCTTGTAGGCAGATTCGGAATTGCTGCAGCGGAACATTGCAAGAATGGATTCCGTATCGCTCTGCTGCAGACCGATGGCTGTGGCCACAGACTCGAGCACAGAGAGCTCACTGTCAGTCATGCCATCGCTCTGAGCCAGGTTCACAAGGTAATGGAAGAGCTGCAGACGCTGAGAATAGTTCATGTTGGTGCGGATCTGCGCCCCCACCTGATAGATATTGATGTCCTGGTTCAGGAGGTTATTGAGGATGTTATCTGCCTCAACTGCAGCCTGGTCGCCGAAGTTGTTGCGGATGAAGTTCCTCACGAACTGACGCTCGGTGTCGGTCACCCTGCCGTCGGTCTTGATCACTGCAGCCGAAAGCACCATCAGGCATATCAGGAAGCTGTTGCGCTGCCCGGTCTTATAGTCGTCCTGAGATGTTGTGGTGCGGGAATATCCGCCGCCGGTATACCCGCCTCCGCTATATCCACCGCCAGATGGTCTGTTGAAACCTCCGCCAGCGCCGCCGCTGCCATTATCAATGAATATCCTGGTGTTTTCGCTGGCAGCACCTATGAGGAAGCCTATCAAGCCCCCGATAGGACCAAAAATCGCCCAGCCCAGTGTTCCGAATATCCATCTGCGAAGTCCCATATCAATTATGAAATCTGGCTCAATATGAACTTACACTTCTCCGGGTTGCCAAGAGTCTTGCCCTTGTCGCATGAAAGCTTGACGCAGTCGTGCCACTCGCGGCTTTCGGTGATGCGGGCGCGTGTGAGCTTGATGACAATGTTCGAAGGTTTGCAGTCTGTGACATCGCATGTAAGGAATGTACCCACACCGAATGAGTCCAGCACGCGGCCGGCGCAGTACTTATGGATTTCAATTGCCCTCTCTATGTCAAGGCCGTTGCTGAACACAACCTGCTTGGTGGCAGGGTCGATGCCGAGCTGTTTGTACTTGTCTATGATAAGCTCGACCTGCTCCTCTTCCTTGCCGCTGTCGACACGAAGGCCCTTGTACATCATTGCCATGCGTTTTGAGAGATTACCGAAGAAGACTTTATCGCCGAAACAGTCGTACAGATAGATTCCGTTGTCACCGTCATATACATCTGAGAACTTCTTCATCACGTTGAAGTTGCACTCGAACACTCCGCTCACATTCTCTTCGAACGAGATGAGCTGGTGCGACATTGTACCCAGGCACGGAAGATTGTACTTCATGCCAAGCCAGACATTCGAGGTGCCGGTGAACTTGCCGGGCCACTTGCGCGAAGCAGCCACATCAGCCATCTCGCGGATCACCATCTCCTGATGTGCAAAGCTCAGGCGGCGGCGGGTTCCCATATCGCCGAGTGTCAGGCCTGCCTCAAGAATCTGCTCCATCTTGCGGCGGGCGCGCTGGCGCTCCAGATCAACATCATAGCGCCCGATATCTCCGTTCAGTGTATGAATCAGCTCTGATATGCTTGATAGAAGCGGCATCTCCCACATTATTGCAGAGAACCACTTGCCTGCCACCTTTATATCCAGATGACCTTCCTCATCCTGTGAGACAGTCACCTCGTCAGGCTTGAACCGGTAGCCGCGCAGGAACGTGAAGTACCAGAGCGGCAGCCAGTTGCACTTTTCTCTCATATACCGTATTTCAGCCTCGGTGATTGTCACGTCAGCCATATAGTTGACCTGCTCCTTCACCAGTTCGGCAAAACCAGCGGGATAGCAGGTGCCGTTGCGGTCAAAGAATGAATACTCGACCTCTGCCCTGGGGTATTTCTCAAGGATATAGTACTGACAGGTGAAAGTATAGAGGTCGTTGTC
This sequence comes from Bacteroidales bacterium, assembly GCA_045617865.1. Taxonomy (GTDB): domain Bacteria; phylum Bacteroidota; class Bacteroidia; order Bacteroidales; family UBA932; genus Equibacterium. The sequence goes on along the minus strand of JAZLJK010000054.1, from coordinate 8,775 downwards.
GGTAAAATGATTGACAATCTGTCTCATGACTTGCATTATTTAGTCTTTATGATAAGAGGTTCTCCCGGCTCGAGCTGGAAATAATACTCGTTGTCAAGTTCACCGTTCTCCCATTTGAGGGGCTCAAACCATCCCTCGCGGGTCACGCGCCATACGTCTTTTTTGAAGCCGATCGACACCTTGGTATCCTTGCCCATTGTTTTTCCTTCAATGACAAGATACTCGTTTCCTGAATTTTCTATCAGCGAAATCATTGCTCCTGACCTGAATTCATACCAATCAACAGCATCAGACATTATGGGGTCATTTGCAGACTTGAGTTTAGTGACGCCTTCAGAGTTGTTCTCTTTGGGAGAATGGCGGATTCCTTTGAATGTGGAGTTGCGGAAGATGAACATGTGGTTGTTTGTTTCTTCCCAGACTTCTTTCACGTAGTCATATATTACAGAATAAGTGCCGTCGGTCATGAGAGGAGCGATTGTCCAGTCCGGGCCACCGTGAGGATAGTGGAGCCAGGTGAATACCATGATGTTGGATGCTCCGTATGCAAGCAGAGTATAGTTGTACAGTCTGAGGCTCTGAGGAGTGGGAGGAGGCGATACACCCGGAGGGGTGTTGCCGATGTCAGCAGTTGCTGCGAAGCCCCACCATGGGAGTCCTGTTGAAGTACACATTCTGTAAAGCGATTCCAGACGTGTATACCAATATGCGTCGGCATAACCGGAAGTGACCGCATAGTGATCAAAACATACCTGGTCGGGATGAGCATCACGTATATAGTCTGTGAGGGTTGCATCATTCATCTGGTCGCCCCAGAGGTTGACGTAGACGGGATGGTCGGGGTCAAGTTCGTGCAGGCGGTCTTTGAGCATGCCCAGCTTTACAAAGAGTGAGTCCCTGGGTTCATCAATAAGTGCGTAACCCCAGAGCTGGTCTGAAGACTTGAAGAGATTTACACGGTCTATAAGCGCCTGATCCTGTGCGATGAAGCTCCTGTAGTCTTCATCACCCCAGTTGACGAAGTTATAGATGTAATCCTCAAAATATCCAACAAGTTTCACGTCAGCGCCTTTTACATCCTGCGCTGCCTTTTCAAAATCTTCAGGATGGATCGAGTGGCAGACATGGATGCCGGCCTCGCCCATTTTCACGAAATGATCGTGGTTGAACGGCGTCTTGCTGTCGAAACAGTGATATGCGTAAGACTCGAGTCTTGCACCCTGCTGGATAAGATTGATATCAAGCTTCTTTGTATATCTCACGCCAAGTGCGTCAGACACAGTCATCTCGACATCTGCAACAGTTGCATCTGCGGGAGCCTGCAGTTTCACAGTACCGGACTTGCCGTCTGCTGCCGGAACAACTTCAGCGGTCCAGCCGCTGCCTGCGAATGACACTTCAGCCCCTGCAGGGACTTCTCCTTCGAACTGATATTCGAAAGAAACACCGAGACCGGTGACGCACGGAATGTTGTCAGGTACAGTCACAACTGCTGCCGGAGAGGCAGCCTGTGACACTGAAACTGAAACAACTATATCACCGTAGGCAAATGAGATCTGAGCCTCTCTGGGGTCACCGAGGTTGGGAGCGGCAGTGAACGTAATAACATCTGTGCGTGAAGTTTTTGTTTCAACTTTACTGATCCAATCTGCATCACACGCAACCGTATAATCAATGTTGGTTGTAACTTTCACTGTGAAATCGCCACCTTCAGCAGGAAGCTGGTATGCAGATTCAGCCGCGCTCAGTGCCACCTCTTCCCCATCCTGTGAAATCGTTATCTCCAGCGACTTGTCGCCTCCGGCAAGTGCGACCTTGCATGAACGCGCAGCGATGTCCTGGTTGGCCTCAACGTCGAAAAGCAGCGTTCTGGACGATGCCGCAGCTTTTGTTCCGGCACTTTTAACCCAGAGCACATCAGGGGTTGCAGTAACCTCCACATTCGTACTTACTGTAACCTCCACAGTGCCTCCCTCAGCACCTATGTGGTATTCTGTCTTGTCAGCAGTGAGTTCATCAGGATCGGCCGGCTTCTCTGCCGCATCCTGTCTGACTGTAATCTCAAGTGTCTTTTCGCCTCCCTTTACAGTCACGCTGCCGGTGCGGGGTTCATAAGCGGAATTAGCCTGTACATTGATGCTGACTGTCTTGTGTTCAAGCGTCTTTGTCTGCATGCACTCTATCCACGCCACATTGCTTGTGGTGGTGATGTCAAGATTTGTGGTGATGTCAACTTTGATGACACCGCCCTGGGCATCTACTGAATACTCTGTCTTAATGGCCTCAAGGACCGGGTCTTCCTTCGGCTGCTTTTCATTGCAGGATAAAAGGAAGAGGACGGCAATGACCGTCAATAAAGAAAAAAACCTCTTCATATTTCAGCTTTATAACGTGTATAACGGCAAAAATAGTGATTATATTATTTTACGGCAAGGTAGAAGCAATAAAAAAAATCTTAAATTTGCATCTGATATGAACCGTTCAATGCTCATAAGACTTTCCGCTCTTGCTGTATTGCTGCTGTATGTGGCTTCTGCAGTGGGTATTGACGTTCACAGCTGTGACTGCACAGGACATGTCTGCGCACATATTGCGCTGTATTTCGATGACATTCACGATGATCATCACGACTGCCACCACTGCGGTAATGAAGAAGAATTCTGCCACGAAAGCCATCAGCACAACTGCTGTCACAACAAAGTGTTCCGTGTGGCAATTGCCGGTGACAATGAGGATGGCGGATTGCAGCACATCAGTGCTCCGTCTGTGATTCTTCCTGCATTATTCTGCGAAATGGCAGTCTGCGCTCCTGCCGGCGTCCATTGCATCCAGCGGGTCCCCGACACTCCGCCGCCTGTGTGCAGCCATGACGGAAGCGTCTTCATCCTCAGAGTTTAGCGAAAAACGTATTATTCAACCCTTGATACGTCAATTTGTTAAACTTAAAGGAATATTACATTGAAAAAAGCAACCATACTTATACTGTCTGTCCTGGCATCAGCCTTCATGGCTTCGGCACAGGATATCGACACAACGGGCATCTACTCAGAAAGATATGACAGTCTTGGAGCTGCTGTCCTTATGCAGCGCCAGCCCGGCAACAAATTAAGCAAATACACACAAGGCCGCGTCGAGACCATCACTGCGGCAGGTCTCTGCAAGATGGCCTGCTGCAACCTTGCAGAAAGTTTTGAAAACAGCGCCAGCGTGACGGTGGGCTATTCTGATGCCGTCACAGGAGCAAGACAGATCCGTCTGCTCGGTCTGAGCGGCGTCTATACACAGATGCTTGACGAGAACCGCCCGGTAATGAGGGGGCTTGCAGCACCCTTCGGGCTCAGCTATGTCCCGGGCCAGTGGCTCGAAAGCATCCAGATTGCAAAGGGCGTGACCAGCGTGATCAACGGAGTGGAGAGCATTACCGGACAGATCAACATGGAGCACCGCAAACCTACCGATGAAAAGCCTCTGTTTGTAAATGCATCTGTGATGAGCGACAGCAAGGCAGACCTGAACGTAGCTTCTTCGCTTCAGATCAACGACACCTGGAGCACAGTGCTGCTGGGGCACATAAGCGGCAACAACAAGGAAATGGACTGGAATGGCGACGGTTTCATGGACGACCCGCGCAACCTTCAGATTAATTTGAGCAACCGCTGGCTGTATTATGCTCCGAGCGGCATGCAGATACGCATCGGGGTGAGGCTGCTGCGCGACTGGCGCAGAGGCGGCCAGCTGAGCGACCTTCAACTGCCCGGTCCGGACATCCCACTCTGGCAGAGCAACATACTTAACCAGAGCGCAAACGGTTATGTCAAAGTAGGTGTCCCTCTCAACGAAGAAAACAGCCAGAATATTGCTGCGGTGCTTGACTACAACTATTACAACATGGCATCGGAATTCGGTCCGAAAACGACATACGACGCCGGTCAGCACAGCGGTTTTGCAAACCTGCTCTACCAGAATGAAATCAGTGAAAGCCACAAATTCACCCTTGGTGCCACAGCGCTGCTGGATTATTATCTGGAAGATTTCGTCCGCACTTTCGGCAACCAGTATTACGACATCAATATCAACGGGCTCAACACATCGATGTCAAGATACGGCATATTCGGAGAGTACACATTCCATCTGGAAGACAAACTCAGCGTGATTGCCGGTCTGCGCGGCGAGTGGTACAGCAACCGCACCGGAGACGAGAATCCGGCAAGCAAGTTTGTGACAAGCCCGCGCCTCACACTGAAATACACTCCTACCAGTCAGATTGTATTCCGTGCCAATGCGGGACGAGGGCTGAGATATGCATGCCCTCTAGTTGACAATATCGGTGTGCTCTCCACTTCAAAGACATTCGTCACCCCTTCAGGCAGCATCGACAAATCTGACAGATGGGTGTACGGGCACACACTGGAAGATGCCTGGACCGTCGGAAGCAATATCACATTCTACTTCCCTCTTGCAGCATCTGATGAAGCGTATCTGAGCTTTGACTTTTTCCGCACACAATTCGCAGAGCAGAGCATAGTGGATTATGAATACAGCGCAATCCCCCATCAGATTGCATTCTACAATCTGTCTGACGTGGAAGACGGAAGAAGCTTCACCAACACCTACCAGGTCGATTTCAACTTCGAGCCTGTCGAGCGTTTTACCGTGACACTCACAGGGCGCTATAGTGATGCGCGCGTCACCACACTCGGTGCCGGTCTGCGCGAAAGACCTATGACAAGCCGCTACAAAGGGGTGTTGAACCTTCAGTACAGCACAAATCTCAACAAATGGATATTTGATTTCACATCATCAGTAAACGGCCCCTGCCGTGTATACGACTTCATGAAAGATTTCAAAGACTCTGATGGAAACCTGCTTTACAAGGACGGACTCACTCCGGTATATCCTTTGCTATATGCCCAGGTCACCCGCAGATTCAAAGGTTTTGACATATATGCAGGCGGCGAAAACCTCACAAACTTCCGTCAGAATAATGTCATACTTGGTGAAACCACACTGAGCCCTGACTTCGACGCAAGCTGCGTGTGGGGTCCGCTCATGGGAATCAAGATTTACGGAGGAATACGTATAACAATTTGGAAAACAGAATAAATAATATCTAAATCATGAAAAAGATCATCCTTTCAACAATTATTGCCATGATGGCGATGGTATGCAGCGAAAACATAGCAACAGCAGCTGAAGCTCAGGGGCAGACAGCAGAAGTGACCAATGTGGCCCAGAAGAAAGAGAAGAAGAAAAAAGAGACAAAAGTCTTGAAGCTCAGTGCAAACATCCACTGCAAGGACTGCGCTAAGAAAATTCAGGAGAACATCGGCTTTGAAAAAGGCGTTGTAGGTCTGGAAGTATCAGTAGAGGAAAGAACAGCCACAATCACCTACAATCCCGCAAAGACTGACGTTGTGACTCTTCTTGCAGCAATGCGCAAGATAGGATTTCCCGCTACAATCGTAGAGCAGTAATCACTTCGTCACCGGACGGACGGTGCGGCCGAGGAAGCGGAAACGGTAGAGGTAACTCATCGAGAAGTTTCCATTCTTGTCGAAGAAGAGACCGCAGGCATATATGGGGCAGTCTGTATCGACGCATGACTGACCGTAGTAACCGATTTCACCTGCATCCACAAGGGATGTGTAATAACGATAACCGGCAGCCGGCAGAAAAATGCTGTTGCCGGTTATTCTGCTTGTATACCTTCTGCCCTTGACTCCGTTCACCACGGTCTCTACATTATCGCAGTTGTTGATGAGCTCGTAATAGTCTTCAATAGTCGGAGTGAACCATTCATCGCCCCACTTGACTGTGGCAACATCATCGCCCGGATCAAGGACTCTCTTGTTGGAAACCTGTCCCCATTGTGCAAGGCTGCAATACTTGGTGATGACCTGTCCAGTGCCGTCACACCATCTGTACGACTTCCAGTCATATCCTTCTGTTTTGCCGGATCTCCAGTGCTGCTGTGGATTTTCTTGAGCGAAGCCGTCTTCGTAATAAGGTTCAATTTCGCCCCATGCGAAGTAGTCGCCATAATCCTCCGGCTTTGTGGCGCCGATATTCCATGACGCCCACTTCACACTCAGCCCCAGGTCCACAGCCTCTGCAGGAATCGTTGGAACAGGCTCGAACACAGCAACAGTGCAGTAGGCACTCTTGTCTCCTGAAGTGACTGTGACGGTGGTTGTACCTGCCTTCTTCGCCGTAAAAACACCATTCTCTACAGAGCCCACACTTTCGTCAGAAGAGTTCCAAGTCACTGTGCGGTCAGTTGCATCAGCAGGGCTGACCGTAACGGAAAGTGACACAGTCTCCCCTGCTTTAAGCGAAGCGGAAGTAACGTCCAAAACAACAGATTCCACCGACTTGAAAGGTGCTTTAACTTCAACTGAGCATACTGCCGAAATACCTCCCGCCTCTGCTGTCACTACTGCGCTTCCTTCTTTCAGCGTGTGCATAACACCTTCTGAAACTATCACTACAGATTGATCTGAACTGCTTAATCTTACCGACTTGTCGGTTGCATCAGCCGGCTCAATGGTAACATCAATGGGAATACTTTCCCCAACAGACATGGTGACAGACTGCAGTCCAAGTTTAACTGATGAGACTGCAATCCGCTGCGGAGCCTTATCCGTACACGCACCGCACATCAGAATAATTAATAGAAATACTACCTGTATGGAAACAATTCTGAACTTTAATGGGGTCATAGACAAGTACTGATAAATATCAAATACAAACTTACATAAAATCAAGAGATTAATATGTAAGTTTGTACAGATAAATTGTAATCTCTTATTTCTATTAATTCTTACGTGTACCTTCGAGATTCAGTACAGGCTCATTTACGCACAGGAACCTGGATGACAGTCAGCCATTTATCCGGGTCTTCCTGGTTCCAGATGCCGTCCACATAACAGGCGCGTGGCGCATCAGCGATTTCGTATCCCATTCTGGCAATCTCTGCAAAGAGTTCGATGTAGCTCTCACGCAGTTTAGTGTATGGGCCGTAAACTTTCATACAGATAGCTGTCGGGTACTCCGGCAGGGTCTTGAACTTCACGATATCGGAGTCATTCTTTGCTGAAGTGACCTTCTCGCAATACTCTATCTCGAAGTTTTCGGCTTTGTATTCCTTTGCAGTCTCTACGGTGAAGCAATACCCAGGCTCGGGGCATTCGCATCCGAGTCGTGCCATTTCAGGTGCCACAACTGTCACCAGATGCATTCCGAGGGCATCATAGTTAGGAAGTATTGTCCTATTGTAAGCGACGATGATTGAAGGTAGTGAGTCAAAATAAATCTTTTCCATATTCATTCTTTTCATTTGGGCGGCCACCAGGCTTTTGAGCTGGGTATGACGGGCCTTGAGCGTCTGCAGTTCTTCTTCACAGGTCCTGATCTTAGACTCAAGGGCTCTGATATCAGGATAGTGCGTATCATTTTCATATAGCTCAGTTATCTCCGCAAGGGAGAATCCGAGCCGTTTGAGCTGTACGATTGAGAGAAGTTTCTGCAGTTGTTCCGGGCTGTAGTAGCGGTATCCCGTCCACATATCAACTATGCCGGGCTTCAGCAGCCCTATCTTCTCATAGTGACGCAACGTCCTTACCGTAACTCTTCCAAGTCTGGAGAACTCGCCAATCTTATACTTTGTCTGTGCCATCATTCAAGCGCTTTTGATGTTAACGGTTGCAAAGATAATACATGACCTAAGGTACGAGTCAAGAGGTAAATGCAGTATTTGGAATAAATTGCTATATTCACCACGATAACCAGCAATATCAAATAATCCTTATGGTAGTACTTATTACGGGAGCGACGCACGTTGGCAAAACAAAATTAGCCCAGATGATGATGGAGAAATTTCATTATCCATATATATCCGAAGACCATATCAAGATGGGATTGATAAGAAGTTGTTACACTGATTTGACACCAGAAGACGATGACAAGATGGTAGGGTATCTGTGGCCTGTTATCAGGGAAATGATAAAAACGGTCATAGAAAATGACCAGAACCTGATAGTGGAAGGCTGCTATGTACCGTTTGACTGGCAAAAAGATTTCAGTGATGACTATTTACAGAAGATTGAGTTCATCTGTCTGTGTCTGAGCGACAGTTACATAGATGATTGTTTTGACGACATAAAACAATACGCATCATGTATTGAGGCACGATTGGATGATGATTACTGTTCTGTAGATTATTTGAAACGAGAAAACAACTTCTACATGAATGGATGTCGGAAGAATAACTTAAAGGCGATATTTATTGAAAACAATTATTCCGAAGAGATAAAGAGACTATTGGAAAAGGAACCCGGCAAATTCTCAGTTAACTGACAGCATGAAACAATTATGCTGATTCCGCAGTACGGCTTCGCAACCGGAAGAGCGTAGCCGCACAAAGGAGCGGCTGGCAGAATGGTCCGGGGCATATCGCCCCGGCGGGCTAAAGCCCTGCTGCTCAGGCCGCAAGCATAAAAATGCTTGCTTTAACGCCCTCGCGACCCGTGATGTTTAACGGGGGGCACCGCCGCAGATGAGTTCCGCGCCAGCGGAGCGTGCCTGAAGCAGATGCCGGAGGGGGTAAGCAAGCGCCTGGCGAGGGGCGAAGAGCGCGCCCCCTCCGGCGCTGTTCAGGCCGCGCAGCAAATGCGGGACGAAAGCTGCGAGCGGGGGGATGGACCGCATCGTAAAAAATTGTTCTTCTATGTTGCAATCCAAATATTTTGGATACTTTTCAGTGAACAGACAATAACT
>JAZLJK010000053.1:0-57984 GCA_045617865.1 Bacteroidales bacterium | reverse complement strand
TCCTTCCGGCCTACGGCCTACAGTCAACCCCTTACAGTGATAAGACTCGGATGGTAAACCCATCTCAGGGATAACGACTAACAGTCAACTTATATCAGTAATAATCTATTAATCCGAGTCAACCAAAATCAGGAAAGGACAAGATAATGACATCTGGGCGGTATGAGGGAATAATCACCCCATTTGAGTGTTAAGGCATGAAATCGGGGCGATTTGTGAGCGATGCTCCCCCGGGCTGCTTCGTGAAATTCATCTAAGCATGCTGATGTGTGTCACAGCGCCTGTGGCGGCGATTGCCGTGTTTAGATGAGGCCTTGTTCCCCGCATCTAAGCACGCCGATGTGCCCCAGATGCGCTACAACCCATATTGCCGTGCTTAGATGAATGTCATGAAGGCCGGAACCCACAGCCGCAAAACTGCAGCGGAAGCCTACTCTTCCTTGCCGTCGAGACTGCGGAGAGGAATCTCTGCACCGTCGGGAGTCACCAGCACACTGCCAACCTCGGGCTGGCTCAGGTGACCTATCACGTCGAAGGTCTGTATCTCCTTGTGGAACAGCTCGAACTGCTCGATGGGGATTGTGAACATCAGACGGTAGTCGTCGCCGCCGTTGAGTGCCGCGGTCACAGGGTCCATCTGTATCTCAGAGGCCATGTCGAATGTCTGAGTGGCGATGGGAATCTTGTCAAGATATATCTTTGCGCCGAAGCCGGTCTCAGATGCAAGCGTATGCACAGCCTCGGCCAGACCCTTGCAGTCAAACACACCTGCAGATGGGACAATCTTGTGCTCTGCAAATCTGTCAAGGATGTTTGCCGGGATATCGGGGCACAGGTACTGCGCCAGAATATATTTGTATTTGCTGAGATCGGGCTGCTTCGCCGCATCCTGGCCGGCTGCCAGAAATGCCCCTTTCTCACGCTCCAGAACATGCTGGCCCATGTATGCGCCGCCCACATTGCCGCTCAGGCAGATAAGGTCCATGCTCTTGGGTGCGGGCTTTTTATCGCGTATGCTCTTCTTCTGGACACCTGTGGCCATCAGGCTTATCTGCAGACCGTTCACAGACGGAGCCAGGCTCAGCGAGAGGCTCTCGAAGCCATGTTCCTTAGCTGCCACAAGCACTCCGCTCCAGAGCTCCTTGATATCTTCCAGGCAGAAATGAGCCGAAATGCCCAGCACAATCGAGAGTGCCTTGGGGCGGTGGAATGCAGCATATATCTCACCGGCAACGTTCAGTACAGCCTTGTAGCCAAGATGCTTCAACGGAGTGTATATCAGGTCGAAATCCACCCCCTGCATCATGACCTTGTGGGTGGCGATGCCGCCGTCCACGGCAATCCGCGCGCTGTTGGTGTATCCGCTCCCTTCGAACAGTATCTCCAGCGCCTTTGCGCGACCGATCTGTGAGAACTCTGTGCGTCCGGGCTTAGTCTGCTTCTGTTCAGCTTTTTTCTCTGCCATAGTCATCAATATTTAGTTTGGTATGTATTCCAGTGCTTCAGCCTGGATATCTTCGGGAAGTGTGTCAAGTATTTCTGCTGCAAATGCCATCTGCTGCAGGCGGCGTGCCGTTTCCCGGCTGATGCCGCGGCTCTGCATATAGAAGAGCTCGTCTTCGTTCAGACGGCCTGTGGTGGCTCCGTGGCTGCATTTCACATCGTCGGCATAAATCTCCAGCTGGGGCAGCGTGCGGACTCTGGCATCTTCGCTCAGCAGCAGGTTGTGGTTGGCCTGATAGGCCTCTGTACCGATGCAGTATGAAGGCACTTTCACCAGCCCGTAGAAGTCGGCGCGTGACTTGTCGTAGAGCAGCCCCTTGAACAGCTGGTTGCTGAAGCAGTCAGGCACATCGTGGTTCATTGTGATATTGTATGAAGCACGGCCGGTGCCCCGGGTGATGTAAAGTCCGCGCAGCACGCATGACGCATTCCTGCCCGCAAATCTCACGCAGATATCATTGCAGATTTCACCCTCGGGCAGAGTCACGAAAGTGATTTCGGCCCTGCCACCCTCCTCAATCACAATGTCGTACCGCTCCGCAGCTGCGCCTTTCTGCAGAAAGACACGGCTCACAGATTCACCCGCCGCTATGTTTATGCAAACCGCCATCTTATTTATTTTCAGCCTCTTTGATGATCCAGTCGTAACCCTTCTCCTCTATCTCCAGAGCCAGCTCCTTGCCGGCGCTCTTGATGATGCGGCCGTCATACAGCACATGTATGAAGTCAGGCACGATATAGTCAAGCAGCCTCTGGTAATGCGTTATCACCACAAATGAATTGTCGGCGGTGCGCAGGCTGTTGATGCCGTTGCCCACAATGCGCAGAGCATCCACATCCAGACCTGAATCTGTCTCGTCAAGAAGAGCCAGCTGCGGCTCCAGGACAGCCATCTGGAAAATCTCGTTGCGCTTCTTCTCTCCACCCGAAAATCCGACATTCACTCCGCGTGAAAGAAAACTTTTGTCCATCTCCACCACAGCCATCTTCTCACGGAAGAGGCGCATCAGCTCGGCTGCGCTCAGCTCTGGCAGCCCTTTGCTCTTACGGTGCTCCGCCACTGCCGCCTTTAGAAATGCCGCATTGGTGACACCGGGGATTTCGGTGGGATACTGGAAACCTAGGAACACACCGGCCCACGAACGCTCTTCGGGGCTCATCTCCAGCAGGTTCCTTCCGCTGTATGTTACGCTGCCGGATGTCACGTTGTATGCATTCCTGCCGGCAAGCACACCGCTCAGGGTGCTCTTGCCCGCTCCGTTGGGGCCCATTATGGCATGAACTTCACCGCGCCCGATGGAAAGGTTGATGCCCTTCAAAATCTCGCGGTCGGCGACACTTGCGTGCAAATCTTTAATCTCCAGCATATTATTCTTGCGTTTTAAGTTGTTTGCGCCACTCTTTCAAGCCCATCACGGCCAGAATCAGATAGATGGCGCTTACGGCCGGCATGAATATCAATCCGGCAGAGAGATACAGGGCAATCTGGGCCACATCAACAATGATCCAGACAATCCAGCACTCGATATGTTTCTGAGCAGAAAGATATTGTGCTCCGAAAATCATAATTGTTGTGAACGAGTCAAGGTATGGCGACTCTGCGGGAGGGAAAGTGCCCGGCCACAGCCTGCCGAGATTTCCCAGCACGGCCCCCCAGCCCAGGGCGAACACCACAATCATCGCTATGCCTATGATGCAGTCCCTGCGCGGCATGGTGGTTATCTTGAGCTTCCGCTCACCGTTGGCCTCTCCCTCCTTGGGATGAGTCCAGCGCCAGTGCCCGAGGAAGTTTATCACAAACGAGATGGGCTGCAGCAGCATGCTTGAATAGAGATGCTTGTCAAAGAAAAGCAGGAAAAGCAGGATGTTGTATACATATCCTATCCAGAAGTTGGCCACCTTCGCGCGGCCGGCCAGGAACACGCACACAAGGCCGCTCATGGTACAAATAAGTTCAAGAAGGCTCACCTGTGCCCCTGCAATGTTGAATATTATGTCTGTAAGTGCTCCCATGTCTTATCCTATGCTGCCCTCCAGAGTCACCGCCAGCAGGCGCTGCGCCTCAACGGCAAACTCCATCGGTAAATTTTTCAATACGTCAGAGGCATATCCCACCACCAGCAGCCCCACTGCATTCTCTTCGCTGATACCGCGCTGCCGCAGATAGAACAGCTGCTCGTCGCTGATCTTGGATGTTGTTGCCTCGTGCTCCAGAACCGCTTCCGGATTGGCACACTCGATGACAGGAAAAGTATGCGCGCCGCATTCGGTGCCGATAAGCAGCGAATCGCACTGCGAGTGGTTGCGCACACCGCTTGCCCCCGGTGCCACTTTCACAAGGCCGCGGTAGCTGTTCTGGCTGTGGCCCGCCGAAATACCCTTGCTCACGATGCGGCTCACCGTGTTGCGGCCGATGTGAATCATCTTGGTGCCGGTGTCGGCCTGCTGCCAGTTGTTGGTGACCGCCACGGAATAGAATTCCGAGCTGGAGTTGTCACCTTTCAGGATGGTGCTTGGATATTTCCAGGTGATGGCGCTGCCCGTTTCGACCTGGGTCCAGCTCAAGTGGCTGTTCTCACCTTTGCACAATCCCCTCTTTGTTACAAAATTATATATGCCGCCCTTTCCGTTCTTATCTCCGGGATACCAGTTCTGGACGGTTGAATACTTTACATCCGCGTCTTTCTCCACCACAATCTCCACGATTGCGGCATGCAGCTGGTTGTCGTCGCGCATCGGGGCCGTGCACCCCTCAAGGTAGCTTACATACGACCCTTCGTCGGCCACAATCAGAGTGCGCTCGAACTGACCCGTGCCGCGGGCGTTGATGCGGAAATAGCTCGAGAGCTCCATAGGGCAGCGAACTCCCTTGGGGATGTAGCAGAACGAACCGTCGCTGAACACCGCCGAATTGAGTGCTGAAAAGAAATTGTCGCTCACATGCACCACGCTTGCCAGATACTTGCGCACAAGGTCGGGATAGTTGCGGATGGCCTCGCTTATAGGGCAGAAGATTATCCCTTTTTCTGCAAGCGTCTTCTGGAATGTGGTCTTTACAGACACCGAATCGAACACTGCGTCCACGGCCACTCCGGAAAGTGCATCGCGCTCATTCAGCGGGATACCCAGCTTGTCGAATGTCTTTGTCAGCTCGGGGTCTATCTCCTCTCTCTTTTTAGGTTTTTTGGGAGCGGCGAAATATATGATGTCCTGGAAGTCTATCTCGGGGATGGTGAGATGGCCCCAGTCGGGCATCTTCATCTTCTGCCATTTGTGCAGGGCGTCCAGACGGAACTGCAACATCCACTCGGGCTCATCTTTCTTCTGCGAGATGAGCCGCACGATGTCGTCGTTGATTCCCTTCGGAAGGTATTCCTGCTCGATGTCTGTCTCGAACCCCTCGGCATACTCCCTTGAGGTGACTTCCTCTATGATATTCTTCTCTTCTGCCATCTACAATATGCTATTCCACCACTGTGTTCCAGCCGAACTTGTCTTCCGCACGGCCGTACTGTATGTCGCGGAGCTTGTTGTAGAGTGCAAGTGAGATGGGGCCGGGAGCGGCAGCGTATTCCACAACCTCTTTTGTGTCAATGTCAAATATGAGACCGATGGGTGATATCACCGCAGCCGTGCCGCAGGCACCGGCCTCGTCGAACTCTTTCAGTTCAGACACGGGTACGGGGCGCTGCTCCACTGTCATGCCCATATCCTCTGCAATGGCGCGGAGGCTCTTGTTGGTGATGGACGGAAGGATCGAGGGAGACTTGGGTGTCACGTATGTGTTGCCCTTGATACCGAAGAAATTGGCGGCGCCGCACTCTTCGATGTAGTTGCGCTCCACTGCGTCGAGGTACATTACATTGGAGTATCCCATGCTCACAGCCTTTTCACCTGAGAGGAGGCTTGAGGCATAGTTGCCGCCGGCCTTCACATCACCTGTTCCGCGCGGTGCCGCACGGTCCTGGAAACGGTCTATCATCACCTTGATGGGCTGCATGCCGCCCTTGAAGTAAGGACCTACGGGTGAACAGTATACGATAAACTCTGTCTCAGGCCCGGGGTGCACGCCCAGAGTGACCTTTCCGCTGTAGATGATAGGTCTGATGTAGAGTGACGCACCTGATTCGTACGGGGGTACGAAATCAATATTGCGTTTCACGCACTCGATGACAGCATTGATGAACACATCTTCGGGCAGAGGTGTGAGGCAGAGCTTTTCAGCCGAGGCTCTCAGTCTCTTTGCATTCTCGTCAACACGGAACAGACGCACCTTGCCATCCACGCCCCTGAAGGCTTTCAACCCCTCGAATGCCTCGATACCGTAGTGGAGGCACATCGTGGACATGTGCATGTGAATGTATTCGTCGTCGGTGACAATCATGTCGCTCCATTGTCCGTTGTGGAAACTGTAGCGGATATTCACGTTCGTCTTGATGTAATCAAAACCTATGTTGTTCCAATCAATATTTGCTGCCATATTGCATTAAATTATTACCGGCCCCAAAGTTATATTATTTTTCGCAAGACTGAACCCAACTCCTAATAATTGATGTTCTGCGTGAGGTTGGGATTGTTGTCCACCTCAATCTGCGGGATGGGCAGACGCTCATGCTTGTTCTGCTCGAATGCATTGTAGTCGGCATCGCGCGCACGAAGGTCAGCAAGGTTCTTGTCGGTGAAGCCCCACCTCTTGAGGTCCATCCAGCGGATGCACTCGAAAGCAAGCTCGAGGCCGCGCTCTATCTTCAAGTGTTCGAGGAACGCATCGTGGTCGGTGAGGATCCTGGGGTCTGTATAATACTTGCTTTCTGCCAGTCTGGGCAGATTGACACGTGTACGCACACGGTCCACACACTCTATGGCCTTGGCATTGGGCGCACCGTTCAGCTCATTCAATGCCTCTGCATATAGCAGCAGCATGTCCGCCAGGCGGAGCGAGCGGTAGTTGTTGTCTGTGAAATAATACAGGGGAACTACATCTGTAGAGTATTTCTTTATGAAGACGCGCTTGTTGTCAGAAGCAGAGTATTTGTACTGGTCCCAGGTCTTGTTATAGATGAGCTGCACTCCATACTCGGGGAAGTCGGCATCCGACTCGGCATACCAGCAGGTGTAGTAGAGACGCGGGTCGTTCTTGCCGTCGACTGTCTTCTCGCGCTTGAAGTATTCCATCACCCAGCGGTTGCACTCTATGTTGTTCCAACCTTCTCCCTTGGGCGACTGAAGGCATTCGAGCTGTGTGGCAAGCTGCGCGTTGGGGTCGAGGTAGTTGTCGGTCTGGTCGAATCCCACATAGTTGCAGAGCGAGAAATGTATCTCGTAGAGCGACTCCGAATTGTCTTCTGTCTTCGGGTCGAAGTTGTCATGCCAGTTGGCAACCAGCGAGTAAAGGTTCTTGCCTTCCCCGTCTATGATCCACTCCAGACATTCCGCAGCCTCCTGCCATTTGTGATGCTGGGCGTATACTTTTGCCAGCAGAGCGTATGCCGAACCTTTGGTGGGTCTTCCAAGGTCCTCGGGACCCCATTTGAGAGGGAGGAGCTCCGCAGCCTCGGTAAGGTTTTCTTCAAGTTTGGTGAATATCTCATCTTCGCTTGAATTCGAGGGCTTGTCACCGGCAGATGATGTGGTGAGCAGCAGCGGCTCGTTGTCCCAGAGAATCGTGAGGTAGAAATAATAAAAAGAGCGCAGCCAGAGGGTCTGACCTTTGATAAACTGGCGGTTCTCTTCACTGTCAAACTTGATTTCAGGGTCGTCGATGTGGTCAAGCACCTGGTTGGCACGGTTGATTGCGGTGTAGTGCTCGGCCCAGATCTTCTTGGGAACCTCCCAGAAGCTGTAGTCGGTATATTTGAACTTGGTCCATTCAGCGACCTCCGTCCAGCCGGCGTAGCTCACACCGTCGTCGGCCATTCCGTTGAGCTGGACATGGATGTTGCGGGTCCAGGTACCCTGGCGGTAAAACATTCCGTACACAGCGTTCATGCCGGCGTTGAGGTCATCCTGGGTCTTCCAGAACAATCCTGTTGAAAGGCCGTTCTCATTTGGTATGTCAAGCCCGTCACAAGAGCACAGGCCAATACATAGCGCCGATATTGCTACTATTGTTGAAAATATCTTCTTCATTGTCAGATCCTCCTCTTAGAATGTGAATGAAACTGCCAGCTGCACTGCCTTCGGGTTGGGGAACGAGCATCCGTCGTATCCAATCGTATAGATACCACCGTCAGCGAATTCAGGGTCAAGCCCAGAATACTTGGTGAGGGTGATGAGGTTCTTTGCCGTGAGGGCGAAGCGTATCTGGTCAAACTTTATCTTTCTCAGAAGCTGGTCGGGAATAGAATACCCGAGTGTGATGTCGCTGAAGCGGAAGAACGAACCGTTCTCCAGCCAGCGGTCCTGGTCTGCACGGCTGTTACGCGTGTCTCCGTAGATAGGGCGCGGGACGGTGCTTGAGTGTACTTCCTGCGTCCATGGAACGTAGTCGTTGAAATTGTTCTGGTTGGTGGAGAAATCAGCAGCGGATGCACGGGCACCGTTGTAGACCCACTGACCGAAACGGCCGTAGCTTGTAACAGACAGGTCGATGCCTTTCCATGCACATGTAAAGTTCAGACCGGCATACAGTTTGGCCCAAGGGCTCTTTCCTTCTATTACCTGACGGTCTTCAGAAGAAATCTGACCGTCATCGTTCGTATCCACATACCTGATGTCACCGGGCATTGCATCCGGCTGGATCACCTTTCCTTCACTGTTGACATGTGCCTGCACCTCACCGGCATCCTGGAAGATACCGTCAGTCTTGTATAGATACCATATTCCGAGGGGCTTCCCTATCTCAGACTTGGACACCGAAGTATATTGCACTGTCGAGCCGTATCCGAAGCTCAGAATCTTGTTGTAGGTTGTCGAGAGGTTGGCATTCACAGAGTAAGAGAAATCTCCCTCGGTGTCGTGCCACCCTGCCTCCAATTCGAAACCGGTGTTCTGAAGCGAGCCTGCATTGACAGTGGGTGCACCACCCTCATTGCCAGTAGTGAGCAGGATGGGCACTGCAAGCAGCAGGTCGGTGCTGCGCGAATAGTAATACTCCAACGATGCGTTGAAGCGTGTGTCAAGAGCAGCGAAGTCCACACCTATGTTGGCGGTTGTCTTCTTCTCCCATTCAAGGTCAAGGTTTGTCAAGTTTGACTGAGTCTTTCCTATCACCTTGCCGTCTTTTCCAAACACTGCACGCGGTGCTGTGTTGATGGTAGCCATATAGTCCCAGGCTCCGATATTTGAATTTCCGAGCGTACCGAAGTTTGCACGAAGTTTCAATTCGTCTATCCACGGCACGTTGAAGAACGCCTCCCTGCTGATGCGCCAGCCAAGTGAAGCCGAGCCGAAAGTGCCCCAGCGCTGCGCTTCGGGCAGGCGTGAGGTACCGTCCCTGCGGCCTGTGAGCTGAAGCAGATATCTGTCGTCAAAGCTGTAATTGATCCTGCCGAAATAAGACATCAGGGCATACTCTATATAGCTGCCTGTACAAGTCTGGTTGCCGGTGGCTGAATTGAACGAAGTGATGTATTTGTCTCCGACTACCAGAGGGTCGAGCTTCGTTTCAGAACGATAGTCTTCGTGGAAGAAGTCGTATGAATAACCCGCCACAGCGCCTATGCTGTGCCTGCCCACAACCTGGCTGTAATTCAGCGTAGGTTCTATCAGCAGCTTGTTGTGGTATGCAGTCGAATACTGGATGTGGGCTGCGTCATCGCCCTGGCCCATCGCCCAGTTGCCTTTCTTACGCACCAGGTCTGTCTGTCCGAAGTAGTTCTTATATGAAACGTTGACCTTGGCATTCAGGATATTCTTGATGAAATCAACTTTTCCGTAAACATCTCCATAGAGATACTTCTGAGTGTTCACACCGTGCGCGAACTCATTCTCCGCCAGAGGGTTCAGGGCGTAGGTGTTGGCTCTGTCGGCATTTCCGTAGCCATATCCGCCGGGATGGCTCTCGTCATAGACAGGTACCGTCGGAGGCATTGCTATGAACTCCGACCACGGGTTGCCGTTGAGATTGTCGGTCTTCGACGTGGTGAAGAAAAAGTTTTCACCGAATTCGAAGATGCCCTTGCGGCCCGATGTGTTGATACGGAAGCCTATCTGGTTGAAGCCGGTGTACTGGAGAGCTCCGCTGTCATCCTTGTAATTGATTGAAGCATAATAGCTGCTCTCTTTTCCTCCACCTGAGAAAGACACGTTATAGTTCTGAAGCAGAGCGGTGCGCAACATTGCGTCCTGCCAGTCGGTGTCTCCTTCGTAGTGGTTCTGAAGGTTCTTCACCCCGGACACACCCTGCAGCAGGGCATTGGTGTAGGCCAGGTCGTCGTATTTCTTGTATGTTTCAGCATCCATAAGGTCGTAGCGGGGCAGCCAGTAGAGCTGTGTGTTGCCGTCAAACTTCACCTTGAGACCGTTTGAATTGCCTTTCTTGGTGGTGATGATAACCACACCGCTTGCAGCACGCGAACCGTAGATGGAAGCCGAAGACGCATCCTTCAGAATCTGGATGGACTCTATATCCTCGACATTCAGTCCGAGCTCGTTGCCACCGTACGATCCGTCCACGATGAAGAGGGGCGAATTGCCGGTGAAAGAGCCGATACCGCGGATCTGGATTGAAGCATAAGAGCCGGGCTGGCCGCTGGAGGTGATGTTCACTCCGGAGACAAGACCCTGCATCGAAGATATCACACCGCCCGACTTGCGGTCCTGGAGTGAC
This sequence comes from Bacteroidales bacterium, assembly GCA_045617865.1. GTDB lineage: Bacteria > Bacteroidota > Bacteroidia > Bacteroidales > UBA932 > Equibacterium. The sequence continues at coordinate 47,711 of JAZLJK010000053.1, read as the reverse complement.
TGCTGGCGGACTGTGGATACAGAGCCGAGCAGGTCTTTCTTCTTGACTGTACCGTAGCCGATCACCACAGCCTCGTCAAGCAGTTTGACATCCTCTTCCATCACCACTGTCATCCCTTCGAAAGCCTCCACCCTCACCGGCTTGTAACCTATGCAGGAGAATTCCAGAAGGTCGCCTGCAGCAGTGTTGATTGAGAATTTTCCATCAAGATCAGTTGATACTCCTGTTTTTGCACTGCCGTCCCCCGCAATCACGACCACCCCGGGAAGGGGCTCGCCGTCGGAGGCTACGACATTGCCTTTGATGCCACTCTGGGCAAATACAGTTACGGTCACAAGCAGTGCCGCAACAACAGATAATATTCTCTTCATCATGTTTGTAAGCATAATGTATCAAAGATACTAAAAAATGTCTATATCCAACTCAGGACTTCACCCAGAGCTTTGGTCATAGCCTCTTCATAAACCTCAAGGTCAGTCACCTCAAAGATGAAGCGGCCGCACTCTTTCTCTGTCCGGCTCCAGGTCACACGCCCTTCAGGAGAGCACGAAACCTCAACCGGCACAAAACGGAACACTTCCGCACCGCTGTCTTTTCCAAGAGGCTGCACAGAACCGTCTTTCCAGACAGAAAGCCCGGCACAGTGCAGGAAACCGGCCGTGCACCACATATTCCTCACCTGAGCGCCGTAGAAATCGGTGGCATCACCGTCATATGGAGCACTCAGAGCCTCCAGCCATTCTCCAGCCTCACCTTTCGTAAGGGCAAACAGAAAATAGTTCAGCAGATCCTGCCTCATCTCTTTGAAAAGCCTTCCCTGAGTGAATCTGAAATAGGTGGAGTTCACTCCGGTCACACCGCCCTTCGCACACCATTCATCGGTGTTCTGGAGGCAGGGCATCCAGTAGAGCGGGCAGGGCAGAGAAAACATTTCGGAATATTCCTGAGGATGGAGAGCCACGTTATATTCCAATGTCTGAGACTCCTCGGCACTGCCGGCATTCAGGTATACAGCCTTCACCTTCTCTTTGAAGAGGTCGGGCCACATCTTAGCCGCAGCAGCAAGGTCAAGGCATCCTCCAACCACATGTATGGCCACAGGCGATGATGATTCATCCAGCGTCTTTTTGAGAAGCGCGAGGCCGGAATGAACCGAATCGTTATAAGTGGTTTCACCCACACCCACAGGAACGCCTGCGCCGGATATCCAGTTGAGCTGGGCAATGCCCTCAAGGTCAGGTGCACCCAGAGCGGGCAGGTTGTCGGTGACGACAGCCCGCAGGTCAATAAGCCCTTTTTTGTTGAGAGCAAACTGAGTGGCGGCATCCCAATGGTCGTCGGGATCGCCGTGGGGGCGCGAAAGGTCGGTGATATGAATCACCGGAACAGCTGCCTTGCCATCCCCTTCTTTTGGAGAGCACCCCGTCAGAAGAGACAGACACGTTACTGCAGCCGCAGCAAGAGCGATTGCACACCGCATGCTATTCAAATTTGAATGTTGCAGACCAGAGGTCGTATGACCAGAGCCAGTCCTCACCTGTGACGGCAGGGGTATAATAAACCACCATTTCGTCCTTTGAAGGCATGTAGCCCTTGGTGTCGGTCAGGAAGCCGGGGTTATGGGCACGGGGGAAGCCGGTGAGGTCAGGACCGATCTCGGCAATCTTTGTCCAGGGGTTGTTCTCCCCGTCAAGCAGGTCGGCATCGATGGGAGCCTCATACACACGGCAGATGTCGCCCACCCATGTGGGTATGAGCTTCTCATACTGCTCGGTCCTCTCTTCTGAGACCATGTAAATCTTGTCTTCAGAATACATGGGATATGAATTTGCACTGAGGTGAGGCACTTTCTCTTCTTCGCCAAGGCGGATATTGTCAAGGTCGTTGAGCACAATCTCGCGGCGGGCATAGGGGCCGTTCTCTGTGGTGGAGTGGTAATAAAGTACGATGGTGGAGTCGTTCTTGACCACTGTGGTGCTCTGGCCGGTGCCCCATTTGTCGCGGCCCTCGTATGGAACGATGGGGTTGCCGTCATATTTGATGTAGGGGCCTTCGATGCATTTTGACACTGCAAGACCAATCTGGTTGTGGCAGCAGTCCCACTGGTCCACACCAAGGTATGTCATTATCCAGTCGTAAGTCTCGCCCTTCCAGGTAGTCTTGAACTCGCGCACGTCAGGGTCGCAGATATGGCAGTTGTCCCAGCCTTCCTCAGACGGGGCTATTATCTGCGTTGCAGGCTGCCATTTATAACCTTCCTTTGTAGGAATGCCCTTGTACAGGTAGATATAGTCAACTATTTTGAACGGGTCACGGTTCTCGCAGAGAAAACCATAGATGATGCCGTACTGGTCGATTATGAAGCTGGGGGCATAATCGTAATGGCCGGCTCCTCCGCTGAGCTCGTAGCGGATCTCGGGCACCATCAGGCCGTTTTCAGGTGCAGGTGAAGAACATGCTGTGGCTGCGGCAGTTACAATGGCAGCAATCAAGGCAATCTTTTTCATAGTTTCTGATATTGTTTAGAATTTCATTATGTATTCATTCATCCATTCAAGCCTCTTGGTGTAGAACTCCTTGAGGTACTCCACCTCTTTGTCGTAGTCGCCCAGCACCTTCACATTCGGCCAGACATACATGTTGAGCGTACCCCAGCGCCTGTGGTTCTTTTCGGCTGCAGTCTTCAATTCTTTGTGAAGCGTGTCTATGTAGTCAGACAGGGCGCACATCTGAGGATACAGTTCAGTCCAGCGTTCCTTCACCTTCTTCTTGAACTCGGGGTCCTTGAAAAGATAGTAATACCACCCCGTATTCAACCCTTCCTGCGAATGGTTTCTGATGAACCAGCCTGCATAAGTGTTGGTCACGCCCTGATGGTAGTGCAGATAATCGCAGTTGCCGAATGCAAGGTCAAAGTCCCATTCGTGGCAGAACTTTATCGGCTGGTTCTGCCTCTTTACAAGAAAGAGGCTCTTGAAAAGGTCACCGTCGATATTTTTCGCAACTTCCTGAACTATATAGTTGTTGATGAAAGAATCAACGTCGATGTAATTTGAATAGTGGGTTGCAGGATTGGAGAAATCTTCCGAAAGGAGCGACTGCTCGAACCCGGCGAAACGCCCCTTGATGAAGGTCAGGAGAGCATCTGACGGCTGCTCAGGCTCGTTGAACATTATCGGGATGTTCATATACTGGGTGTCGAACCACACCGGTTTGTCTTTCTTGGCCTCGATTTCAAGATAACATTCACCCTTTGAGGTGTCTATCTCTATCTTGTGGTTGCCTGTTTCCTTATGCTCGACCAAGTCATAAACTCCCATGTATGTTCCGTTGATATAAACCACAACCGAAAATGCCCCGGGAGTCCACTCCAACCCGCATATCTCAGAAAGTTTCAGTCCGAGACGGTTGCGCATCAGCGACTTGTCGGAATAGTTGGCCAGTAGCGCCCAGTCTTTGTCTTTGTGGCATCCGAAGATTGATGCCGATTCGTCAAGACGGATCTTATACGGCTTCTTTGGGAATGTAGTCCAGGTGGAATTGCCACGCCCCCTTATCTGCATCGGCGCCTCGAAGATTGAGACATCGGAATACCAGTGCTCCAGATCCTCTATCCTGATGCTGCCCTTCACATACTGGCTGCGGTGGTTGATTGGTTTCTTGCCCTCTGTCACAATATAGACTTCGGGCATGTGGTCACGGACAACCGGCTGCTCGGGCACATCCGGGGTCTGCTCAGGATCAACAAGCTGCACATCGTCACATGACGGCATGAAGAAAACCCACACCGCAAGCATGCACAACGATTTCAGCAGCCTGCCCATCCGCTACTCTGTCTTGACCTCAACCTCATGAGTCACCCACTGTGTCCTCCAGATATGGTAGGTCCACTCGTAAGGTGCAGAAGCCTCTTTGTCTGCAAGAGATATCGTATAGTATACGCAGGGATGCTCGGGATCTGCTATATAACCGTAGCTGTCACGCGACAGACCTGCATTATGATTGCGGGCATAGCCGGTGAATTTCTTGCTGATGTAGCATATCGGTGTCCATCTCCCCTTTCCTTCCAGAAAATCCGAGAAGCACATCGAAACAACCTCGACGCGTCCGGAGATGAAGTTCGGGGCGGTTGACGGATTGGGATGCACGTCGCGTACCATCACAATAACATCTTTCTCCAGATTGACTGCCACGTCGGCATTGTTTGCAACGTCGGGGGTTCCGCTTGTGTTGACAATTCCTGCAAGAGGAATGGATTTCACCTCTCCGCGGGTGAAATTGTCCATGTCCGACATATCGAGAATCTCATACTTGACAGTAGTCTGCTTGTATCCTTCTGTGTATGTGAGCAAAACCTTGCCTTTCTTGTCAAGAGAAACTGCCGACGGCTGGCCGACTCCCCAATATGATGAATGGTCTGTAGGGAACGGGATGAGCACATCGGGATACTTCACCCATGTCGTGGCGTCGAGTGAATTGCTGAATGCCACTCCCACTTCATTTCCAAGGCAGTCACCAGTGTCAATTCCAAGGTAGAACATGGCATATTTGTAGCTCACTCCGGCCATCTTGAATTCGCCCTGAATGACTGAAGGGTCACAGGTATGGAACGAATCCCATGTGCCTGCCTTTCCGGGCTGAAGCACATCATCCACAGAGTCGTGCTTTCCATCGGCATCCACCACTATATGGTAGATATTGTCAACGAACCTGCCGGCCTGCGGATTGCCGCAGAAATATACATGAGATGTCCCGTCACCGTTCTCAACGATTGCCGGGCAGTATGCATATCTTTTGGCCGGCTGGAAGCCGAAGATGTCCTGAGGTTCTGTGAATTCGGTCACGGTCTCATAGACAGGTTCTGGATCCTGCTGCGGATCTGTCTGGGGATCGTCTATTTTCTCTTCGCATGCAGCAAGTGCAAGAATGGCCAGCATGGCCGGTAAAATATATTTTTTCATGTTATCTGTCTGTATTGTCAATTTCAGTTTCTGCCGGCACGGTCCGGTCAGGGTCCCATGTCGTGCGGTAGATGTCGTAAGTCCATTCAGCCATATTATCTTCAGAAAGCGCGACATCCGGACGCTGTCTTGATACTGTGAAATAAACGGTAGGGTTCTTATAATTCTTTATGTGGCCGTAGCTGTCACGCATGAAGCCAACGTTATGATTTCTCGGAAAACCCGAAATCTCGCTGTCTATGACACCGAGTTTTGACCATTTTCCACGGCTGTACAGACATTCCTCGTAATTCATGTAATGAATGCCTGCAGCACTGGAAATGAATGTAGGATAGATGTTTGGAAATGGGTGGAGAGGATGTGCCACCAGTATCTTGTCGGCTTCAGGATCAAGGGCGAAATCGCAGTTGTGAAGGGTTTCGGCTCCTCCGTCAAGGGCCTTCATACCGTAATTCACCACCTTGAAATCCTGCCCCAGGTCAAAGCTGTCCATGTTGCTCATGTCAACCCTGCGGCAGACCTCTCTAGTTCCGTTCTTGTCTCCTATGGAATAAAACAGCAGTACCTTGCCCGCCTTGTCAAGCGATATTGCGGAGGGCTGCCCCACTCCCCATGCCTTTGAAGAACCTATGGCCTGAGGGCCGTCCTCAGGCCAGGTCTTCTTTACCAGCGGCTCCGGATATTTCACCCAGTTGCCGGCATTGAGGTCGTTGCTGAACGCAACTCCCAGCTGGTTGTATTCGTCTTTGAAATCACATCCTGTGTAGAACATCGCATATCTGTAGCTCACGCCGCCCATCATGAATTTTCCTTCAATGACCGACGGGTCGCAGGTATGATGTTCGTCCCAGGTTCCGATGGTGGGCTGAAGCACACTTTTCTCTTCTGTGCGGGTGCCGTCGGGGTGCTCGATGAACATGTATATGTTGTCAATGATGATGTCCCAATTGGAAAGAGACGGGTCCTTGAACTGGTTCGCACACATGAACACATATCTGTCACCGTTTTCCTGTTCTATCACCACCGGACAGTAGGAATATCTCTTTTTCTGGCTGTCTGGAAAGGCGAAGCAGAGCTCGGGCTCTGTGAAACCGGGCGACACAATCACCTGCGGCTCAGGTTCGGGCAGAGGGTCGTACGGCGGTTCATCCATACATGACACCGTTGCACCTGCCATCGTCCAGAATGCAGTCAGAACAAAGAGAAATCGTTTCATCAGGATGTGGTATTACAATTATTTGTTGGCAGGTTTGGCAGTGATTGTCTTCACGAAATAGTCAACAATTGCCTTTGCCTGGTCTGCATCCACTGAAAGGAACTGGCGGTTGCCCTCTGCATTCTCCTCGAAGAGTGTAGAACCTTCGTCGGTGACAGTGATGTTGCCCATAGGCGAAACTGTGAACCACTGGTCGCCTTCAACAGCGTACAGCAGAGCTGTGGGGTCCCATGTGGGACGGTCGTAAGGCATGGGCTGATATGCCTTGTATGCCTCTACTACAGGATGCATCTCTGTCCAGCCGAAGTCATTCTCGATGCTGGCACCGGGATACTGTGCCTGGACGCCGAGCTCGAAGGGAGAAGAGACCACCGGAGTGGGCCACTCATGGAAGATCACCTTTGCTGCAGGGATATCCTTGACCACATTGTACTCGTGGAGATTGGGATCGTTGAAGCAGCCTGCCATTGTGATGAGGCGTTTTACTTTCTTGGCTACGAGTGCCTTGCCGTCAAGCTCTGAATACTGGTCGGGACCTGTTTCAAGAAGTCTGATAAGGTTGGTTGAGAAACCTACCGACACGATTGTAACCGAATTGTCTTCTCTTGATGAGAGTATCTTTCTATAGAGTTCGGGAGCTTCTGTGAGATTTGCATAATCAGAAAGTGAACGCTCGAAATAAGGCTCGCCGGCCTCGTTCTTGATATCCACCACGGCCTTTGCATAGTTGATGGCATCGGTCTCGCAGTCAGCGCCGTTGCTGATTATTCCAACGGGAGTTTCGGGATGGCCGTACCAGGTGTTGAGGATATCGACGAATTCTGCCGGAGCAGTACCTTCCTTGTTGATGCAGATTGCAAGAAGGTTCATCTTGCCGGCTTCCTGGAACTTGTAGGCGAGGTCGACGGCAAGGGCGTCGTCAACGTCATTTCCGATGTCTGTTTCCAGAATGATGTCGGGAACATCCGCAGACTCGGGCACGGGGGTGCTGCATGAGGCAAATACTGCAACTGCTGCAGCTATTGCAAAAAAGGACTTCTTCAGCATATTATCTATTTTTTATATAATAAAAACTTCCCGCCTGATGGCGGGAAGCCTTTATCGAGAAGCTTGAATTATTTAATGTCTTTGATGCAACGTACTGCACTTGCACGATGCTTCTGGCCATCACCCCAACCCCACTCGTCGCAGTAGTCGATCTTTGTAGAGAGGTAGAGACCACCGAATACGTCGTTGAGTGAAGTAGAACCACGGAGGCAGACGAGCCAGTCTCTGTCGATGTAACCTGTGTCGTTGAGCCAACCGCTGCGAGGAACGAACATACCGCCCTTCTCAGTGATGTTGTCTTTAGTGAGGTCATCAGGAAGTACCTGACCAAGACCTACTACGAAGCCCATTACGCTGAAGCCATACTCACCAGCTTCGATTCTTACACCGTTGTAGTTAGATGTACCTGCACCGTCATTACCCCAACCGAGGGTCTGGATGATTTCGTTCTGTGTAGGAATTCTCCATCCTTCAGGGCAAGGATCGTTCTCTGCCTTCCATGCAGCATCATCGTTGATGAGGTTGCCGTCTTCGTCGAAGAGAGTGTGAGGGCAGTCATAAGCCTGGCAAGCAGCTACGAAACCTTCTACGGGAACCATAGCGTCATTTCTGGGGCCGCCGTTGAATGCACCTGCACTGTGCTCGAGGTCATAAGGCCATGCTTTATTTGAGTTGAACTGGAAGAGTCCGCCTACAGCGTCAACTTCTGCTTCGAACTCACCTGCCTTTGCGAGGTTGGTAGTTGCCCATACGCGTGAAACACCGTCAAGACCGAGGATGAGGACTTCACCGTCACCGAGCTCGAGGGGAGCCTGAATAACTTTAGCCTGGAGAGTCTTTTCACCGTTGGTTACGTTAACCATTACTGTACGGTTGTCTGTGAGAGAAGATGCACCAGCGTAAGTGATAACGATCTTACCATTGCCATTTCCTGATACGGGGTTTGCAGATACCCATTCTGCCTCGTCGCTTGAATCTGTGAGGGAAACAGTCCAATCACAGTTTGCAGTCACCTCGATTTCAGTTGTTCCTGCCTCAAATCCTACATTTGCAATTGTGGGATTGATTGACAGAGCCACCTCGGGAGTGGGATCTTCTTTGGGGTCTTTCTCGCCGCAAGCTACGACTGAGAAGAGTGCGAAAGCCGCACATGCGAATACAAAAAATTTTTTCATTGTGTTAATAATTTATTGATTGGTTAGTAATTCATATTCTGAACAAGGTTGGGGTTGTTGTCAACCTCACTCTGAGGCAGAGGCAGGCGCTCGTGCTTGTTGAGCACAAATGCCTTGTAGTCCTCATCTCTTGAAGCGAGCTCGGCAACTGTCTTCTCATCGAATCCCCAGCGCTTGAGGTCAATCCAGCGGACGCACTCGAATGCAAGTTCAAGGCCACGTTCAATCTTGAGGTGCTCCTTGAAGGCGTCGTAGTCGGTGAGAATCTTGGAATCTTTGTAGTATGTACTGTTTGCAAGTTTGGGAAGGTTCACGCGTGTGCGGATGTTGTCAATCATCGCGATGGCTTCTGCGTTGGGAGCATGGTTGATCTCGTTGATGACCTCTGCATAGAGAAGCATGATGTCGGCAAGACGGATTGAACGGAAGTTGTTGTCGTTCCAGTAATACAGAGGGACAACGTCGGTAGAATACTTCTTGATGAAGACGCGCTTGTTGTCGGCTGCTGAATACTTGTATTCATCCCATGTCTTGTTGTACATTCTGGTTACGGGGTGCTCGGGGAAATCGGCATCCATCTCCTTATACCAGCAGGTATAGTAGAGGCGGGGGTCATTCTTTCCGTCGAGAGTCTTCTCTCTCTTGAAATAGTCGACAACCCAATGGTTTGCCTCGACATTGTTCCAACCCTCACCCTTGGGTGACTGGTTCACCTCTATCTGAGTTGCAAGCTGAGCATTGGCATCCAGATAGTTGTCGGTCTGGTCGAAGCCCACATAGTTGCAGAGAGAGAACTGGATCTCGTAGAGAGACTCACAGTTGTTCTCTGTCTTGCAGCTGAAGTTGTTCTCCCACTTGGGCTCGAGAGAATAGATGCTCTTGCCTTCGCCCTTGAGAATCCACTCGATGCACTCTTTAGCCTCGTTCCATTTGTGGTGCTGCATATAAATCTTTGCAAGAAGGCCGTATGCTGAACCTCTGGTGGGACGTGCCTTGTCTTTGGGTCTTGAAAGAGGCAGGTCGGGAATTGCGGCAAGAAGGTCGTTCTCCAGCTGAGTGAAAATCTTGTCAGGATCTGAATTCTCAGGCTGGTCTGCTGCTGAAGAAGTGATCAGGCAGAGGGGCTCGTTGTCGTAAAGAGCGGTGAGATAGAAATAATAGAATGCGCGGAGCCAGAGGGCCTGTGCCTTCATATCTTTCCTTGTCTCTTCTTTGTCAAACTGGATTGCAGCATCATCGATGTGGTCAAGCACCTGGTTGGCACGGTTGATTGCGGTGTAGTGCTCAGCCCAGATTTTCTTGGTACCTTCTGCAAAATCGTAGTTGGTGTATTTGAATTTGGTCCACTCGTTGAGCTCGGTCCAGCCGGCGTAGCTTACACCGTCGTCGGCCATACCGTTGAGCTGTGTGTAAATGTTGCGTGTCCAGGTTCCCTGACGGTAGAACATTCCGTACACTGCGTTGAGGCCGGCGTTCAAATCGTCCTGAGTCTTCCAGAACATACCTGTTGAAAGGCCGTTCTCGTTCTGGATTTCGAGGTCCTCACATGACACCGCAAACATAAGTGCGGCTGAGAAAGCGATTAATGCAAATATTTTTTTCATGATTTTCTCTCCCTTTCTTTAGAATGTGAACGATAATGCGAATTGAACTGAACGGGGGTTGGGGAATGAACAACCGTCGTAGCTGATGGTGTAGATTCCGCCGTCGGCGAATTCAGGGTCAAGACCTGAATATTTGGTGAGGGTAAGAAGGTTCTTGCCTGTAACAGCGAGACGAACCTGCTCGAATTTAACCTTCTTGAGCAAGCTTGAAGGGAGGCTGTAGCCGAGTGTGATGTCGCTGAAGCGGTAGAACGAACCGTTCTCAAGCCAGCGGTCCTGGTCGCCGCGTGAGTTGCGGGTGTCACCGTAAACGGGGCGCGGAGTGGTGGTTGAATGAACCTCCTGAGTCCAGGGCTTGTAGTCGTTGAAGTTGTTCTGGTTGGTTGAGAAGTCAGCTGCAGTGGCGCGGGCACCGTTGTATACCCACTGGCCAAAACGTCCGTAGCTGTTGACTGAAAGGTCAAGACCCTTCCATCCGAGAGTGAAGCTGAGACCTGCATAAAGCTTTGCCCAGGGGCTCTTGTCTTCTATCACTGTACGGTCCTCAGAAGAAATCTGTCCGTCGTCGTTGGCGTCCACATATCTGATGTCACCGGGCATTGCATTGGGCTGGATCACCTTGCCCTCGCTGTTGACATGAGCCTGTATTTCATTTATATCCTGGAAGATACCGTCGGTCTTGTAGAGATACCACATACCGAGAGGTTTGCCGATTTCAGACTTGGTTGTCGAAGTGTAGTGAACAGTCGAGCCATAACCGAAGCCCAGGATCTTGTTGTGTACTGTAGACATGTTGGCGTTGACGGTGTAGTAGAAGTCACCGATGTTGTCGTGCCAGCCTGCCTCGAACTCGAAACCGGTGTTCTGAAGCGAACCTGCATTCACTGTAGGAGCACCGCCCTCATTGCCTGTTGACATAAGGATGGGCACTGAAAGAAGCAGGTCTGTACTCTTTGAATAGAAGTATTCTGCAGATGCTGAGAGACGCTTGTCAAACGCTGTGAGGTCAATACCGAAGTTGGCTGTAGTCTTCTTCTCCCAAACAAGGTTGTTGTTGGTGAGGTTTGACTGAGTCTTGCCGATAACCTTCTCGTCACCGTTCATGATTGCACGGGGAGCAGTGTTGATGGTGGCCTGATAGTCCCATGCGCCGATATTGGAGTTACCGAGGGTACCCCAGTTGGCGCGGAGCTTCAAGTCGTCGATCCAGTCTACGTTGAAGAAGTCTTCCTTGCTGATACGCCATCCGATTGATGCAGATGCGAATGTATCCCAACGGTAAAGTTCAGGAAGCCTTGAAGTACCGTCGCGGCGTACAGTACCCTGGATGAGGTACTTGTCGTCGTATGCATAGTTGATACGTCCGAAGTAAGAGAGGAGGAGATACTCGATGTAGCTTCCTGTACAAGTCTGTGTACCTGTTGCTGAGTTGAACGAAGTGATGTACTTGTCGCCTACTACGAGCGGGTCGAGCTTGGTTTCACCCTTGTAGTCCTCATGGAAGAAGTCGTATGAGTAACCGGCCACTGCACCGAGTGCGTGCTTGCCGATTGTCTGGTTGTAGTTGATGGTGGGCTCCACAAGAATCTTGTCGTGATATGCGGTTGTATATCCGATGTGGGCGGCATCATCACCCTGACCCATTGTCCAGTTGCCTTTCTTGCGCAATGTGTCTGTATAGCCGAAGTAATTCTTGTATGAGACATTGAGCTTCACGTTGAGGATGTCCTTGATAAGGTCAACCTTTCCGTAGATGTCACCATAGAGATACTGCTGGGGATTCACACTGTGGTAGAGTTCCTCCTGAGCCACGGGGTTCAAACCGTATGTGTTGGCTCTGTCAGCATTACCGTAGCCGTATCCGCCGGGATGGCTTTCGTCATATACGGGAACTGTGGGAGGCATCACAATGAAGTTTGACCAGGGGCTGCCCTTGAGCTGCTCTGTGGTGGACTTTGTGAAGAAGAAGTTTTCTCCGAACTCGAAGATACCCTTGCGTCCTGAAGTGTTGATACGGAAGCCGATCTGGTTGAAACCGGTGTACTTGAGGGCACCGTTGTCATCCTTATAGTTGATGGATGCGTAGTAGTTGATATCCTTTCCACCGCCTGAGAGAGAGATGTTGTAGTTCTGAATCATGGCATTCTCAAGCATCTCGCCCTGCCAGTCTGTATTGGCATCGTAGTGGTTCTGACGCTGTTTCACACTTGCCACTCCCTGAAGCATGGCGTTGTCGTATGCCAGGTCATCGAATTTTTTGTATGTCTCTGCGTCCATCAGATCGTAACGGGGAAGCCAGTAGAGCTGTGTGCTGCCGTCAAACTTAACCTTCAAACCGTTTGAACGGCCTTTCTTGGTGGTGATGATGACAACACCGCTCGCTGCACGCGAACCGTAGATTGATGCTGAAGAAGCATCCTTCAGTACCTGGATTGACTCGATATCCTCGACGTTGAGGCCGAGCTCGCTTCCACCGTAAGAACCGTCGACGATGAAGAGAGGCGAGTTGCCGGTGAACGAACCGATACCGCGGATCTTGATGGATGCGCCGGAACCGGGCTGACCGCTGGATGTGATGTTCACACCTGATACAAGACCCTGCATTGAAGAAACCACACCACCTGATTTACGATCTATGAGAGACTGCTGGCGGACTGTTGAAACAGAACCGAGGAGGTCTTTCTTCTTTACTGAGCCATAACCGATGATGACCGTTTCCTCGAGCTGGTCGATATCATCCTCGAGAGTGACTGTCATCCCCTTGGCGGCGGGAACAGCAACTGTCTTGAAGCCGAGGGCACTGAATTCCAGAGATGTGCCGGCAGGAACAGAAATGCTGAACTTTCCGTCGAAATCGGCAACAGCACCCACTTTGGCGCCGTTTACCACTGCAACTACGGCAGCACCCGGAACAGGCTCGCCGTTTTTGTCAACCACACTGCCCACAATGGCACTCTGTGCAAAAGCGCAAAGTGACATGAAGAGGACTGCGAGTGACAGAATGAATCTGCGTTTCATAATTTATTGATTTGATTTTGATTAACTGTTAGTTACCTGCCGCAACAATCAGTGAAAGACCTGCAACGAAGAGGCAGAACATGATGGCGAGAAGTGCATACACGCTCTTCTTCGCACCTTTGAACTCTTTCCAGATGAACACACCCCAGATGGCTGCGATCATAGGAGCGCCCTGACCGAGTGCGTATGATACAGAAGCACCTGCACGGCCGGCTGCGATATAGCTCAAAGCTGTACCGAGGCACCAGATGGCACCACCGCACATACCCACGATGTGAGTCTTTGCATCACCCTTGAAGTAAGATGACATTGCAACGGGCTCGCCCACGAAGGGTTTCTTCATGATGATGGGACCGAATACGAAATGGCTCACGAGCACTGCGAGTGCGAACACTACGATTGCAGTGTAGGGACCAACCTTGCCGGGCTCCATGTTGGCGAAATCCTTGAGGTCCATCGCTCTCATGACGAATGATGAGAAGAACGACATCACAACGCCTGCGATGAGCGCCAGAATCACACCTTTGCGCTGGTCGGCCTTTGATGTCTCTGAAACACCTTCTTTCTTGCCTGAAGCGATACCGTTTACAACAACTGCAGCCACAACGAGTGCAACACCAACTGCAAGCAGAGCGATGTTGCTCTTGAGAGCGCCCTGTGCCATCTCGACGCGGAGGTTGTTCACAACGCCCAGCACAAGTGCCAGACCGCATCCGAGCGGGAATGCCACTGACATGCCGGCGATAGAAGTTGAAGCACTGAGAAGAATGTTGGAAGCATTGAAGATGAAGCCTCCGAGGACAATCCAGAGGATTGAGCTCCACGAAGCCTGTGAGATGTCCTGGAAGAAGTTGCGTCCTTCACTGCCGAATGTACCGAGGGTAAGGGCAAGGATAAGGGCGAAAATCACCATTCCGATTACGTAGTCCCAATAGAAGAGCTCGTATCTCCAGCTTTTTGCCGCTGCTTTCTGAGTGTTGCCCCATGAGCCCCAGCAGAGCATGATGACGAAGCAGAGAACTACTGCAAGTGCATAATTATGAACAATTACCATAATTTGATATATTTAAAGTTATTTGATTTCTGATCTGTGAGGGATTGACTCCTGTGCGCCAAGTTTCTGGACTGTCAGGGCAGAAGCCTTGGTGGCGAACTCGGCCGCCTCCTTGAGGCTGAGACCTTCTGAAAGACCTACACAAAGGCCGCCGCAGAATGTGTCACCTGCCGCAGTTGCGTCCACAGCTTTCACTTTCTGTGCGGGAACCAGGTCGTAACCGTCGCCGTTCCAGATTGCAGAGCCCTTTGAACCGAGGGTGAGGATGATGTCTTTCACACCCATGTCATGCAGCTTCTTCATGGCTGCTGCGATGTCTCCTTCCACACCTGTAAGGAGCGCTATCTCTGTCTGGTTGGGGGTTATGAGTGACAGATTCTTGAAAATCTCTTCGGGAAGCCTGCATGCGGGAGCCGGGTTCAGGATGACGCATGCACCTGCCGCATGACCGATTTCAGCTGCCTTTGCAACTGTCTCAGCAGGAATCTCAAGCTGAAGGATGACATAATCTGCAGCTTCGATCACAGGGCGTACAGACTCGATATCTTCAGGAGTGATGTCGCCGTTGGCACCGGGAGCCACTGAAATCACATTCTCGCCCTGGTCGTCGACAAGGATGAGCGCAACGCCTGAAGGCTTGTCAGAATAAAGGATGTGGTCGGTGTTGATGCCGTCTTTCTGATAGCCCTTTACAGCATTCTCGCCGAAAACGTCGCGGCCCACCTTGCATACGAAGGTGACATCACCGCCAAGGCGTGCTGCCGCAACTGCCTGATTAGCACCTTTTCCGCCAGGGCCCATCTTGAACTCACCGCCGAGGATAGTTTCTCCGGGAACAGGAATGCGGGCAGCCTTGATAACCATATCGGTGTTGCTGCTTCCGATTATGAGGATTTTCTTTTTCTGCATGATACCTATTGTTAAATGAATTATTTGTCCTTAAGTCTTGCGCTTATCGTTTGCGCTAATGCGCTAAATTACTAACTTTTTTACTTCAAACAATGTTTTCGCTATATTTTTTCTTATTTTTGTTTGAAAAATCGAATATTCAACTTGAAATATATATGGGAAAAGACACATTAGCAAGCATAGCAGAAAAGGCGGGTTGCTCTGTTTCCACTGTGTCACGCGTCCTTGGCGGTAACGCAAGCAAGTACAGAATCAGCCAGAAGACCATAGACAGGGTTATGAAGGAGGCAGAGAAGGCCGACTACACGCCAAGCCTGCTCGCCAAAGGTCTGCGCACACAGAAGACCGACACCATCGGTCTGGTGCTCCCAAGCATCGAAAACACATTCTTCGCCCATATTGCAAGCGTGCTGGTGAGAGAAGCCAAGAACTACAACTATCAGATAATACTGGCCGACACGCAGGAAAATGAAGAGAATGAGGTGCGCAACATCTCCACACTTCTTGCCAGGAATGTAGACGGTCTGGTGGTGATTCCATGCGGGTCGTCACCTGAAAAATACAATAAGATCCTTAAGAAAGGCGTGCCCATCGTACTGATGGACAGATGCTTCCTCGGTTCAGACAACATCTCTAACGTGAGCACCGACAATTACCACGGCGCCAGACTGGCCACAGAGCACCTCATCTCAAAAGGGCATCGGAACATCGTCTTCATCCAGGGCACCCCGTTCCTATACCCGTCCAGAAGCAGGGCCGACGGCTATCGTGACACCATGAAGGACCATGGTCTGGAGCAGTTCATCTCCATCTCCGGCGACGACTTCTCCGTACAGAACGGCTACGTCGAAGCCAAGCTCCTTCTTTCACGCAAGGTACGCCCCACTGCTATATTCGCCGGAAGCAACCAGATCACCCTCGGCTGCATCAAGGCAATCAAGGAGGCGGGATTGAAAGTGCCCGAAGACATCTCTCTGATAGCTTTTGACGACAACATCCTGTTTGACTATCTGGAGCCCGGCATCACCTGCATAGCCCAGCCGATAGAAGAGATGAGCCTGCTGGCCCTCAAGATTCTCATAGACCAGATCGAATCCGACTCCGCCCCGGTCAGTGTCCTCATACCACCCAGGATAGTGGCACGCAATTCAATAAAGAAACTGCAGGAGTAATGGCTAATCTCTTTGATTTACTCCGATTCTGTCAATGAAGCGGAGTTTCGCCTCCTCCGGCTTGTCATATGCATTACAGGATTCGAGATATTCATTCAACTCATAGAAATCCTCTCCCCAAAGGTTTGAACTGAACCGCTGGAGCTTTTCCATTACTGAAATATATGGCAGAGGATCTGTAGACCTGGAAAGCCTGCGCAGGGCAAGCAGATAGTCTTCGCGAAACACCGTGGGAACAATGATTCTGGCCTGGCCTGCAGAAACCAGTTCAGCATTCATCATCACACGGGAGACACGCCCGTTACCATCAGAAAAGGGATGCACTTCACTGCAGAGCAGCATCATGAAGATGGCTTTTGCAAATGGCTCACGAAGGTTACGGTACATGCGGAATCCATATTTCAACGTTCCTTCCACCAATTCAGGAGATACGAACTCCGTATTTCCTGCACGGTTCCTTTGTGTCTTGAAAGAGCCGGGATTGCAATCAGGACGCCACTCAAGCATCACTGCATGACGATGCCGCAGCAAGTTGAGGAACTCGTCTTCAGTTGAAGGAACTCTATGCATCTCCTGCCGGTTTGAAAGGATGTTGAAAGTCCCGAGTATGTCGTGGGAATCTTCTATTCTTCTGGGGATGGTTATACCGGACTCAACAATTTGTCTGGCCTCTCCAATCTCGAATTCAGTTCCTTCAATATAATTGGAGAAGTAACTTTCAAAGAAAGAAAACATCCTGTATGCTTCCTCAGATTTGTTTTCGTCCCTGATTTCCAGGAAATACCTGCTGCTCAACTCATCGTATAAAGCCTCGAAAACCGGTATTCTCGCAGGATCAAGAGGTTCACCTGCAGCGCGCGCGATACCGGCGGCGGTGGTAAGGACATCAGATGTATGGGTATTGAGCAGAGCTGAAACCAGTGCATTCATTATTTCAAACTCTCTCTCATGTCCCATCTGAGCAGCAATTATCCGTGCCTTGTTACGAAATGAGTTCACCCTTTCCTCTCCACCCGCGCGGATCATCCCATCCAAACGTAACTCCACATCTTTCACGCTCATGCCCTTTGATTCCCCATCCTTTCCACGTCGCGCCGGCTCAAGAACTTCCAGCATCCATCGTTCCTGCGATGATGCATAGACCTCTGCGCTGCCAAGACGGATATCACTTTCCAAATGCTCCGGACCTTTCATAACATTCAGAACCAGCCCTGGAAAGTCATCTATTCTACGGGTGAACTTGTATGTCACATAAAGATTCCCCGCGTCAGAAGGACGTAATGAGGAAGCACTTTTATGGCTGATGACGCAACCGGGAAGACGCCACCCGAGGATGGCAATCAGGTTACGCCTTACTATGGCTTCCGGTGTATCCATCATGTTGGTGGTATAAAGACGCGGTGCAATCCTGCGGATTGCCCCCTTTGATTCTTTATATGCAATCATTTTGGATTCGGCGGCATTGTTCGATGCAAAAACAATCTCTTTCAGAAAATCAATAGCCATAAATTATTGCGATTAAATCATATCTTTTGCAAATATGGTAAATTTTCTGCGATTAAGAGAGGCGCAGAGTAAAATATTAACGAATAATCTATCTGCCGATGCGGACAGCCTTCACACAGTGGCTCATGAGATAGCCTATGGCAGCCACTGATACAAAGATTATCAGAATGTCAAGCGGCTGTATGCAGACAGGATACGCCGTCACGATGAAATTGCCGGGCATCTTCACTATGCCCATCTTCTGCTGAGCCAGGCACACAGCCACTCCCAGCACAATCCCCACAAGAGCCCCCAGCAGCGATATCATCCACCCCTCGGTGGTGAAGATGCGGTTTATCATGCGCGTGTCGGCACCCATAGAGCGCAGCACCTCGATATCCTCTTTCTTTTCGATGATCAGCATTGAAAGCGAGCCGAAGATATTGCAGGAGATGATGAGCACCACGAAAATCAGAATCAGGTACACAGCCAGCTTCTCGTAGGTCATCATCTTGTAGAGACTCTCGTTCTGCTGGTATTTGTTCTTTACGGTGAAGCCTTCGCCGAACAGGTCCGCCAGCTCTTTCTGCAGCTTCGGTGTGACACTGCCGGCAGCAGTAAGGTACTCAGGCGCCACATTCACCTCTATCGAGCTCACTTCATCGTCATATTCAAGCAGAGAGCGCAGCGCCGCAACAGGCATGAACACAAACTGCTTGTCGAAACTCTGGTCGAGCGAAACCGTGCCGGCAGGGAAAAGCTTCACCTTCTTAAGTGACGAAGTGGGGTCAAGCACCGAAACCTTTGCAGTGCGCGAAGGGAAATATACCTCCAGCGACGTGAGGAAGCTGGTGTTCACCCCAAGCTCATGCACCAGCCCGGCGCCCATCACCATCTGGTCCACATCACCATAATGGAGGTCGAAGGTGCCGTTCACCAGATATTTCTCAAGCCCTGTGGTGCCGCTGTACGAGTCGTTCACGCCGCGCGCCGTGGCAATGGAATTCTTGTAACCATATTTTATGAAGACAGTCTCCTGAAGGATCTCCTCCACAGAGACCACAGCTGGATTGCCGCGCAGAGCCTCCATCTTGTCCCCGTCGGGACTGAAGACCTTAGCCTCCGAAGCGGATATCACCACATCGGGAGTATAGCTCTCATAAAGCGACTTGAGCAGATTGTCGAAGCCGTTGTAGATGGAAAGGATAATAACCAGAGCAGCGCAGCCCACCGCAATGCCGGCCGCCGCAATAATTGATATGATGTTTATCACATTATGCGACTTCTTGGCAAAGAGATACCTGCGCGCTATGAAAAATCTGGTATTCACTCTATTTCTTGAGCAGTTCCTCAATATGCTCGACATAGTCGAGACTGTCATCAAGATAGAACGCCAGCTCGGGGACAATCCTGAACTGCTTGCCCACACGGCGGCCAAGCTCACCGCGCAGCGCACGGCTGCTCTCGTTGATTATCTCCATCACCCTTGCGCTCTTGTCGGAAGGGAAAATGCTGACATAAATCTTGGCGATTGACAAATCTGGGGTGACCTTCACGCCGCTCACTGAAACCAGCGCGCCGTCAAAGGCAGCCATCCCCCTGCCTCTTATGATCTCGGCCATGTCGCGCTTGATCTGAGAGGCTATTTTAAGCTGTCGGGTGCTTTCTCCTTCCATAGTGGTGAATTATTCGAATTTGATGATGAAATAGTTCTTCTTTCCCTTCTGTACAAGCAGATACTTGCCGTTGAGAAGCATGTCTGCAGTGATTGTCATCTCTGCGTTGTCCACCTTCTCTTTGTTGATGCTGAGTCCGCCGCCCTGGATGAGCTTGCGGCACTCACCCTTCGATGCGAATACTGTGGTGTCCACAGCCAGCAGGTCAAGGATGTTCTTGGGAAGGGCGTCTTTGCCAAGGTTGAACTGAGGCACTCCGTCAAACACTGAAAGGAATGTCTGCTCGTCAAGATTGTGCAGGATATCGGCGGTGTCTTTGCCGAAAAGCACCTTTGAAGCCTCCACTGCCTTGTTGTACTCTTCCTCACCGTGAATCATTATGGTGATCTCCTTTGCAAGGGCTTTCTGCAGAGGGCGCTGCTCGGGAGCTGCCTCCTGCTCTGCCGCAAGGGCGTTTATCTCCTCTTCTGAAAGCATTGTGAAGATCTTGATGTACTTCTTTGCATCCTCGTCGGTCACATTCAGCCAGAACTGGTAGAATGTGTAGGGAGATGTGTAGCGTGCATCCAGCCAGATGTTGCCTTTCTCTGTCTTGCCGAACTTGCCGCCGTCTGCCTTTGTGATAAGAGGGCATGTGAGCGCGAAAGCCTCACCGCCAAGCTTGCGGCGGATAAGCTCTGTGCCGGTGGTGATGTTGCCCCACTGGTCGCTGCCGCCCATCTGGAGCTTGCAGCCATATTCCTGATAGAGGTGGAAGAAGTCGTAGCCCTGAACCAGCTGATATGAGAACTCTGTGAAAGACATGCCTTCACGCTCTTCGCCGCTCAGGCGCTTCTTCACTGAATCCTTGCTCATCATATAGTTGACGGTGATATGCTTGCCCACGTCACGGATGAATGCCAGGAAAGAGAAATCCTTCATCCAGTCGTAGTTGTTTACAAGTATTGCCGCATTGGGTGCGTCGCTGTCAAAGTCAAGGAATTTTGAGAGCTGTGCCTTGATGCAGGTGAGATTGTGCTGGAGTGTGGCTTCGTCAAGAAGGTTGCGCTCCTTTGATTTCATAGAGGGGTCGCCTATCATACCTGTTGCGCCACCCACCAGTGCTATGGGGCGGTGTCCGCAGTTCTGGAGATGCTTGAGCAGCATGATTCCCACAAGGTGACCTATATGCAGTGAGTCTGCGGTGGGGTCGATGCCCACGTATGCAGAGACCATCTCTTTGTTCAACAGTTCTTCCGTTCCGGGCATGATGTCGTGAATCATGCCTCTCCACTCAACTTCTTTTACAAAATTTTTCATATCTGATATGTTTTATTATTCTTATCGGGACTGCCTGCGCAGTATAATCAGCAAATTTATTGTAATTTTCCTCAATATGAAAATTATCGTTATTTTAGTACAATGAAAACGACCTTACATATAAACTGTATTCTGGCAATGCTCATCTGTATCTGCTCATGCGGCAGGGAGACTATCAGCACCGATGTGCTTGTCGTGGGTGGCGGCACTGCCGGAAGCTGGTAGACTGCACCGGCAACGCCGATGTTGTGGCAAAGGCAGGACATACTTCACAATGGAGGATAAAGAAAAAGCCGTCATTACAATCTTTGAATCAGTTGTTGCGCGATAAAAAACCCCGGAGGCTGTGAGGCTTCCGGGGTTCGGTATTTGACACCCTTGCGGGTATATGTGCATCTAACGATTAGTCGTCAACAACGCAGATAGAAACACGGTTCTTAGCTGCAGGGTTCTCGAAAGGACGTACGCGTGAGCCTTTGAAGTCGATGCTGATACGGTCAGCAGCGATGCCCTTGTCAACGATAGCCTTCTTAACGCTGTTAGAACGGTTCTCTGAAAGTGTCCAGTTGTGAGCGTCTGTACCAGTCTCAACGTCGCAGTATGAGCAGATCTCGAGTTTGGTCTCAGGATTCTCGTTCATAACCTTAACGATGTTGTTGATCTTCTCAACTTCGCTCTCACGGATGTCATACTTGTCGAGGTTGAACCAGATGTTCTCAACATACTGCTCGAACTCAGGTGCGGGTGCGGGAGCAGCCTCTACTACAGGTGCGGGTTCCGGTTCGGGTTCCGGTTCGGGTGCGGGTGCAGGTGCGGGTGCAGGTGCAGGTACGGGAACGGGAGCTACTTTCTTCTTGCCAAGTTTGATCTTGACGCCGAGGAGAGCATTGTACTGCCAGTCCATTACGTCGATTGTGCTCTTCTTTGAGTTGAAGTTGTCATTAACGATGTTGTCGTTAACCTCTACACCGATAGCAACGCGGTCACTTACGTTGAAGTCAGCACCGATACCGAAGCGGCCTACGGGTGAGAAGCTGCCCTTCTCCCAGTAGTTCTCGAGCTGTCCTTTGTTTTCAGGATAGTATGCAGAAGCACCGTTGTTGAATGCATAGTTACCAGCGATACCAGCGAATACATAGGGATTGAAAACGCGGGTTGCCTTGTAACCGAAAAGGTTGGCGATGTTCAAAAGGAGATCTACACCAGCCTGACCATAGTTGTATTTGTAGAGGAGGTCCTCAGGGTTGTTAACGATAGCGCCTTTGCCCTGGAAGCCTGCAAGATTGAGTCTTGCACCAAGTGCGGGAGCAAACTGATAACCAACTGAAACAGCTGCTGCAGGAGAGATGAGGTTCATGAACTGGGTCTCACCTACTGTGTGAGCTGCACCGCCCTGAAGCTGAATGTACCAGCTCTTTTCGAAATCATTGTTCTGAGCATTCATGACAAATGCCACGAGAACCAAGCAAACGATAGAAAAAATTCTTTTCATAATTTATTAAATGTTAATGTTAATAATATTTCGGTTCAAAAAATGTAAAATTTCGCGGCTCTAAGTTATGAATTAATTTTCATATTACCAAACAAAAAAAGGGGCGACCCGAAGGCCGCCCCTTGATTATCAGAATTTAACGATTATTCGTAGATTGAATCGTAAGCGCCTGAAGGAGATCCAGGAAGGTCACCGAGATCCTCGGGGCTGTAAGTAGGACGGATGTAACCATCTTCAACATGATCGGTGTGAGCTGCTGCTGAGTTAGCAGTGCTGAGAACCTTGACATTACCCTTGCCAGAGATTGTACCGTAAGTACCGTTGAGAGTAACAGTTGCCTTGTATGAGCAAGTCTTGTCGGTCTGGAGGTCAGTACCGTCGTTGTTCCAGTAGAACCAAGGACCGAACTGTTTAGCACCAGATACCTTGCTGTTACCACCGTAGAGGTTGTCACCCCACTCAGGATATGCGTTGAATGACTTGTCAGCGATGAGCTCGTAGTCAGGAAGGAGAGCTGAGCCTGAGAAGATACCAGGATAAGTCTCGCTTGCGTATGCTGAAACTACAGCTGTGAATGAACCTACAGCGACGTTGTAAGATACGAGAACCTTCTCAGTACCGTACTCAACAACCTGTACGTCAGCGTGTGCCTCGCAGTAGTCTTTAGTATGAGTGTGGAGAACTACGTCTGCGCACTTAACTACGAAAGGACATACAAAGCGGATGATGTACTCTTTGACAAGTACTTCCTCGCCGTTTGCAAGGTCAGCGAATGCTGAGATTACGAAGTCTTTGTAACCATCTTTCCAGTCACCATAGCCACCGTTGAGGAGGATCTCCTGGAGGTTGTAAGGAGTCTCTTCAGTTGCAAGGATAGTAGCTGCAGGGCTGTTGCCGTTGCGCTCCTTGGTGAGCTTCATAGAGAGGTTAATGTAGTTGTTTACGTCGAGGTAAGCCTCATAGTTCTTGAGGTGCTCTTTGATTGATGACTGAGGAATCCAGTTGGTAGGATCAGCAGGATTTCTCTTACCCTTAACGACGAGGATAGAGTCAACATCGTCCCAATCATCGTCAACGTCGAGGATTGTGCGGGCTGCATCAGTGTAGAGTACATAGTCAGGGTTGAGAACGATTGCAGGGAAGTCGTTTACAATGTTCCACTTGATAGTGTAAGTAGCAGGTTTGATGGTTGTGTAACCGTCAGCTGCTGCGAATGTGTAAACTACCTGGCCGGCACCGAGCTTGGTCATGTTGCTGAGTGAACCAGCGATGAGGTCGCTGCTGTTCTTGTTGCAAGTTGCAGAGTAACCTGTAGGGATGGTAGATGTAGTAGCTGCCTTATAGAATGTGTTGAATGCATCTACACTCATTCCGAGTGAATCAAGCAGAGGCTGACGAGGAGCTGTGAAGTCCTTAGCAAGAGTTGAGTAGTTGATGTTACCGAGGTCGAGAACTACGTTAACTGACTTAGTCATGTCAGGAACGATAGTTATGATGTAGTAGCATGTGTTGTAAATAGCGTTAGGGTCACCATTGAGATAAGATGTAGCAATAACGATGAACTGTTTGCCGATAATCTCATCAAGTTTGTCAGGCTGCTGATAAGCTTCCTTAACCTTAGCGATACCAGTGTTGGCGTCGAGATCGATCTTGTCACCCCAGAGATATTCATCTGAATCAGTATAGAGAGAATATCTAACATCTACTTTACCGTCCATAAGTTTGATGACGTCACCGTACTTGGGGTCAGTGAGCTGGATATGAGCTGCTACATCGTATGTTTCAGTGTAGAGCATAGTATCATTAGCTCTAGCCCACCAACGATTAGTGCTAGGAGTAGCTGCAAAATCCCATGCTCCAGGAGCTGTGGTCGGTTTATCCATGAAGTAAGCGTGGAAATTACCGTGTACGAAGTTGTTCTTTACGTAAATGTAATCTGAAACTGTCTCAGCTTTGTCAGCTGCAGTTGCCTTGAGGGCTACGAGAGCTGCCTTGTTGTAGCCTGTGAGCTCGCACCACTCGTGCCAATCTGCATAAGCTATTTTAAGATCAGTCAACAGACCTTCGCAGCCTGAAGTATTACCACCCCACACTTCATTAGCAGCCATCATTTCAAGCCACTGCAGAGGGTTCATAGCGAGGAATCTGAAACCGTCAACATCTCCAGTTACGTCAATCTGACCTTTGCCAACTTTATATTTAGCGTTCTGAACCATTGAAGGAGTAACGTCACCAGTAGCTTTGGTAAGCTCAGTTTCGTCAACGTCTACGCTGCGGTCAACCATAGAGAACTTGTAACCGTCGAGGTTAGCAGTTGAGGGGTTAACTCTGAATGAAGCCTCGAAGCCAGAGCTTGCGGGATAAACCTGCTGGAACCACCAAGCCTGACTGGGAAGTTCATCTGCTGAAGCTGTGAATACAACTGAGAGCCAATCGAAATATTCCTGTGCAGCAGCAAGGAGGTCCTCAGTGTTGATATCAACATTACGCTGCCAACCCCACTCATACCAATTATATCCGTCTGCATCCATATGATACTGACCGTTGGGATTGAACTGAACACCGTTAGGATTAGGTGTGTTAGGTTTTGTAAGGTCCCAATACTCACTATAGAAGGGGCTTGTAACACCATTGAGTGAGCAGTATGTAGAAATCAAGATGTAAGGAAGCCAGCCAGCAGGAAGGCTTGAGAGAGATGAATAATTACCTTCTTTACCTGCAACAGAAGGAACAACGTTAGGATAGCAGTATGTCTCAAACATACCTGTACGACCCTGAGGTGCACCATTGAGCCAGATCTTACCATACCAGTTGCCGATACCGCAAGGGAGAACAGTGTAAATCTGAACCTCGGGAAGACCCATATATGCGCTCCAAAGAGTAGGAAGAACTGCGAGAGACTTGAGCTCAGTTGTGAGAGCGATCTCAACAACACCGTCTTCAGCACCTTCTACGTTGTGGAGAGTGAGGATACCCTCTTCATCATCCCAAACTGCAGTGATTGTGCCTTCAGGAAGCCACTGCTCTGTAGTGACAGTCTTGGCACCGTTAGTGCCGTCAACTTTCTGCCAGAAACCGTAGTTTGCGCTTGCTTTGTCTGTGCAAGGTACATAGTAGTCACCATTCTTGCCGTCAGCACCATTAGCACCGTCAGCACCTTTGGAAGCCTTACCGCTGTCCTTACCGTCGATGAACCAGTTGCCGTTGTCGCCGATAGTTACAACTGAACCATCTTTACCGTTTGCACCAGGAGCACCGGGAGCACCGTTTGCACCGTCTTTACCGTTAGCGCCGTCTTTACCGTTAGCGCCGTCTTTACCATTGGCACCGTCTTTACCGTTCTTTACCTCGAAAGAATTACCGTCGCTCAAGGTAACTTTGACACCGTCAGTGATAGCGTCAACAGCAGTGATGACAGCACCATTGTTGATCTTTGCCTGAAGATCATCAACTTTTGCAGAGAGGTCATTCACCTGACCCTGCAGAGCTGTGATGTCTGATCCGTAATCTTTTGTACAAGAGATCAGCATGCTTACAGCTACCAAGCAGATAGCTGAAAGCTTGAAAAACATTTTGTGTTTCATTTGATTAAACATTATTTAAATGGATTATAAATTGTTTATAATTCAATTTTGGTGTGCACTTTGCACAAAATATCGTGTCAAATATAGACATAAAATACATATTCACAAAATTTTTTGCGAATTTCCCACGAAATATGTTGGTTATCTGTCTATATTCTAATAAAATTTAGCGCGGTTATCCTTGACGTCAGCCTCACCTGCCACTACTGAAGAGAGTGACTGGAGAGCGTATGACGCCTTCTGCATATACTGGCTTTCTGCATCCTCTGCAGTGTAGAACTCGCCGTTGTCGGTGCTATTCACACGGAAATAATAGATGCCTGCGCCGCCTTCCACGGGACCTGCAACCGTACCGTCAGCAGCAGAAGCCACTGCTCCCACCAATACAGGGTCGAGAGACATGTTCATAGGGCCGAATGCGACTCCGTCCTTATGGCTTACAGTGGTGCCAAGTTTCTCGGCAACAGCCTCGAGCGATTCGCCACCGCTCACCTTCTCTTTCATCTCGGCTGCAAGCTTGGCAACCTTCTTCTCGTTGAGAAGCTGGAGCATAATCTGATCCTTGACATCGGCAATTGCCATCTGGCCTTCCTTGCGGGCCTTGGTGACAGCTGCAACGAAATAGTATTTGTTGTCTACTGTGATAACGTCTGATACAGAACCCTCTTTGGTCTTTCTGTCAAACACCCAGTGCACTACCTGGCGTGCATTGTCAACAACACCGATTGACTTGGTCTCCTGAGTGAGGCGTGACATGGGAATCACGGGGAGTCCATTCTCCTTCACAGCAGCTGCGAATTTGTCGTAGTCACCGTCTGATGTGTCTGCAAGCTCTGTTGCCTTCATCAGATAGTCGCGGTATGTGTCGTCTGAAGGGTTGATGTTCTTCTGGAGCACTGCCACCTGAACCTTTTCATTCACCTTGGTGGCCTCTTCAAGCTTGAGCACCAGGTTTGCACCTGTCTGTTTGATTACAAGCTCGCGCACCTCACCGGGCTTCATGTCAAATGCCTCAGCGAACACATCCATGCCATTTGCTGCAAGGTCTGATGTTGTGAGCCAGCCGCCGTTTGAAAGCTCGGCCATCTCAGCACCAGTCTTGGCAACATTGAATACAGAGTCTGCCTCTGCCTTGTCGGGAGTGACGAAGAATGCCACTTTTACAGAATCGGGCATATTCTTGCGCTCGATAACTCTTACAGCTGCGAAGTTGTTGGCTGCTGAGTCAATCCCGCTCACCTGCGATGCACCGCCGAATGCATATTCAGCGAACTTGGGAGAAACTCTTGCAAGATCTGCCTTGCTGTAGTATACACCGTCGAGACGCTTGTCTGAATTGAGGGCGATGAAGTTGCTGATGTTCTCAGTTGTTGCAAATTCCTCATAAAGAGCGTCGAATGCAGCCTTTGCCGCATCGATGTCAGCTTCGCTGGGAACAACCTCGTACATTACATATTCGATGTCACGGTTAGCGGGCTGCTTGAACTGGTTCTTGCGTGCCTTGTAGAACTCCTGAACTTCAGCTGAAGTCACATTGATGGAGCTGTCAACACCGAAACTGATGGGAACGAAAACGAAATCAACGTCCTTTGTGGTGTTGTTATCGGCGATTGCGCGTGCAATCTGGCTCTTGTTGAGCAAGTTGCTGCCGCGGAGCGCAGCGTAGTACTTGCCGAACATCTGGTTGTCGTATACCTGACCTTTGAGATAATCCCAGTATTTCTGTGATACACCTGATTCGTCCATCGACATCTGCTGCTCGAAGTTCTTGACAGCCTCGGGGCTGAACATGCCGTCTTCACCTGCGAATACCGGCTGCTGCACGATCACGGGTGAAGGATTCTCACCCACGAAGAGTGACGCCATCTCAGCGTCAGACACTGCAAAGCCAGCATCTTCTATCTTGGGAAGGAACACCATCTCGTTGAAGAGCTGGTTCCAGGTCATGTTGCGGAGCTGCTCCACAACTGCCTCGTTGTTGACGTTCTGACCGAGAGCCTGCATCAGCTGAGTGTTCTCCTCCACCTTTGTGAAGTACTCACGATACGAAATCTGTTTACCGCCGATGCTGCCGACGTTGTTCTCTTTGGACATGCTCTGGAGAGTGTTGCCAAGAGTGTTGGGGTCGATAATGAAAGACAACAGAGCGACCGCAATCAGGATTGAAATAAGAATACCGAGCTTTACACGGATTTTCTCAAGAATTGCCATAGTTGGTTATTTTAAATTATAATTATTATTTCTTTTTCGCTTTAGCCCGCAAATATAAAAAAATTATTTGGGAAACGGCCCAACAAAATTCACAGTGTCAACGTAGAACTTTGTTGAATCACTCACCACAACTCCGTATGAATCAAACGGACGCAGGATCTTAGATTCGTTAATGCGCTGGTCACTGCGCATGCCATAGCCCTGAAGGCGTCCTTTCGGGGATGTCATTATCACATAGCAGTGAGTGTATATCTGCTCGTTGGGCTTGTCCCAGAAGACAGTATCCGTGATGATCCTCTCCCCTTTGATGTGGTTCAGGATATTCACGTTGCCGTATGCCTTCCAGTCTTCCGACTTCTTTGCAATGACATGCTCCGCCTCCTGCGCTATCAGCTGCGACTCAAGCAGGCCGTCTTCGTTGTAGACATAAACTTCGAAGCCGTCTTTGTAAAGTTCTTTTGTAATGGGGAGTGAATCTTTCTCGTACGAATAGCGCTCCATCATGTGAGTGCGCATCTCCATCTTGATGTCGGCGAAGGAATACTGACGCGCATCCATTCCGACGACTGTCTGAACCGGTGTGGTTTCATAGTCTATCACCATCTTTTCGGGCTCTTCCTTACACCCGGAAGCGGCAAGACACACCATTATATATATAAAGCACAATAGAGACGCCGATTTTTTCGACGTCTCCATGTGCTTTGCTGTTCGCTTCGTTATGAAGGGTATACGTTTCGTTTTAGTTTGTTCTAACTGTTGTGGCCTCACGGAGTCCGCCGCAAGAAACTGTGTAGCTTGCACCGCTCACGAGGTCATACATGAATGCATCAGCCTTTGCGGGGAAGTATGCTGCATACTGGCGTGCCAGTGCGTCGGCATCATCTGCGAGAGAAGAATCAACTGCCTTTGCCTTGTTTACATAATCGTAAGCAACCCAGAAGTGAGCATGTCCCTCAACCTCATTTCCACCGCAGCGGAGCTGTCCCCATACGGTACCGATAAGAAGGTATGCACGGCCCTTCAGGCTCTCGTCAAGCTCAGCGGCCTTCTTGGCAGCCTCGACAGCGGCAGCGTTGTTGCCGGCTTTCTTGAAATTGTACTGACCAAGCTCGAAGTAGTAGCTTGCAAGCTGCTTGGTGTCGGCAGCGTCGGTCATATCAATTGCATCCTTCAGGAATTTGACGGCAGTCTTGGTGTCGTCAATCTTTGAATAGAGCTTGTAGAGGTTGTATGCGGTTGCTGCAGAAGGTTCGATCTTGTGGAGTGACTCGACTGCCTTGAGGAAAAGGTCTGAATCGAGGCAGTCTGCACGGCCGAGCATCTTGACGATTGCGGTGAGGTTGTCCTTGTCCTCAGGTGCTGCATTGTAGCGGGGCTCGTAAAGGGCGATAAGGTTCTCGCATGAAGCGACACCGCTGTTGGCGAACATTGTCTCGACATCCTTGAGAGCGCTCTGGAGCTTCTCATCTTCTTTCTCTGCAAGGGAAGCGGCAATCGACTCGCTGATATTGTTGTAGTCGGTCATGATCATGTCAGCGTCGATGGTGCCGGCCTCGTAAAGCTTTGAGGCAACGTCCATCAGCTTGACATATACAAGGGGAGAAGACTGAGTGCCGTTGGCCTTGAGGATGCCCTTCATCTCTTCGTAGAGGATGATGGGAGTATCTTCGTGCCAGTTGTATTTGTTCATGTCGATGACCTTGTTGTTGAGTGCGCTCACTGCATTCTTGGGATAGTTTGCAACACGGAGGTCATAAAGCTTCATGAGAGTGTCGACAAGACCCTTGCGTGCCTCGGCGTTCTTTTCCTTACCGATTGCCCAGCGCATGATCTTCTGACCGTCTACAAGCATGTTCTGGCTTGCTGTAGCAGGGCAAATTGCGATTGCGTTGCGCCATGGACCGATTGCAGCGGCCATGTCGTTGTGCTTTACGTACTCCCTGTAGTATGAGAGGTACTTGACGCATTCCACACTGTCCTGGGGAGCACCGAATTTTCCTACCTGAGCATTTGCCTGCAGAGCAACCAGTGCAGCAAATACTAATACAAAAATCTTTTTCATCGTCTTTATGGTTTTGTTACCGTTCATGGAGCGGCAAAATTAATAAACTTTTGATTATGAAATTACTGATAAAGTGATTTTTGGAACCAAATATCTATCAAGTTGAGTCCGAAAGTGAATTTCACATATCTTTCACGTATCAGATTGTTTGAAAGAGTTCCCATCTGGCCAAGGTCAACGCTCATCGACATCGAAGTGTTGAACTTGTATATCGGGAAGCTGGCACCGAACGTGACTCCCTTGCTGTCAATCGGAAGCCCGTCAAGAGCAATGTATCCCTGATTGTAGTAGAGACCTGCTCTGTAAGTGACTTTTTTAAGATAGTAACGTATGTCATATTTGTTAGGAATCACTTCCCCTCCAATTTTAAAGGACTGCTGACGGCAGGTTGTCATATCTATACCGGGTGTCGCATCAAATTGTGATCCGCTCCAGTCCTGCATCGTCCAGTCCATGCCAAACATCCATTTTCCAGTCTTGCGGAGAGTGAAGCCCGCTCCGACCTCAGACGGAATTTTGTAGCCCACTTTATTCAAAGAGCTTGCCAGAGTGTCAACCGAGGTGGAAGTGGCCGCTGTAGTGGCGTCTGAGTGCTCTCCGGTGAGGGTGCTTGACAGTTTGTAGATGGCACCGAGAGTGAGGTTCAGGTTGTTTTTGAAAGGAATTGTATACTGCACACCAGCCTGTGCGCCCGCTCCGCGCGCCACAATGTTCCAGTCGCGGCTCAAGGTGCGGTAATGAGTGTTGGTGGTGAAGGATGTGGTGGAACTGTGAACTGTGTTGCCCAGGTACATCATACCGTCGACACCGATGTTGAAATTCTTGAACACTTCCCATCCTGCACCGAGAAGGCACTGATACACACCGCCTTTTCCTTCTTTCAGATAGCGCACGTCACCCATGTCCAGAAGCACCTCGTCTGAATACTCGCGTGAGATGAACTTGTATCCGGTGGCGCTGAAAGGCATCACACCCACCTTGAAAGCAGCTTTCTGCCCGATGGGGAAAGATGCAACTATATGGTGGATGTTGAACATATTGTTGACAGATCGGATGGTGCCGCTGTCATCTGCCTCTATCGTGGTGGCTGCATCAGCCGTGTAGAAGATATCCTTCTGGCTCAGTCCGAAGTCGAGCATGAATGTCTGCTTTTCACGTGCGGTGACTGCTGCCGGATTGAGCAGGTTGATGTAGGTGGAATTGCGGTCGCCGATTCCGATGCCGCCCATTGCCAGGTTGTTCTGGCTGCCGGCAGGCTCGAGAATGCCGAGTCCGTACATCGAATAGGGTGAGAATGCATCGTACGCCACATCGCCCTGGGCTGACGCCCCGAAGGAGAATGCAGCCGAAATTACAGCTGCCAGCACAAGTGATGCCGATATTTTCAATGATTTGTTCATATAGTCTGTGCAATGGCTATGCGGGCCAGGCCCAGCAACACCAGATTATCAATTACTCTGACTTTTTTGGAAACTCCCTCAGCAAACACTGCTGCGTCGCCGCCCGTAAAAACTACCTCGCGCTGAGGATGGGCTGCAATGTAGCCCTCAATCTCAAACTTTATGCCCAGGATATTCCCGGCTGCAAGGGCTGTGTCAAGATCATATCCGACAGTGGATATTTCATTTATGCTCATCTTGTCAAGTATCGTATTCGGAGAGCAGAGGGGTATCTTGCGTGTGAAATGGCTCAGGGCGCGGTAGCGCGTGTTGAGGCCCAGCGAAATGGTGCCTCCCTGATAATGTCCGCCTGCGGCGATGAACTCGACGGTTGTGGCGGTGCCGAAGTCAAACAGCAGAATGTCGCTTGAAGGAAGCTCGATGGATGCCTCCAGGATTGCAGCCATACGGTCGGCACCCATTCCTTCGGGCATATTCTCAAGAGGCGCGAAAAACTGATTGCCCGCCTCAAGCTGCTTTCTCACATATTTCAGGTCAAACTCTATCACTCTTGAGGCAAGCTGTTTCAGCTGAGACAGCAGGACGCGGCTGCGATGGCGCACCGAAGAGCACACAACCGTGTCTATCTTCTCACCCCTTATGGCCGGCACAATCTCGTCGGGATCGGTCACGCGCAGAAGCTTCTTCTGCTCCAGTCCCTCGAAGAAAGCTATCTTGCAGGATGTGTTGCCTATGTCAAGAATAATGTTCATTCAAAAGCAGTCTAAAACTGCAAAGTTAGCATTTCTTGCAATAATGCAACCGCTTTTTTGACACTATTTACGTTCTCGCTCCTGACAAACAGTGAATTGGGACGCTGACACAGCTGATATTTTGCGGTGGAGTGCTGGATGTGTTCCAGAATCCGGCCGAACATGGCACTGTTGTAATATGAAGAGTGGCTGTTCGACACGAAATATGCCAGCATGCAGCCGTTTTTGAGTATTATCTTCTCGAAACCGAGGGCTATGGCACACTGGCGCAGCCTTACTATGTTGATAAGCTCTTCGAACTGCGGAGGAACCGGGCCGAAGCGGTCTTCCATCTCTGCCACGAAGGCGTCTATGCGGTCTGCGCTCTTCATATTGTCGAGCTCACGGTAGAGGCGCATCTTCTCCTTCGGCACATTTATGTATGTGTCAGGAATGTAGGCATCAATGTCTGTATCGATATAGCAGTCTGATATCCAGCCAGATCCTGTGATTTCGTTGCCCTGCATGAGCTCTTCGTCGCCGGCATCCATCTCTCCCCTCAGCTCGCTCATGGCCTCGGCAAGAATCTTCTGATAGGTTTCGAATCCCATCTCCTCTATGAAGCCGCTCTGCTCGGCACCGAGCAGGTTGCCGGCTCCGCGGATGTCAAGGTCCTGCATGGCTATGTTGAAGCCGCTGCCCAGGTCGGAGAAAGTCTCTATTGCATTCAGACGGGCCTTTGCATCGTCGGAAAGGATGGCGGTGGAGTCCACTATCAGATAGCAGTAGGCCTTGATGTTGCTGCGCCCCACTCTGCCGCGCAGCTGGTGCAGGTCACTCAGGCCGAATGTGTGGGCGCGGTTGATGAGCATGGTGTTGGCATTGGGAATGTCCACACCGTTCTCTATGATTGTGGTGGAGAGCAGTATGTCATAGTCTCCGTCTATGAATTCCAGTATCTTCTTTTCCAGCACCGCAGGCTCCATCTGGCCGTGGGCCACACAGACGCGCGCTTCGGGGCACAGGCGGCGCAGGATATCAGCCACTCCGTCTATGTCCTCCACCCTGTTGTGGACGAAATACACCTGGCCGTGACGCTCCAGTTCGGCACCTATTATCTCCTGAATCTGCTCTTCACTGAAGTCTATGATCTCTGTGTGCACCGGTATTCTGTTGGGCGGAGGAGTGGAGATGATGGAAAGGTCACGCGCACCGAGCAGCGAGAACTGCAGCGTACGCGGAATGGGTGTTGCGGTGAGGGTGAGAGTGTCCACATTCTGGCGTATCATCCTCATCTTCTCCTTTGCACTCACTCCGAATTTCTGTTCCTCATCGATGATGAGCAGCCCGAGGTCCTTGAAAATTATCTCTTTATTCAGGATTCTGTGTGTGCCTATCAGGATGTCTATCCTGCCCTCCCGCAGGTCTGTGGCAATCTGCTTTATCTCCTTGGCGCTCTTGAGACGGCTCACAAACTCGATGTTGCAGGGAAAGTCGCGCAGGCGGGAAGAGAATGTGTGGTAGTGCTGCAGTGCAAGGATTGTGGTGGGCACCAGCACAGCCACCTGCTTGCCGCTGCACACAGCCTTGAAAGCGGCACGGACGGCCACTTCGGTCTTGCCGAAGCCCACATCGCCGCACACAAGGCGGTCCATGGGATGAATGTCCTCCATATCCTTCTTCACATCCTCCACGGCCTTGTGCTGGTCGGGAGTGTCTTCATACATGAACGACGATTCCAGCTCCTGCTGGAGATAATCGTCGGGAGCGTATGCGAAACCGGTGGTGGAGAGCCTTTCGCTGTACAGCTTGATAAGGTCGGCCGCAATGTCCTTGACCTTGCTCTTGGCGCTGTTCTTGAGCCTCTCCCACGACTTGCTGCCAAGCTTGTATATCTTCGGAGGTGCACCGTCGGCCGATTTGAAGCGGCTTATGCGGTGGATGCCGTGGATTGACACGAATATCACATCACCGTCTTTATAGATGAGCTTTATGGCCTCCTGCATCTTGCCGTTGACATTGGTGCGCACAAGGCCGCCGAACTGTCCCACTCCGTGGTCTATATGCACCACATAGTCTCCGATATGGAAGCTTGTAAGGTCGTTGAGCGTAAGGCGCTCTGAAGAAGTCACCTCTCTCTTGACAGTTATCTTGTGATATCTTTCAAAAATCTGATGGTCGGTGTACCAGCACTGCTTCGTGCTGTTGTCTATATATCCCTCGTGCAGCGAGATCGGAATGAAATCCACCGCTGTCACACCGCCCTTCTCGGCCAGAATCTGCTTGAGACGCACCGTCTGGTTGAGCTGGGGCGAAAGTATGTGCACCAGATAGCCGTTCTCTTCCTTTGAAACCACATCGGAATAGAGAATCTCGAAATTCTTGTTGAATGCGGGCTGCGGAAGTATCTCTGCGGCAGAGGTGTTGTTGTACTGCACATCCTCCTTGAAATCCCAGAACAGGGTGTTTTCGGGAAAGAGGTCGGTGACATCCACATAGTCGGCGCTTTCGTGGTTTTCAAAAAGGTTGGGATATATCTTCACCCTGTCAACCTTTTCTATGGTACGCTGGCTGTTGGAGTCGAACCTTGATATCTGGTCTATCTCGTCGCCGAAGAAATCTATTCTGTAAGGGCAGTTGTCGGAATATGAGAATATGTCTATTATGGAGCCGCGCAGCGCGAATTCACCCGGAAATGATACGAAATCAACCTTCTTGAATCCACTTTCAAACAGAACCTCCTTTATGAAGTCGTGGCTGAACGTGTCCCCTTTCTTGAGTTCTATGATTGCATCGGCCGTCTTTGCTTTTCCAAGCACCTTTTCTGCCAGGGAATCGGTATACGCAACTATCACCACCGGTGAATTCACCGAGTTGATCTGTTTGTTCAGCAGATCTTTTGTAATTGTGGTGCAGGCATTGTCCAGAGCCTGTTTGTAGTTGCCGGGCAACTTCTTCTCGGCAAATCCTTCCATAGCCGAGATTGCGGCGGTGCGCTGTACCTTGGCTGTGGCGCTTTTGACAGACTGTCCGCTGCTCTTTTCAGATGTTACCGGGAAATAATATACACAGCTGTCTTCAAAGAAGTTATAAAGGTCACCCGCAAAAAAGAGAGCCTCTTTCTTGGTGTTGAACTCCACTACGTTAAGGGTGCTTCTGTCAAATGAAGAAACCACATTTGCAAAAAACACAGCCTTGCAGGAGATGCCGCCGGAAAGTCTATCGAACCTCAGATTCTTCATATCCGGCGAATATTTTATCTTCTTTGACCCTTATCTCACTCATTATTTCTCTGACTCTGCTCAGATTGACATATTTTTTACCATTGCCGCGCTTTATGGAAAAAACCTCTTCCTTAAGCTGCATGGCCTCTTCTGCTGCGGCACAATGCGGGTTCTTGGCAGAAATTCTCTGAAGAGGCTGAGGCACTGCCCCACGGCTGCTGTTTCTTACAGGCATAGCAACCGCCACGGGAGGATATCCTGCAGCACACCACATCACTGCACCGGCAGGATCCTCACCGGGGTTGACTCCCTCCACCACCGTTACGGCAGATGTGCTGGCACGCGGAATGAAATCCTGGTCCAGAGCCCATTCGAAGCCGGAAAACATGAAGTTGCAGTTTATGAGTGAGTGATAATAGCTGCGCGAAAGACCGTCGAAGACACTGCGTGCTGATATCTTCTTCCCTCCTGCCAGCATATTCTTTATCAGATAAGATGCATTGTCGTAACGGATATAGCCCTGCCCGGCATCTTCCTCGCCCGAAAAAGAATAGTTGGAACGGATTATATAACCGTCAGGCGCCGCTTCAGGATCATTTACATCATATTTGACCCATGTGAAATTGTTAACTTCATAATATGCGGCACCGCCTTCAGCGTCTATCACTCCGAAGTTAGCCTCTATTCCCATAGGCTTCGGGGTGGCATCAAGCAGCTTTTCAAAATCAGCCAGAGTCCGGCACGAAGCAAGTGCCCTGTACATCACCACCCCTTCCCTGTCCATCTTAGATGCAGGAGTGGTGTCACCCTTCCTGCGGATGTTGTAAGACACTGTGTTCATTATAGAAAAGCCCGCTTCATTCAGACCGCTCCACGCCTCAGGTGCCGAAGTGTCGCAGTTTACAAGAGCATAGAAACCGAATCTGCCGGCTTTGCCGGCCGGAATATAATCGACACGGTTCCAGAGATGCCCTGTGTCACGGTTTTTCCAGATTATCGGTCTGCCAGACTCTGTCACCTTTCCGGAAAATATAGCAGATGTGCAGCAGTTTCCCATGACAGGAAAAAGCAGCAAAATAATGAACACAGAAAGACAGAATCTCTTCATTCCGCTAGAAAAGTGTGTTTTGGTCTGCTATACGGCTGAAGCCGAGATGAGTATAGGCCAGATCTGTGGCCTCACGGCCGCGAGGAGTTCGGCGTATGAATCCTTCCTTTATAAGGAAAGGCTCATAAACCTCTTCAAACGTGCCCTGGTCCTCACTTATTGCAGTGGCGATGGTGGATGCACCCACAGGACCGCCCTTGAATTTATCTATTATTGTAGTAAGAATCTTATTGTCTATGGCATCAAGCCCACGCTTGTCTATGTTAAGCGAATTGAGGGCATATTTTGTAATCTGAAGATCTATCCTGCCACTGCCCTTCACCTGTGCGAAATCTCTTACACGGCGAAGAAGATTGTTGGCGATTCGCGGCGTTCCGCGGCTGCGCATTGCTATTTCTGTGGCTGCGCTGTCATCAATGCCAATATTAAGTATGGAAGCACTTCTTTTAATGATGTTTGCAAGCACTGGATAGTCGTAGTATTCCAGATGCTCCTGGATGCCGAAACGGGCTCTCAGAGGCGATGTGAGCAGACCGCTGCGGGTGGTGGCTCCGATAAGGGTGAAAGGAGCGAGAGAAATCTGTACGCTCCTTGCACCGGGGCCCTTGTCTATCATTATATCAATGGTGAAATCCTCCATTGCAGAATATAGATATTCCTCCACAACCGGACTGAGACGGTGAATTTCATCAATGAAAAGAACATCACCGGCCTCCAGCGATGTGAGAAGGCCTGCAAGGTCACCTGGCTTGTCAAGAACAGGGCCTGAAGTGATTTTCATGTTCACACCAAGCTCATTGGCCACGATGTGTGCGAGAGTGGTTTTTCCCAAGCCGGGAGGGCCGTGAAAAAGGACATGGTCCAGACTTTCGCCCCTTATCATAGCAGCCTTCACATAAATCTTGAGCTTTTCTATGATATCACCCTGACCGGAGAAGTCATCAAATTCCTGAGGTCTTATCTTTCCTTCGAAATCTGTGTCTTTTCCCGACAGTTCCTCTCTTGATTTCTTTACGTCTTCCATAAGCTGGTCTGTCAACAAACAAATACAAATATAAATAATTAATTTATTCTTCTATGATGGATGTCTATAGCGTGTTGATAATGTTGATAAGTTCAAAAATAGCTTTGGAAGAGCACTTGAAGGCTTGTTTTTTCAATTTTTAATGTTGATAACATCTGTTGAAATATTGATGAAACTGTTGACAAAATAAGTTATCAAGAACAGATGATGAGTTATCAACAGGTTGTTAAAAGAAAAATAGAGGGTTATGCACCCTCTATCTTCCTTTATTGTGAATAAAAAACTAGTCACTGAACTTAGCGCAGAGGAACTCTCTGTTAAGACGTGCTATGTGGCTGACAGTAATACCCTTAGGGCATTCCATCTCGCAAGCGCGGGTGTTTGTGCAGCTACCGAATCCAAGAGCGTCCATTGTGTCGACCATAGCTTTTGCACGGCGTTTAGCTTCGATCTTGCCCTGAGGCAGGAGAGCGAGAGAGCTTACACGTGCAGCCACGAACAACATTGCAGAACCGTTCTTGCAGGTTGCAGCGCATGCACCGCAGCCGATGCAGGCAGCAGCGTCCATGCTTGAGTCTGCATTCTCCTTCTTGATGGGAATAGCGTTCGCATCGGGAACACCGCCTGTGTTTACAGAGATGAATCCGCCTGCCTGGAGAATCTTGTCATATGCCCTGCGGTCTACAACCAGGTCTTTGATAATGGGGAAACCGCTGCTGCGCCAGGGCTCGATGGTGATGGTGCTGCCATCCTTGAACTTGCGCATATAAAGCTGGCATGTGGTCACGCCTCTCTCAGGTCCGTGTGCACGGCCGTTGATGTACAGTGAGCATGCACCGCAGATACCTTCACGGCAGTCGTGGTCAAAGCTTACGGGACCGCTGTGTTCTCCTTTACAACCCTTGTCAAAGGCTACAGGATTGATTTTTTCATTTACAAGCTGCTCATTGAGAATATCCATCATCTCAAGGAATGATGTATCGGGGCTGATGTTGTCAACCTGATATGTCTCGAAATGGCCTTGTGCCTTGGCGTTTTCCTGACGCCATATTTTAAGTGTGAATTTCATATTCGCTGCTCTCCTTTAGTCTTTATAGTTACGGGTTGCTACTTTACAGAATTCAAATTTGAGGGGCTCCTTGTGGAGTTCAGGCTCGTTTTCGCCCTTGTATTCCCAAGCTGCGACATACATGTAGTTTTCATCGTCACGTTTGGTCTCACCCTCTTCGGTCTGCATCTCCTCACGGAAGTGACCGCCGCATGATTCTTTACGGTTGAGTGCGTCGTAAGCCATAAGCTGTCCGATTTCAAGGAAATCTGCAACGCGCAGAGCCTTCTCGAGCTCCTGGTTGAAGTGCTCGTTGTCGCCTGCCACGTAAACATTGCTCCAGAACTCTTTCTTGAGCTCTTCAATCATGCCGATAGCTTTCTTGAGGCCGGCTTCGTTGCGGGCCATTCCGACATATTCCCACATGATGTGGCCAAGCTCCTTATGGATGCTGTCGGGAGTGCGTTTACCCTTGATTGCAAGGATTTTGGCAACTTTGTCGTTAACAGCTTTCTCAGCTTCTTCGAATGCAGGATTGTTGGTGTCAGTCTTGGGATCCTTGAATTTTGATGCAAGATAGTCACCGATGGTGTAAGGAAGAATGAAATAACCGTCGGCAAGACCCTGCATGAGGGCTGATGCACCGAGACGGTTTCCGCCGTGGTCACTGAAGTTGGCCTCACCGATTGCATACAGACCGGGGATTGTGGTCTGGAGGTTATAGTCAACCCAGAGTCCGCCCATTGTGTAGTGGATGGCGGGGAATATCATCATAGGCTCCTTGTAGGGATCCACATCGTTGATCTCTTCGTACATCTGGAAGAGGTTTCCGTATTTCTCCTCGATATATTTCTTGCCTTTCTGCTCCATGCAGGTCTTGAAATCAAGATAAACTGCAAGACCCTGCTCATTCACACCGTAGCCTGCGTCGCAGCGCTCATTTGCGGCACGTGAGGCGACGTCACGGGGAACGAGGTTACCGAATGCGGGATAGCGGCGCTCCAGATAGTAGTCGCGGTCCTCTTCGGGAATTCTTGAAGGTTTGAGGATGCCTTTGCGGATTCTCTCAACATCTTCGAGCTTCTTGGGAACCCAGATGCGGCCGTCGTTGCGGAGTGACTCGGACATGAGGGTGAGCTTGCTCTGCTGGTTGCCGTGAACGGGGATGCAGGTGGGATGGATCTGAGCGAAGCAGGGGTTTGCGAAGAAAGCACCCTTCTTGTAGCACTGCCAAGCTGCACTTCCGTTGCTGTTCATGGCGTTGGTTGAGAGGAAATATGTGTTGCCGTATCCGCCGGTTGCCAGTACAACTGCGTGAGCACCAAAACGTTTGATCTCACCTGTTGTAAGGTCGCGTGCGATGATACCTTTGGCTTCGCCGTTGATGAGGACGAGGTCAAGCATCTCATGACGGGGATAACTCTTCACTGTACCCTTGGCAACCTGACGGTTGAGGGCTGCGTAAGCTCCCAGAAGAAGCTGCTGGCCAGTTTGGCCGCGAGCATAGAATGTGCGGGATACCTGTGCACCGCCGAAACTGCGGTTGTCGAGGAGTCCGCCGTAATCACGTGCAAAAGGAACACCCTGTGCAACGCACTGGTCGATGATATTGTTGCTGACCTCTGCCAGACGGTATACGTTTGCTTCACGGCTGCGGTAGTCACCACCCTTGATGGTGTCGTAGAACAGACGGTAAACAGAGTCGTTGTCGTTCTGGTAGTTCTTGGCAGCATTGATACCTCCCTGTGCCGCAATTGAGTGGGCGCGGCGGGGTGAATCACTGATGCAGAAGATTTTGACATTGTAGCCGAGCTCGCCCAGAGAAGCAGCTGCAGACGCTCCGCCGAGTCCTGTTCCGACTACGATGATTTCCATTTTCTTTTTGTTGGCCGGGCTTACAACCTTGATGTGAGCCTTGTGGTTAGTCCATTTTTCGGCTAACGGCCCTTCGGGAACTTTAGAAATGAGTTCTGTCATGATTTGAATGTATTTTTACTCGAGTAATTATAATTCGTGCCAATTAATCCACAAATATAATTGAAATAATTTGTTTATTTGTATTTTTGAGTTACAAACACAGACGAAATGGAATTTTTTGCAACGGCAGCCAATCTGGCAATACACATACAGGATTCAAAAAAAGGCGAAAAAACGATTCTTCTGCTTCACGGATACATGGAGACCATGTACATCTGGAACGACCTCTATGATGCCTTGAAACGCGATTACAGGGTAGTTGCAATAGACCTTCCCGGACACGGTCTCTCCTGCTCCGCCCCTGTCAACACCATAGAGGTCATGGCAACGGTTGCAAAGGCTGCCCTTGATCTCTGCGAAGTGGAGAAAGCCACGGTTGTGGGGCATTCACTGGGCGGATATGTGGCATTGAAATGCTGTGAACTCTTTCCTGAGACATTCGAGAAGCTGGTGCTGCTGAACTCCCACCCCTATCCGGAGTCAGAAGATTTCGCACCTGTCAGAGAAAGAGAGATAAATATCATCAATTCGGGGCGTCTGCTGGCTCTTGCAGACATTTCCATCCCCAAGATGTTCCATCCAAACAATCTCCGCAGGCTTGACAGCAAGATAAGGGAGATTGTGGAGCTGTGCGAAACCCACGATCCTTCCGGCATCATAGCTTCGATAAAGGGTTTCACCAAGCGCAGCGACATGAGCGGCTGGCTGGAATCCACCTCCACCCCTACCCTGGCGGTCTGCGGTGACAGCGACGGATTCATGCCGTCAGAGATGCAGCTGCGCATGCTGGAGCAGTTCAAGAACATTCAGATGGTGACGCTGCAGGAGTGCGGGCACAACGCGTTCCTTGAGTGCCACGACAAATGTCTGGAACTTATACGTGAATTCGTAGGTTAATCTTACCAGAGGAAATTGTTGAAAGGATACTTTCCTGCGTGGATCTCTGCAACCATCTTGTAGAGGTCGTTGCGCAGCTTGTCTATTCCAACCCTGTCCTTCGCGCTTATGAAGATGCAGGGATTGTGCTCCTTTGCCATCCAGCTGTTCTTTATATCCTGGAGAGAATAGTTGCGGCTGGTCTTCTCCTGCAGCGAGAATTCGTCGTACTCTTCGTATTTGTACGCATCTATCTTGTTGAATACCAGGAAAACAGGCTTGTCCTTCGCTCCTATTTCGGCCAGTGTGCGGTTAACCACAGCAATCTGATCTTCGAAGTTGGGGTGCGAAATGTCCACTACATGCATAAGTATGTCAGCCTCACGCACCTCGTCCAGGGTGCTTTTGAACGCCTCTATAAGCTGAGTGGGGAGCTTGCGTATGAATCCTACTGTGTCGCTCAACAGAAAAGGCACATTTTCAAGCACAACCTTGCGCACCGTGGTGTCGAGGGTTGCAAACAGCTTGTTCTCTGCAAAGACGTCGCTCTTGCTCAGGAGATTCATGAGGGTGCTCTTGCCCACATTGGTGTAGCCTACAAGTGAAATGCGCACCAGCTTGCCTCTGTTTGAGCGCTGTGAAGCCATCTGGCGGTCTATCTTCTTGAGCTGCTCCTTCAATGCCGATATGCGGTCCAGCACGATGCGGCGGTCAGTTTCGAGCTGGCTTTCACCGGGACCTCTCACTCCGATACCTCCGCGCTGCCTTTCAAGGTGTGTCCACATGCCGGTGAGGCGGGGGAGAAGGTATTGATACTGAGCCAGTTCCACCTGTGTCTTTGCGTATGCTGTCTTGGCTCTGTCGGCAAAGATATCCAGAATCAGGCCTGTGCGGTCCACCACGCTGCAGTGCAGTTCCTTCTCTATGTTGCGCATCTGGGTGGGGGAGAGCTCGTCATCGAAGATGATGTAGTCTATGCAGTTCTCCTCTATATATGCCTTGATTTCAGCCAGTTTTCCGGTGCCGAAGTATGTGCCTGCAATAGGATGGTCAAGGCGCTGCGTGAAACGCTTCACAACCTTGATATTTGCAGTTTCGGCAAGGAATGCAAGTTCATCGAGGTATTCCTCTGCCTCTCTGATCTTGTCCTTGTCGCTGACCACAGTGGCAATCACAGCCGTTTCAATCTTTATTTCCTGGGTATCGTACATTCAGAACGGTTTCTTTTTGAGAAAAAAAGGTGGTCATTTTGTGGCCACCTTTTCAAATATTCTTGACAAAATATTATTTCAACTGGAATATCACGGGGAATGTGTAGGTAACCTTTACCGGACGGTCACGCTGTTTGCCCGGAGTCCATTTAGGTGACTGGGATACAACTCGTACGGCCTCTTTGTCAAGTGAAGGGTCCACACCGCGAAGAACTTTCACACCGCTTACTGAACCGTCTGTATTCACTGTAAACTGCAGTGTAACACGGCCCTGGATACCATTTTCCTTTGCAAGTTCAGGATAGTCGAGGTGATTGTTCACCCACTTGCTGAACGCATTTGCATCGCCGCCCTGGAACATGGGTTTCTGCTCTACCAATGCGAAAGGAATGGCTTCCTCTTCAACGGATTCCTCACCAACCTCATAACCGTAGTCGCTCATATCTACACCGAGATCCTCGCTGTCTTCGAAAGAGAACATCTCTTCGTCAACTTTGACATCATCGTCCACGATATCGATAGCGTCTGAAAGGATAGGGATAGTGGGCATGTTGGGTTTTGCAACCTTTTCCTCCTCAGTGATGGGGATGATTTCTTCTTCGGCTGCAATTACCTCAGTTTCAGTAAGTTCAGTCCTCTTAATCTCTTTTGTTTTCCATTCAAAAGCTACCAGACATGCGGCAAGTGCCACGATAAGACCGATTTCTCTGTAGAGAGTCACGTTCTTTGAAAGGTCGGCTTGGGGTGATTTCTTAACTTCCATATTGTGATATTCTAATATATTCCGTGCAGTTTAATGTCAACTGCCAAAATTAGCAACAATATTTTATTTGTCAAAAAAATGTTGATAATTTATTTCACAAGGCCCATCTCCTTGAGCACGCTGTTGGTCTTGTTGACTGCCTCTGCGCTCTTGTCGAATGCCTCTTTCTCAGCTGCTGTGAGTTCGATTTCCACAACTTTCTCCACACCGTTCTTGCCGATTACTGCGGGAACGCCGATGCAGATGTCATTCTTGCCATATTCGCCTTCCAGTGCTACGCAGCAGGGGAATACTTTCTTCTGGTCGAGGATGATAGACTTGACCATGGTTGCTGCTGCTGCGCCGGGAGCGTACCATGCAGATGTTCCGAGGAGTTTGGTGAGGGTTGCTCCACCTACCATTGTGTCAGCAACGATCTTGTCGGCAACTTCCTTGCTCACGAGTTTCTCAACGGGTGCGCATTTGTATGTAGCCTTGCTGATGAGGGGGATCATGGTTGTGTCACCGTGACCGCCGATAACTATACCTTCAACATCGCTGGGAGCAGCGTTGAGAGCCTGGCTGAGGTAGTATGTGAAACGGCTGCTGTCAAGCTGTCCGCCCATACCGACAACCTGGTTTTTGGGTTTGCCGCTGGTCTTGTATGTGAGGTATGTCATGGTGTCCATGGGGTTGGCGATGATGATGAAAATCGCGTTGGGAGAGTATTCAGAGGCATTTTTTACCACTATGTTAACAATACCTGCGTTAACGCCGATGAGCTCCTCGCGGGTCATGCCGGGTTTGCGGGGGATACCTGAAGTGACAACGATGACGTCAGAATCTGCGGTAGCTGCATAGTCATTGGTCACGCCTTTGATACGGCAGTCAAAACCATAAAGTTTTGCTGTCTGCATCATGTCGATGGCCTTGCCTTCTGAAAGACCTTCTTTGATGTCGATGAGTACGAGATCAGAAACACATCCGGTGTGAGCGACTGCGTTTGCAACTGTTGCGCCTACGTTGCCGGCGCCGATAACTGTTACTTTTGCCATGTTAAATGAATGATTTTTAGAATGATTTTATAATTTTTGATACTTTTGCCGTGTGTTTGGGGCACTGCCTTTTCAAACCGCGAATTTAGCAATTATTTGAACTAAATATCTTTATTTATGATATCTTTTTTTAGAGAAAGCACCGATTTCGATATCAAACACAAAAATTTGATTAAAAAATGGTTAAGGGGCATTGCAGCCGAAGGTGGATTCAAGATAGGCGACCTGAATTATATCTTCTGCAGTGATGATTACCTGCTTGAGATAAACAAACAGTATCTCGGTCACGACTATTACACCGACATCATCACTTTCGACAACAGGGAAGAGGAGGGAGGCACTGTCATAGACGGAGATATTTTCATCAGTGTTGACACCGTCCGCGCAAATGGTGTTGAATACGGCGAGGGGTTCGACCGTGAGATCATGAGGGTGGTGGCGCACGGACTTCTTCACCTTACCGGATATGACGACCTCACTCCGGAACAGCAGG
Organism: Bacteroidales bacterium; assembly: GCA_045617865.1. Lineage (GTDB taxonomy): Bacteria > Bacteroidota > Bacteroidia > Bacteroidales > UBA932 > Equibacterium. The sequence continues at coordinate 2,857 of JAZLJK010000053.1, read as the reverse complement.
CTGAAATGAGAAATCAGGAAAACAAAGCTCTTGAAAAATGGAATTCAATTATGATGTCATAGTTGTGGGTGCCGGACATGCCGGCTGCGAGGCTGCTGCGGCTGCTTCGAACATGGGCGCACGCACTCTTCTGATAACGATGGACATGCGCAACATTGCGCAGATGTCTTGTAATCCTGCCATTGGTGGAATTGCTAAAGGTCAGATAGTTAAGGAAATAGATGCGCTTGGCGGATATTCCGGCATAGTCACCGACCGCTCCACAATCCAGTTCAGGATGCTTAATAAATCCAAGGGTCCTGCCATGTGGAGCCCCCGTGCGCAGTGCGATAAAACACTCTACACTCTGTACTGGCGCGAAATCCTTGAAAGTTGCTGTAACTTAGACATTTGGCAGGATGTTGTGGCTTCGTTAACCCTCCGAGAATCCAAAATTTGCGGCGTCACAACCCTGATGGGCACGGAATTCAAGGCAAAAACAGTTATCATAACTGCCGGAACCTTCCTGAACGGCAAACTTTTCATTGGAAGGGAGACTTCTCAGGGTGGAAGAATAGGGGAGCTTGCAAGTTATTGTCTGGCCGATCAGCTCAAAAGTGAAGGCATCACTGTGGGCCGTATGAAGACCGGCACACCTCCGCGTATAGATGTCCGCTCTCTCGACCTGGACAAACTGATGGTTCAGGAGGGTGATGAGTTTCCTGCAAAATTCTCTTTCGGTGCCGAGCCGTCGGCAATCCAGAAGGAAGGGGTGGGGCAGAAGGTGTGCTATATAGTTCATACCAATCAGGAAGTCCACGATATCCTCAGAGGTTCTTTCGACCAGTCTCCTCTTTTCAACGGAACCATCACCGGTATCGGGCCGCGCTATTGTCCTTCAATAGAGCAGAAACTGATGACTTTTGCAGACAAGGATTCGCATCAGCTGTTTCTTGAGCCGGAAGGGTGGAAGACCTGTGAATACTATCTGCAAGGCTTTTCTTCTTCACTCCCCACTGATACTCAGCTTGAAGCGCTGCATAAAATCAAAGGATTCGAGAATATAAAGATATTCAGGCCTGCGTATGCAGTGGAATATGATTATTTCGACCCTGTGCAGCTGAAACCCACGCTGGAGTCACGTGTAGTGGAGAATCTGTTCCTTGCCGGGCAGGTTAATGGCACCACGGGATACGAAGAGGCTGCGGCACAGGGACTGATGGCTGGTATCAATGCGGTCCTTAAGATAAAGGAAAAGGAACCGTTCATTTTGAAACGCGACGAAGCATACATCGGCGTGCTTATTGACGATCTTATAACTAAAGGTGTGGATGAGCCTTACAGGATGTTTACATCAAGAGCAGAGTATAGAATCCTGCTCAGACAGGATAATGCAGACCGCCGTCTCACTCCAAAGGGCTATGAATTAGGCCTTATAAGCAAGGGGAGGCTTGATAGGACCATGGCCAAGTATGATGCCATACAGAGTTATCAGGACGCTCTTGCATCTACATCTGTGAAACCTTCTGATGTAAATTCTTATCTTGAGTCGGTTGGTTCAACTCCGATTGAAAACCGCAAGAGAATAGCTGAACTTCTTACCAGACCGTCTGTGGAACTGGCACAAATGTTTACAAATGTTCCACGTGGAACAATGCCGGAACTTGTGGTTGACGGACGCTTTGATGACTACGCACGTGCGGAAATCATTGAGGATGTGGAGATTATGATTAAATATCAGGGGTATATCGAGCGTGAGAAGAGGCTTGCAGACAAGATATTGCGTCTGGAGAACATAAAGTTCCCCGCCAATTTCGATCCTTCGAAGGTGACTTCGCTCAGTATGGAGTGTCGCATAAAGCTTGAACGCTACAAGCCGCGTACTCTGGCCCAGGCGTCGCGCATCTCCGGCGTGTCTCCCGCAGACATCGCTGTCCTTCTGGTTTATTTCGGCAGATAGCTGCAGACTGTTCTCATCGCTTTTGCCCGCTGCCGTTATTCTGGATCATTTAGGCGGTAGCTGCAGACTTCTGTCATTGCGAACCCCTGCATAGCATAGATTCATCCGTGGCTTGACGATGTCGCTCAGCGTCATTGAATTTGTTCGCTGCCGTTATTCTCCATTCATAACTGGCTAGTTCACAGTGACATGTGCTTCCGCATTTTGCAGTTTGCGGCATGCTGCCTGCGGTCTTCGGCCTGCTGTCTGCGGTGGCTCAGGCATCGCGCATCTCCGGCGTATCTCCCGCCGACATCGCTGTCCTCCTGGTATATTTCGGCAGTAGCTGCTGTTTTGCGTCAGCGGGCATAGTGCCGCAGCATTTCCGCTGGTGTTCCTCCCCACGCGATGCTTTCGGTCCGCTCTGGCTCCGCGGCCGACGCACTGCAGCCCAAGAAAATCATAGTCAGGGCGCGCTCTTCGCTGCCGCCCAGGTGCTGGCAAACATCCTCCTGCATCTGCTTTCGGTCCGCTCCGACTGAGGGCACAGTACAGCGGCAAAACTGCCATTCTTGCTGCTATTGTGTGCCGGTAACCTCATCTAAAGCTTCGTGACATTCATCTAAGCATGGCAATATAGGTTGTAGCGCGTATGGAGCGCATCAGCGTGCTTAGATGCTGGGAACAAGGTCTCATCTAAGCACGGCAATCGCCGTCACAGGCTCTGTGCCACACATCATCATGCTTAGATGAATTTTACGAAGCAGAGCGGGAAGGATGAATTTTCAAAAGGGTGATTGTCTTTAACTGAAAAAGGTTGACTCACAACAAAGAGTTAACGATGTTCATTTATCAAACAGAGAAACGACTCAAGTATTACGATCAAGTCATTGAGATTTACAAGCGAACAGGTTATTCAGCGTATCGAATAGCGAAACT
>JAZLJK010000052.1:0-17191 GCA_045617865.1 Bacteroidales bacterium | reverse complement strand
AGGATGAATTTCCAGATAAACTTTAACCATTTGGCATAGGGGATACGGGCCATGCCCAGAACTGCCACCAATACGCCGGATGTAGGAGTTATCATGTTGGTGAAGCCGTCGCCAAACTGGAAAGCAAGCACCATCGACTGCCTCGAAAGCTCAATCATATCGGCAAACGGAGCCATTATCGGTATTGTCATCGCTGCTTTTGCAGAGGCTGAAGGAATGGCAATATTAATAAGTGTCTGGATACCGTACATCAGTGAAATGGCTGCAGCCTTTCCGCTTCCGTCAAGCCATCCTGCAAGAGAATTGAGCATCGGCTCCATCACCTTGCCGTTTTCCAGAATCGTTACGATGCCGCCGGCAAGACCAACCACAAGCGCAGCCGAGAAGATGTCTTTGGCACCGGCTATGAACTGTGTGGCAATCTCATTTGCAGAGAGTTTCATGGTTATGCCAGTAAGGACGGCCAGCCCAAGAAACAGTGCTGAAAGCTGCGGCAGATACCAGTCAAAGCAGGTTACCCCCACGATGATTCCCGCCACTGTGAGCCCAAGCAGCGAGAGAATGACAATGTGCTGCGGCTCCATTGCCATTTCTTCCGAAGCCTGCCTGTCGCGCCAGAAAGAGTCAAGCTCGCGCACGGGGCTTTTTTCGGGATGCCTTTTGACACGAGAGGCATAAAGAAGCACGAAAGTGAGCATCACAGCGTTGAGAACCAGCCAGCAGACGATGCGGTAGCCCATTCCTGAAAACAGCGGCAGACCGGCCATCCCCTGAGCGATGCCTATTGTGAAAGGATTGAGAAATGCCCCTGCAAATCCCACATGCGCTGCTACATAAACCATGCACACGCCAACTATCGAGTCATAACCCATTGCGATGGCAAGAGGAATCATAACAGCTACAAAAGGGATGGTCTCCTCACTCATGCCGAACACTGCACCGAAAGTGGAGAACAGCAGGGAAGTGAACACTATCACTATGTTGCCCACGCCTGCCCGTCTTATCAATCTGTGCTGCTCCAAACGCCTGCACAGCCGCAGAAAAGCGAATATCCCGGCATCTATTGCGTGAGATTTGCCGATCAGCCAGAAAGTCCCTCCGATGATCAGGATGAATGCAATGATTCCGCTCTGCTTGATGAATCCCTCATAAAGGGCAGAGAATACCTGCCATGTCTGCGGTTCGCCGCCCGGCACAAACCAGCTTGCAGCGGCACATATCAGAGTGAGTGCTGCAATGATCACGTATGTGTTGGGAAATTCTCTTCTGCGGCCCATTTTCATTTGTTTTGATGCAAAGTTAACTCTTGCTGCAATATCTTCCACATTTTTCAAATAATTAAAATAATTACACCATTTGATTATAAAAAGTGTATATTTGTGAACTCAATATTTTACAAACTGGTATGAAAGAAGAAAAATACATAGAGAAGGCGATTGCTCTCTTCAAGCATGAAGGCATAGTGATGCCTATTGAAACAATAGCTGATTATATAGGTGTGACCAAAAAGACTCTATATAACAATTTCGAAAGCAAGGACGGTCTGATAGAGAAGTGCATGCTCAAGATTCTTGACGACCTTCGCTCGGCGCTCGAGTGCCTTACAGATGAATCGAAAGATGTAAAGGAATGTTTCACAGAAGGAATCACTGTGCTGGTGGATTTCTTCAGGGAGACTTCGCCCAAATTCCTGAGCGGTATTGCGAAATACTACCCACAGATTGCAACAAGCGACCATGATGCCGGCCGCGAACTTTTCAATGAAAAGCTTCAGCAGAATATTCTGAGGGGACAGCGCGAAGGAGTCTACCGCAAGGAAATAGACGCTGCCCTGATTGCCGGATACATTTCATATTCAATCTTCAGCTACTTCAAGAAAACTGTGATGCACGACGGTGATTTTGCCGCACAGCACTATTTCAATCAGGTTATTGAATTCAACCTGAAGGCATTGCTAAACTAATCACATCTTATATTATGAAGCGTACATTTTTATTGCTATTCCTACTCCTGGCCGCTCTGCCGCAGGCAAATGCCCAGGAAGTGATGACACTTGAAAAATGTGTCGATTATGCTCTGCAGAACAGCAAGACTCTGCAGAAGAGCAAGCTTGACCGTGAGATAGCATCTCAGTCGCGCCGCGAAGTTCTGGGTGCCCTCATGCCTCAGATAAGCGGCTCGGGCTCTGTTACCTACAACTTCGACAAGAACATCGTGGTGATGCCCAATTTCATGAATTCAATGATGCCGGAGGCATTGCGCGACCCCAATGCCGACAAGTATATGGTGATTCCGATGGGCCTCAGCAACGTCTCGAACGTAGGTGCCAGCCTGGTGCAGCAGATTCTGAACCTTTCGCTCTTCAATGCACTTGACATAACCGAAGCTGCCGAAGGTATGGCTGAGATAGGGGATGACATCAACACCGATGATGTGATTGCCCAGACTGCAACATTCTTCTATAACATTCAGGTGCTTGAGTATGGACTGAAACAGTTTGACAGCAGCATTGCCCTGATGGACAAGACCATGGAGATAATGACCACCAACAAGGAACTTGGCATAGTGCGTCCAGTTGACCTTGACCGCATAAAAGTGGCCCGTACAAACCTTCTCTCACAGAAAACCGGCTTCGAACAGGCTCTTGAGGTTCAGAAGAATCTTCTCAAGCTCAATATGGGCTATGACATGGACAGCGACATCAAGGTGGCTCCTCTTGACATTGCCGCAATCGAGAACACAGCATATCTTGGAGATGTGGCACTTTTCCAGCCAATGGACCTGGCTCCGGTAAGGCTGATGGACCAGAAACTGAAGATGAACGAGCTGCAGGTGCGCTCTGCGAAGTATGAGCTGATGCCGACTCTCACACTTGTGGGCAACTACAACTATTACTTCATGGCCGATGATTTCTACACAGGCCCCACATTCCACAAATATCCCATGTCGATGCTTTCTCTCAGCCTGAAGGTGCCCATCTTCGGCGGTTTCAGCAAAGATGCCAAAATCAAAAAGGCAAAGCTTGAGTATGCAAAGGCCGAGAGCGACCGCCAGCAGCTTGACCAGTCGCTGCGCATGGCTCATTCAAATGCCGTTATGCAGCTTGAAAGCAACTGGGATGCACTCAACGCCCAGAAAGAGAACATGGTGCTGGCAGAGGATGTCTACACCATCACCGACAACAACTTCAATCTTGGCATAAGCTCGCTGTCTGATGTGCTGAATGCATCGTCAGAGCTTATCAAGGCTCAGATCAGCTATGCCGAGTCACTCCACAATTATATGCTCTCACTCCTCGAGCTCAAGAAAAACGAAGGTAAAATCAAGGAAATCATAAAATAAAAGAAATATGAAAAAGTTCATTGGTTATGCAGTTTTGGTGCTGCTGGTAGCAGGGATGGTGTTTGTCCTGTTCAACAACAAGAAGAAAATTGCCGAACAGACTGCTTCTGTGGCGGACGACGGAATCGTTACGGTGGGTACACAGCCCGTGAATGTTGAAAACTATACCTTGGAGGTTACCTCCAACGGTCTTACCGCCCCTGTGAAGGAGCTTAAGTTTGTCTCTGATGTAAGCGGCCGTGTGGTCAGGATATATGTTAACAACGGTTCGCGCGTGAGCCGCGGCACACCTCTGCTTGAAGTGGACAAGGAGCTTCTTCAGGCAGATTATGAGGCTGCGAAGTCTGCATACGAGTCTATGGAGAAGAATGTGGGGCGCTTTGCCGCATCACAGCAGGTTGGAGGTGTTTCAGACCAGCAGCTCGAAAGCATGGAGACTCAGCTCGCCGCTGCAAAGAGCCGCTATGAGGTAAGCCGCCGCCGTCTTGCCGATGCTACTGTGAAGGCTCCCATCAGCGGCGTCATCAATATGAAATATGTGGAGCTCGGCTCGCTCATCGCACCGAACGCACCGCTTTTTGACATTGTTGACAACAGCAGGCTGAAAGTGACCTGCATGCTGTCCGACGGCAAGATAGAGAAAGTGAAACTGGGCCAGCAGGTGGTGCTCACACCCAGCGGCTCGTCTGACCGTGAGTTCACCGGCAAGGTGAGCTTCATCGGTGTGAAGTCAGACCGCGGCCTCAACTATCCCGTGGAGATTGAGGTGGAGAACAACAGCGACCTCAAGGCCGGTGAATATATGAAGGCCAGATTCATCTCAGAGGAAGGCACTGCAGGTATTCTGGTGCCCCGCAGCGCAATTGTTGGCGGCATCCGCTCTTCAATCGTATATCTTTTCAAAGATGGCACAGCCGTGGCGCAGGATGTCACTCTCGGTGAGATGGTCGGTGACCGCGTGGAAGTGCTCTCCGGCCTTGAAGATGGTGATGAAATCATTGTCTCAGGCATCATGAACATTTCAGACGGAACAAAAGTCAAATCAATCAACTAGAGTAGCAGGTCATGAAGATATCAGATCTTTCAATCAAGCGGCCTGTCTATGTGGCAGTGCTGTTTCTGGTCATAGCTCTGCTGGGCGTCATAGGGTTCACCTCCCTGCAGTCAGAGCTCATGCCCAAGTTCACTCCGCCTTCACTGAATGTGCAGGTGATCTATCCCGGTGCCTCTCCGACAGAGGTTGAAAACTCGCTCACCCGCAAGCTGGAAGATGTCCTCTCCGGGCTTCAGGGTGTGGAGTCGGTGCGCTCATATTCATTCGAAGGCATGTCGATGGTGTTCATCTCGTTCACATACGGCACCGACATCGACAAGACAATGACCGATGCCCAGAACAAGATCAACTCCAAGAAGGCAGAGCTTCCTTCGGGCATCCTTTCACCTATTGTGAACAAGATTACTGTAGACGAGAAGTCTGTCATCACCCTCTCTGCCACTGCCGACCTCGAGCCGATGGACCTGGCCGACCTGGTTAAAGACAGGCTGCTGCCCGACCTGCTGCGTATCCCCGGTATGGCGAAGGTCAACACTGTTGGAGAGCAGGAGAGGGAGATCCAGATCAACCTTGACATGGAGGCCATGCGCTCGCTGGGGCTTGCTCCGATGCAGGTGCTGGGTGTGCTCCGCGGTGCCAACCTCGACTTCCCTACAGGAAGCCTCAAGAATGAAGATGCCACCACAGCAGTGCGCCTCTCCGGCAAGCTCAACGACATTGAGACCATCCGCAACCTTGTGCTGATGACTCTGCCCACCGGCACACAGATCCGCCTGAACGACATCGCCGATATCCAGGAGATGCCCAAGGACATCACAAGGATCGCCCGTGTAAACGGCAAGGATGCCGTGCTGCTCGATATCTACAAGCAGGGCGATGCAAATGCCATAGAGCTCAGCAATTCTGTGAGAAAGGCTGTGGTCCAGTTCGAGCAGGACTATGCCGACAAGGGGCTTGATGTCAACTTCGTATCCGATACATCCGACTTCACCCGCGCTTCCATCAAGTCTGTGCTGGTAGACCTGCTGCTGGCTGTGATTCTGGTGGCCCTGGTGATACTGCTGTTCCTTGGCAATGTGCGCAACGCCCTGATAGTGATGTTTGTGGTGCCGTTGTCACTTATTGGCGCGTTCATCGGGATGAAGATGTTCAACTTTACTTTGAACCTCATGTCGCTCCTCGGCCTTTCGGTGGTTATCGGTGTGCTTGTGGATGATGCCATTGTGGTGATTGAGAATGTGTACCGCCACCTCGAGATGGGCAAGGGCCCGTTGAAGGCCACATCCGATGCAATGAAGGAGATTGGTGTCACCGTCATCACGGTCACCATCGTGCTTATCATTGTGTTCCTTCCCATTGCACTTACCAAGTCGCTGGTATCAGACATCATGCGCCAGTTCTGCGGTGTGATAGTATTTGCAATATTCTTCAGCCTTGTGGCGGCCCTTACGCTGGTACCTCTGCTGACATCACGTTTCAGCAGGCTCGAGAGTGTTGGTAAAGACTCTGCAATAGGCCGGTTCCTCGGTTGGTTCGAGGGTCTTGTGGCCTCTTTCGGCGAGTGGGTCAGCGGCATACTGAAGTGGTCTTTGGGACACAAGAGATGGATAGGCCTTATTGTGATTGCCCTCACGGTGCTTGTCTGCTCGCTTTTCCCTATGGGATTCATCGGTTTTGAGTTCATGCCTGACGTGGACCAGAGTGAGTTCAATGTTGTGATGGAGATGCCGAAGGATATCTCTATCGAAGAATCTTCAGCTATGGTGACAAAGGCCGAGAAGTGGCTCATGGCACGGCCCGAGGTGCAGACACTCATCACAAAGGTGGGCTTTACCAGCGGCGGCAGCGGTCAGGACGCTCCTTATCTGGCGGAAATCTCTGTCAAGCTTGTTCCTCCTTCTGAGAGAACAATGAGCACCTCGCAGGTTACAACTGCGCTGCAGAAACCTCTTTCCGAGTATCTTGTAAATGCCAAGGTACGCCTTTTCGCAGCTTCGCTCCACGGATCCGGCAACAGCGCAGATATCGAATATATCATCTACGGTAACAACCAGGATTCAGTCAATGCCTTTGCCAATTTTGCTCTCAAGGAGATGCAGAACATCCCCGGTACAATACAGCAGCAGCTTTCTTCCGGCAACGGTATGCCTGAGGTTGAAGTTGTGGTTGACCGCGACAAGATGTCTGCACTTGGGCTCTCGCTCGACAATGTCGGCCTCACGCTGCAGCTGGCCCTGCAGGGCAACAACTCTATGAAATATGTACAGAACAACCACGAATATGACATCAACATCCGTGCAGACAAAGACTTCCGCAAGACAATCGAAGATGTGTCGTCGCTCTCGTTCATGAACCAGCAGGGGAGTGTTGTGAGTCTCGAGCAGTTTGCAGAAGTGCGCCTTGGCACCGGCCCCAACAAGCTGGAGCGTTACAACCGCAACCCTTCTGTCACAATCAGTTCCAATGTGACAGGTATCTCTCCCGGTCAGGCGTCAGGCGAATTCATGGCAAAGGTGAGCGAGCGTGCTGCAATCTCGGGCTGCCGGATCGAAACCACCGGTGACATGAAGTCGATGATGGATTCGATGGGTGTGATGGGCGGTGCGCTGCTGCTCTCGCTGATACTTATGTATCTGGCAATGGTGGTGCTCTACAACAATTGGACAGATCCTTTTGTAGTGATGTTCTCAATCCCTTTCTCTATCCTGGGCGCGATCATGGCTCTGGCACTTTCCGGCACATCCATGAACATCTATGCAATGCTCGGTCTGGTGATGCTGGTGGGCCTTGTGGCCAAGAATGCCATCCTGCTTGTGGACTTTGCAAACGAACAGATTGCTGAAGGCGCAGATATGGACTCTGCTCTGCTGAATGCTGTGAAGATGCGTACACGCCCTATCCTCATGACAGCACTCTCCACCATCATCGGTATGATTCCGGTGGCTGTGGCTTCCGGCTCGGGTGCAGAGCTCCGCAACGGTCTCGGCTGGGTGATCATCGGAGGTATGGCACTCTCCACTTTCCTTACGTTGATTGTGGTTCCTGTCATGTACAAGATACTTAACCGGAAGAGGATTGAAAAGGTTAATAATGCCTCTTAAAGGTATGATTTCATGTGCTTGGCGGTCTGTGATTTTATATTGCAGACCGCTTTTTTTTGTTAATTTTGTCTCACTATGAAAATCAACGGACAATTCGTAGACCTGGACAGGTCTGAAATCTACCCCGCGGAGGTGGTTGTGGAAAATGGTGTGATAGCCGATGTCAGAAAGATTGATGTGGCAGAAGACCAATATATTCTTCCTGGCTTTGTCGATTCTCATGTTCATATAGAAAGTTCTATGACAACACCGCGTAATTTCGCGGCAAAGTCAGTTGTGCACGGTACAGTTGCGGCAATCTGCGATCCTCACGAAATTGCAAATGTGTGTGGTGAGGAGGGTGCAGGATATATGGTGAAAGACGGCCTCGGATCACCGTTCAAGTTCTTCTTCGGCGTCTCTTCATGCGTGCCTGCCACAGGTTTTGAAAATACGGGTGCTGTGCTTGATTCGGCAGCTGTTTCTGGGATGCTTGCCAATCCTGACTATTGGTTCCTGGCAGAGATGATGAACTTCCCGGGCGTGGTGTTCGGTGATTCAGAATGTCTTGCCAAACTTGCCGCAGCCCGCAGGGCCGGCAAACCGATAGACGGCCACGCTACCGGACTCAGCGGAGAGCAGCTGAAGAAGTATGCATCAGAGGGCATTTCCACAGACCATGAATGTACAAACCTTCAGGAAGCAGAAGAAAAGATTGCTGCCGGAATGAAGATATCTGTGCGTGAGGGCAGTGCCGCCAAGAACTATGAGGCACTGAAAGAGCTGCTCGCCCTGCATCCCGGCAAGGTCATGTTCTGCTGTGACGACCTTCACCCCGATGATTTGCAGAAAGGCCATATCAATGTAATCGTGCGCCGCGCAGTGGCAGACGGATACAATGTATTCGATGTGCTGCGTGCGGCAAGTGTGAATGCTGTGCGCCACTACAATGTGCCTGTGGGGCTTCTCCATAAGGGTGACAGGGCAGACTTCATAGTGGTAGACAACCTTTCTGACTTCAACGTACTGGAAACTTACCTTGACGGTGTGAAGGTGGCAGACAGGGGAGTGTCTGAGCTCAAGGCCGGCAAGGCAGATATCATCAACAATTTCGTCCAGAATTTCGTTTCGCCCGAACAGCTTGAAATACATGTCGGAACCGATACAGTCAAAGTGATAGGTGCAACCGACGGTTCGCTGCTTACTGAAGAGCTGCATGAAAGAGTTGATGTTGCAGACGGTAAGGCGCTTGCCGACCCGTCGCGCGACATCCTTAAGCTGGTGGTTGTGAACCGTTTCAGCAAAGATGCCGTGCCTGCGAAGGCATTTATCAAAGGCATCGGACTGAAGCGTGGTGCAATCGCCACAAGCGTGGCCCACGACAGCCACAATGTCGTAGCTGCAGGCACCACCGATGAAGAGATTGCCCGCGCCATTAATCTTGTAATGGAGAACAATGGGGCGATGGTGGCTGTGGACGATACTGTGGAGAAGGTGCTTCCACTGCCTGTGGCAGGACTTATGAGTGACAGGCCTGTAGACGAGGTGGGGGAGGCATACGCAGAACTTACACGCTACGCACGTTCTCTCGGATCTTGCTTGAAGGCGCCTTATATGACCATGTCGTTCATGAGCCTGCTTGTGATACCCAGCCTGAAACTGTCTGACCTTGGTCTGTTCGACGGCAATAAGTTCTCATTCACTGAAATAGAATGCCGGTAAAAAGCTTTGACATAAAGTTCGGCCTGGTTTTCGGCGCATGCCTGTTTGCGCTGGGGCTGGTGCTGCAGCTGCTGATCGGCCCGGTAGAGTGGTCTGTGCTGCACTGCCCGTGGAACCTTGTCACGCTTGCAGCAATGGTGGCTGTATTGCTTGTCCTGCACTTTTTCCGTGACAGGAACCGGTTCATACGGTGGCTCAGCGACATGTCGTGCGCTACTGCAGCCTTGCTGTGGTGCGCCGCAATGACAGTGCTGATGGGGCTTCTGCGCCAGCGTGGTGTATCTGCCTCTGCCTGGCCAGGCTTCCACGGCATGACCTCCAACTGGTCTTTTACATTGATGTTTCTCTGGCTCTGTACCAGCGTGTTGATGGCTCTTTTCCGCCTTTCATTCCCACTTTCATTCTCGGCAAAGAAGATTGCATTCCTGAGCTCCCACCTGGGGATTCTGACAATGCTGGCTGCAGGCACTTTCGGCAGTGCCGATTTCTCTTCTGCCAAGCTGCAGGTGGAGATAGGGCAGACTGTCTGGAATGAAGGTGTTGCGATAGAACTTAAGGACTTCGAGTTCGAGGCCTATGACGACGGCACTCCGAAAGACTACCGTTCTTATGTGGCGGTGCACATGCCCGACGGCACAGTCGAAGATGCTGTGATTGAAGTGAACAAGCCTTATTCGCACGGCAGCCTGAAAGTGTATCAGTCTGGATATGATCCTGATAAAGGTACCTTCTCCATTCTGGAGGCTGTCCGCGACCCATGGCTTCCCGCTGTCCTGGTGGGTATCATGCTCACACTGCTCGGCGCGCTCCTCCGTCTCTTCCGCATTACCGGTGCTTCTTCTCAAGAATAACCGGGTATTTCTTGTAAGAATCTCGCCTCCGGTGCATTTATATTGGAAACAACCTTTTTATGAAGAACTTGAGATTTATCCTGACACTTGCCCTGGCTCTGCTTGGAGCGGACCTTTATGCGCAGGGCATCCACACAATCGACCTGAAGACAGGAGCGACATTCAACTCTTTCATCTATGACGGTGATGTGTCTGCAGTAAGGGGAACTGCCTATGGCTACAACGGCGCCATCCGCTACACATTTTTCTTTGACGGTCATGTAGGTGCATACGCACAGCTCGGTGCGCAGAATGCACACGCTTCCGAAGCCCTCTATTTCGGTACGGCAGACAAGGCCGACGGTGGAAAGTATCTGTACAGGTATTCAAGCGGCACTATCTATAACAAGGCTCTGGTGCCGACAATCACCCTGGGTGCGGCATACCGCTTTGATTTCGGACTGTTCAACATCACTCCCAGGATTGGTGCAGGGCTTGCCTGGAACAATTACTGCTTGGAATATGAGAGGCGTGCCAGAGACGGCCAGACCGGTCCGGAATATTATTTATATGAATATGTTAGAAAGTCAAGCAGCATCGGGTATCTCATAGATGCCCCTGAATCAACGGTCAATGTGCCTGTATTGCTGCTGGGCTCTTCGATCCAGTTTTCATACTCTGTGGCTGACGATATATCATTGTTCATAGAACCTGGTATAGACTGGACTCCCGCGCCGATAAACATAGAAAAAACTGTTACTCCGTCGGTCAGGATGTACGAACCGGAGAACTGGGTTGAAGCGGTGGCATACGCTTCCGGTGCCGATCAGTGGCAGATAGACTACGATTCAAGAAAGACCGAAAAGGTAAGCACTCCTTCAACTCCTTTCTTCTACATCGACCTTGGACTACGCATCAAACTTTATTAGAAGAACGCTATGAAAAACCATATTGCAATCATCGCCCTTATCGCGGCACTTGCCTGCTCATGCGACAAATATTACGATGGTTATTATGATCCTGAGTATTACGCGACATCCAAAGATTTCCTCACTTTGAGGAACTATTCTTCAGATGTCACAGTATGGTTCATTCCTGCCAAGGAGAATTCTGAGACTCTGCCCGACGAACTTTCTGAATGGCAGAAGATTTCAATCTATGAAATCAACGGGCAGTCTGCAAGGACCCTTACATTCGACAGCGAAGACAACTACGTCACACCGGTCGAAACATACGGCATTGATGACGAAATGGTCATATATGTGTTCAAGAAGGAAATCTGGGATGCTTACGAGTGGAAAGACCTTGTAAAAGGAAAGAAATGGTCGGGTAAATGCTCGTTGAGCGTTAAGGATGCACTTGAATCTAAAAGTGTAATCACTTATCCGATCAGATAAGTGAAAGGTCGCCTGGCTTGATCCAGCCTATTTTGCGGAATATCCAGCCGAGAACGGTGCAGATTACTGCCGGAAGCACGACACACACAAGTGCCAGCCCGATCCAGTCTGCAGCTGCCGGGGTGATTGCGGAGGCACCGTTTGCTAGAGCAGTCTCGGAAGGGGAGATCCATCCGGTCCATACGCCGATAGGGCCGCAGAGACCGCATGTACCCATACCCGAATTGACTGCAGCACCGTTCATCTGAAGGTGGAACACACAGGTCGCCAGGGGACCGGTAATCATTCCTGTGATGATGGGGGCGAACCAGATCTTGACATTCTTAAGAATATTTCCCATCTGGAGCATGCTGGTGCCAAGTCCCTGGCTGATGATGCCGCCCCAGCGGTTTTCCCGGAAACTCATTGCTGCAAAACCCACCATCTGCGCACAGCATCCCGCCACAGCTGCACCACCGGCAAGTCCTGTAAGGCCAAGTGCCGCACATATTGCTGCAGAAGATATTGGTAGAGTGAGTGCTATGCCTGTGATTGTGGCCACCAGAATTCCCATCACAAATGGCTGGAGCTCTGTGGCCCACATTATCAGATGACCAACCCAGGTTGCTGCACGGCCCACCGGCGCAGCGATAAGGCTGGCGATGCCGATGCCGGCAAGAAGCGTTACAACTGGGGTGACAAGTATGTCTATCTTGGTCTCTTTGCTCACCATCTTTCCTGCCTCAGCCGCTATGATGGCCACAAGATAAACTGCCAGAGGGCCGCCTGCGCCACCCATGGCATTGGTGGCGAGCCCTACGGGAGCAAGGGTGAAGAGCACCATCCCGGGGGCGCCTAGGGCATAGCCGATGGCCACGGCCATTGCCGGCCCTACCATTGCTGCCGCCGCGCCGCCGATGGTGTATCCGTTGCTGCCGATTGTGAAAATGTTTCTGGTGAGGAAGCTGATGTGGAATTCAGCCCCGAGGGTGTTCAGGATTGTCCCGACAAGCAGGGTGCAGAAAAGCCCCTGGGCCATTGCCGACATTGCGTCAAGGCAATAAGCCTTGAAGGATGGCTTAACCCCTTTGCGGTCAAGGAATGTCCTGAATGACATAGACGGCTATTTCTGCTGCAGGCCGTTCTCCTCGATGAAGGCTGCGAGTGTGGAGCCGTCGTCGATACTGCGCACCAGACTAGTGAGGATGGTGATTTTTTCTGCAGGAACAATTTTAAGGAGGTTGGCAGTGGACTCTTTCACGCAGTAGTCGCCGGCGATACCGCAGATGTCAAGCCCGCTGCAGTTCTCAAGCCAATGGCGGATGCATCCTTCTCCGAGATCTTCGAATGCGCCGTACTGCTCTTTGTCCTGATCCTGTCCTTTGAAGAAGAACTGAACTTTGTCGGCGCCCTGTGCAAGGATGGGAGAGAAGCAGTCGGGCAGTCCTGCACCCTGGGTGTATGCTACGCAGTGTGCGGGCCAGATGCCGCCCTGTTCTGCAAATGAACAATGGTTGCCGGGATGCCAGTCGAGAGTGAAGATGACAGCATCGTAACTGCCGGCTATTTCAGCAATCTGCTCGGGAAGTTCCTCACCTCCAGATACATACAGAGCACCTGAGGGGTCAAAGAAATCTCTCTGGACATCAACTGCCACAAGGATTTTACCGGGGGTGCTGAATTCAGCGCCGGCAGGTTTGTCTGTGCCGGTGGTGTTGCTTGTGTTGCTGGTGCAGGCTGCTGCAAGGAGTGAGGCTATGCACATGATAAATAGTTTCTTCATTGAGATATAAATGTTAAAACACTCCGCAAATGTATTAACTTTGGCGCAAAATTTAACTAACAAACGATGAAAAAGATATTTTTTATGACGGCAATGCTTGCCATGACTGCCTGCGGTTCACACCAGCTGGGCATCGGTATTAAGTCCGAAAACCTTGATCCAACTGCTGTTGCAGGTGATGATTTCTATCAGTATGCCTGCGGCGGATGGATGGAGGCCAATCCTCTTACAGCAGAATATTCGCGCTACGGCAGCTTCGACGCTCTTGCAGAAAACAACCGCGAGCAGCTGAAAGGCCTTATCGAAGAGATTGTTTCAACCAATCACGATGCTTCTACAAATGCCGGCAAGATAGCCAACCTCTATAATATCTATATGGACACCACTGCCCGCAACAACCAGGGAATCGGGCTGGTGAAACCTTATTTCGACCGCATCGCTGCTATTACAAGTACCGATGAAATTGTTCCCATGATTGCCGAACTCGGTCATGACGGCCTTGTAGACGGCTATTTCGGTTATTCTATCGGTGCCGACAGCAAAGACAGTAAGAACAATATCCTGGGAGTCTATCAGGGAGGTATAACCCTTGGCGAGAAAGAGTATTATCTTGACACCGACGAGGCTACCACCGCCATCCGCGAGGCTTACAAGAAGCACATCGTACGCATGTTCACACTCTACGGTTTCGACCAGGCCGTGGCTGAGGCAAAGATGGCAGATGTGATGCGTATAGAGACCCGTATCGCCGAGAATTCACGCAGCGCCGTAGAACTCCGCGACCCTGAGGCAAACTACAACAAGATGGCTATGGACCAGGTGAGAAGCGAATTTAGCGGCATAAACTTCGACCTTCTTTTCGCTTCTGACGGCATGACCGATGTCGATTTTGTGGATATGGGCCAGCCCGAGGCAATCCATGCAGTTGAGAAGATTATTGCAGAGGAGCCCGTAGAGAGCCAGAAGGCTTACCTGGAATGGCAGCTTATCAACAATACAGCAACCAGCCTTACTACAGAACTTGACAATGCCAACTTTGATTTCTACGGCCGTGTACTCAGCGGCAGGGAAGAGCAGCAGCCCATGTGGAAGCGTGCCACCAGCCTTGTAAGCGGTTATCTTGGTGAGGCGATCGGTCAGCTCTATGTTGAAAAATATTTCCCCGCTGCCGCAAAGGAGCGTATGGAGAAACTTGTGAAGAACCTTCAGACTGCCCTTGGTGAGCGTATCGACGCCCAGGAATGGATGAGCGACGAGACAAAGGCCCTTGCACACGAGAAGCTGGATGCCTTCTACGTGAAGGTGGGCTATCCCGATACATGGAAGAACTATGACAATCTTGTTATCGACCCTGAGAAGAGCTTCTTCGAGAACAAGATAGCAATGCACCATTATTTCGTTGCCGACATGGTAGAGCGCAAGTTCAAGAAGCCTGTAGACAATACAGAGTGGTTCATGACTCCTCAGACAGTCAATGCATATTACAACCCCACAACCAACGAGATCTGCTTCCCTGCTGGTATCCTCCAGTATCCTTTCTTCGACATGAACGCAGATGATGCATTCAACTACGGTGCAATAGGCGTCGTAATCGGACACGAGATGACTCACGGCTTCGACGATATGGGCCGTCAGTTCGACAAGGAGGGCAACCTTAACGACTGGTGGACAGATGAAGATGCAGAGAAGTTCCAGAACCGCGTCCAGACACTTGTCGACTTCTTCGACAATATCAATGTGCTTCCCGACCTCAAGGCCAACGGCAGCCTTACACTTGGTGAGAACATTGCAGACCACGGCGGTCTGATGATCTCTTACCAGGCTTTCAAGAACGCCACAAAAGATGCTCCCCTCGGAGATGTCGACGGTTTCACTCCCGAGCAGAGGTTCTTCATATCATATGCGAATGTATGGGCCGGCAATATCCGCGATGAGGCCATCCGCAACCAGACCAAGAGCGACCCTCACTCGCTCGGCCGCTGGCGCGTCAACGGCACACTGCCCCATATCGATGCATGGTACGATGCCTTCGGCGTGACTGAAGAGAATGCCATGTATATCGCTCCCGAAAACCGCGCGAAGATCTGGTAGTGCCAGTTTGCAAACTTTGGCAAAAACTTGTATTTTTGCAGATTGTAGAAAGCAAAATCAACATTAAATAATAAGTATAAAAACATGTCAGAAATCTCTAATCTCCAGAAGGCTCGTGCTGCTTACCAGCCCAAGCTTCCCAAAGCTCTCCAGGGACCTGTCAAGGTCGTTGAAGGCAACAAAACCGAATCAGTAGGCAACCAGGCTGAAATCAAGGCTTTATTCCCCAACACATACGGAATGCCTGTAGTGGAGTTCAAGGAAGGCGGTAAGGAAACATCCGCTTCATTCAATGTCGGCATCATCCTTTCAGGTGGCCAGGCTCCCGGCGGACACAATGTGATTTCAGGTCTCTACGACGGTGTGAAGTCACTTGGTAAGAACAACAAGCTCTACGGATTCCTCATGGGTCCCGGCGGACTGGTAGACCACAAATATATCGAGTTCACAGATGAACTTATCGATGCTTACCGCAACACCGGCGGATTCGACATCATCGGTTCAGGCCGTACCAAACTTGAGAAAGAGGCACAGTTCGAAAGCGGATATGAAATCCTCACCAAGCTTGGCGTAAAGGCACTTGTCATCATCGGCGGTGACGACTCCAACACCAACGCCTGCGTTCTTGCAGAATATTATGCTGCCAAGAATTACGGCATCCAGGTTATCGGCTGCCCCAAGACAATCGACGGTGACCACAAGAACGACCAGATCGAGACCTCATTCGGTTTCGATACTGCATGCAAGACATATTCAGAGCTTATCGGCAACATCGAGCGCGACTGCAACTCAGCACGCAAATACTGGCACTTCATCAAACTCATGGGCCGCAGTGCTTCACACATCGCTCTCGAGTGCGCACTCCAGACCCAGCCCAACGTCTGCCTCATCAGTGAGGAAGTAGAGGCAAAGGAAATGTCTCTCAACGATGTTGTAGAGTATATCGCAGGTATCGTTGCAAAACGTGCCGCTGCCGGCAACAACTTCGGTACAGTACTTATCCCTGAAGGTCTTATCGAGTTTATCCCTGCAATCAAGAAACTTATCCGCGAGCTCAACGAAGTCCTTACCGACCCCGCAACAGGCGAGTCACGCGAATTCGCTTCAAAGGACGAGCAGATTGCTTTTGTAAAGGGCAACATAGCTGCCGACAACCTCGCTGTACTGGAGTCACTTCCCGCAGACGTTGCACGTCAGCTCTGCCTCGACCGCGACCCTCACGGAAACGTACAGGTTTCACTCATCGAAACAGAAAAGCTTCTCTCACGCATGGTTGCAACCAAGCTTGCAGCATGGAAGGCAGAAGGCAAGTACACCGGCAAGTTCTCTGCTCAGCACCACTTCTTCGGTTATGAGGGCCGTTGTGCAGCTCCCTCTAACTACGATGCAGACTACTGCTACAGCCTCGGTTTCAATGCAAGCCGCCTTATCGCAGCAGGCAAGACCGGCTATATGTCAGTTATCAAGAACACCACAGCTCCTGCAGCAGAGTGGATTGCAGGCGGTGTGCCTATCACAATGATGATGAACCTCGAGCGCCGCAACGGTGCCGACAAGCCCGTTATCCGCAAGGCTCTTGTAGAGCTTGACGGTGCGCCTTTCAAATTCTTCGCAAGCAGACGTGAAGAGTGGGCAGAGCAGACTGCTTATGTATATCCCGGTCCTATCCAGTACTGGGGACCTTCAGAGGTTTGCGACCAGACTACAAAGACACTTGCCCTCGAGCACAAATAACAGACATCCAGTTTAAACAATATTGAAAGAGTCCGGCATTGACATGAACCCCGAAAGTTAGACAAAAAACTTTCGGGGTTTTGTTATGTCAAAAAAGTACAAGAAACACACGTATGCAGATAGGTTGAAATACATGCATATGATTGAAAAAGGATTCTCGATTAAAAGCATTGGCCGCA
>JAZLJK010000051.1:0-3374 GCA_045617865.1 Bacteroidales bacterium | reverse complement strand
GATGTGAACTTCGGACTGGTGCTTAATCTGAGCAAGAAGAGAAGCTGGTAGTGCCACACCGGAAAGCTTCCGACACACGCAGCCTACCACTCTGCCATCTTGCGGTTGTATTCGCGCATGGCTTCGAATGTAGCCACACCTTCTGGTGTCTCTGCACTGAAGCTGTGCTCGGTGCTGCCGCTGCGTGAGAAGTTCCACGCCAGGCTCAGCTGCACCTTGTTGGCAAAGAATGCCTCATAGTTCTCTATCATCTTCTCTACTGTAACATCTGCGGCACAGTGGAACTCACCCACATAATACACCTTGTCGATATCCACGGCGGCCTGTTTGCAGCATGCCACAGCCTCGCTCAGCACCAGCGGTATCTCGCGGTCTGAGAAAGCGCGCCAGGGGTTGTAGATATGGTCGGGGGTGTCGGTGTTGTAGTAGCAATGCTCCGACACGGCGTCCATGTTGTCGGGGTTGAAGAGGTTTGATATCTCGAGATACTGGGCGTATGAATCGTGGTTTGCGTGATTGTCGATATATGTCTGGAAGTCGCCTATGGGCTCTGTTTCGTGGGCCAGGTGCCACTGCACGTTGCGCATAAGGCTGTTGCCGCCGGCAATCATGCGGTGGCTGGGGTCGCACTCTGTGCAGATGCGGGCATATTCCTTATAGCATGCGTTGATGTCGAAGGGGGTGACGGGGCTTTCGGGATGGGCGTTGCAGTCGAGGTTGAACTCGTTGCCGCACTCCCAGATGGCAGCGCTCTTGTGGGTCTTGAGTGTGTTTACGATATCAGCCGTGTACTGCTGCATGGCCTTGTAGGTCTGGCTCTCGGGGTCGCCCCACGCGCCGTAGATCTCGCCGAAGCGCTGCGGCAGGCTCTTTATCTGCCAGAAGAAGCTGGGCACCAGCAGGATGTGGCAGCGGTCGGCCACAGCACCTATGGTATCGACCTTTGCAAGATATGCCTCACGGTCGTTGAAATAGAGGTCCATCTCGTGGGGATAATACACGCCGCAGTTGAAGCGGATGATGGGGCATTTCTGCTCCTGAAGCAGCCCGAGGGTGGCGTAGATATGCGAAAAGTCGCGGTTGTCGCCCCCTGCAAAGAGGTCGTAGCAGTTCACTCCTGCAAGATACATGGGCCTGCCAGCCAGCAGCATCACTGGCTCGCCTGCCACCTCACCCTTCTGGATGCCGAGGGGGCCGCTGTAGTCTTCTGACCAATAATCTGTATAGGCTTTGCAGAAGTCTCTCTCTTCTGCCCTGCAGCCGGCAAGTGCAAGTACCAGCGCGGCCACTGCAATGATTCTGAATGTGTTTTTCATAGCGTTATGTGACGGATAAAAAAAGGGGACGGCCATTATGCAAAGGACCGCCCCCAACAATATGATACCATTATTGCTTAAAATGCGAACTTGAGACCTACGTTGGTCTTTGCCCTGCCAACACCGTTGTTGAGGAAGAGGTACTGGTAGCCGCCTTCAGCAAAGAAGCCGAAGTTCTCTGAGAACTGGAGTTCGAAGCCGAGGCCTGCCTGTGCGCCAAGGTTGAAGTCTTGATGGAACTGCTCTACATAGAGACCTGCAGTGGGATATACATAAAACAAGCCTTTGTCTTTTCCGAAAAGATACTGGAAGTCTGCTGCAACCTCGGGGCAGAAATGAGTCCTTTCGAGCCAGCCCAGGCTGATGCGTGTGCGCAAATTGTTTGTTGCGGCGTTGATGTCCATGAAGAGGGCGCCACTGTTTGCCACTTCCTGGCCGTATGACCAATATCCACCGAAATCAAGGTCGTGAGCCGCACCTATCCTGGTCTTGTTCTGTGCTGAAAGTGATACTGCCGAAATCAGGCAGACTGCAAATACTGTAAGAAGTTTTTTCATTGTATTCGTTTGTTATAGGTCTACAAATGTAGACATTAATATTTAATAATCAAAGGTTAAGCACATCTTCGTCGCGCCGCGGCTCGAAGGCTCCGTCTTTGCACTCGAATATCACCGTGCCCGACTCCAGCGACACCAGCCGGTGCCACCGCCCCGCCTCCACACTCATGATCTGGCACGGCCCGCCGGCCTCCATCAAGACCTCTTCGGTGACCTCGCCGCGGTCGTTGTAGAAATACTGCACTCCCCTGCCCCTCAGCATCACCACAGTCTCGCTGGTGGCAGGATGGCGGTGGACAGGCACCTCTGTCCCGGGCTCCAGCGCGTTCAGCATCCGCTGCGAACCGTCGCGCGACTGCACCCCCGGCTCGCCAGAAGGAGTACGCATATCATAGTTCATCCTGAGCCTGGGCGAAGCCTTCGCCTGCTCTGTAAGCTGGTCTAGGAATTCGGGAGTGATGGTCATAAGCGGTAAGTTTTGCTTTACAAAGATAAAGCTTTATACTGATTATTGCGCTTTCCGCCGGGGACCGCGAACGCTTTCACGGCTTTCTGTTCGCGGTGGCACCCCTTCTGCCCTGAAACCCCGCTTTCCGCCGGGGACCGCGAACGTTTTCACGGCTTTCTGTTCGCGGTGGCACCCTTTCTGCCCTGAAACCACGCTTTCCGCCGGGGACCGCGAACGTTTTCACGGCTTTCTGTTCGCGGTGGCACCCCTTTCCAGGCTGGCGGGAACAAAACACCCTCTCAGCGTTCCCAAACAGGCCCTTTCACGGTCCAACACTGCACTCCCTCGGCACCGGATGCGCTACAGACCGCAGAGCGATGCGAAGATGATGCAACGCGAGTGCGAGCCTATCACTTCACCAGCCCCAGTACCATATCGGGAGAGAAGCCCACGCGAGCGATGGCGCACAACCCCTTGCCCATATCCTTAACGCTTGCACCAAGCAGATACACCTGATCGTCAACTATCAGAAACCTGTCATGCACATGAAGTGGCAGCTGCACTTTCACAATGGGAGCACACTGTTCATTATGTTTCGCAAAATCCAATTCCACCTTCTCGCTGTATCTTGTATAAACCGTAGCTTCAACACCAGCTGCACGCTTGTCAAGAATCTTCAGCGTCCTGTCATCCACAAAATTGTCAATCAGCACAATCCTGCGAGTGGCGCTCCTGACAAGATCGCACACATACGAATACGCATCCCACACACAACCTGTGGCAAACAACTGCTCCGGCAGCATCGTAGGCTCAAGAGTCTCCATCCTATCCAGAATCACATCAAACTTGGCATCTGTTTCATGCTTGTACTCCAGCAATCCCCTCTCGACATTGTCAAGCCGCTGGAAGATGCCTGCATTCGCCACCAGAAAATGGCGCATCGCGTGAAACGCATCGTTGATCCGAATGGACATCTCAACCGCCACATACGAACGCAAAACGGCAGATAGTTGAGTCACGCCCTGTTCGGTAAAAACGAACGGCAAGGCACTA
>JAZLJK010000050.1:0-10749 GCA_045617865.1 Bacteroidales bacterium | reverse complement strand
GGACGGACATTGCACAGGTACTGGTAGGTCGCCGCCTCGTTCATATCCTCCACCTCTTTTTCAAGGAGTGCTTCGATGTAGCTCTTGAGGTTCGTGCCGGATGCGGCTGCCTTGATGGAAAGGAAGCGATATACATCTTCGCGGATGTCGATGTTCTTTCTTCTTGTCTGAACTGCTGCAGTATTCATAATTTGTAACTTTAATATTATGTGCAAATGTATATAATATATTTAATAATACAATATATCTATCAAAATTCATGCTGGAATATATGAGATATACTATATACATTATGCAAAGTCGTGCATGCGATGTGTATACAAAACCGTCGTTTAACATACTTTTTCGAAAAGTCCTTGACAACATCAGTTCTTCTCCTTAATTCTGTATATCCTGTTATATGCAAAACAAAGTCTATCTTGAAACCTGAAACGCTGACTATATATACAAAATTGCCATAATCATCGGATATGCCCGCTGCTCGACTGCTGACCAGAACCTGGACTGGCAGGTCGATGCACTCAAACTTCGAAAGGGAGCTTATCGATAAGTATATAAAACGCTTTATTCTGGAACATCCGGAACTTCTTAGAAAGTCAGGATGGTATTAATGACCATGTATTACTATTTATGGCCTGGCCGGTTATGTCCCAAAAGATGATGTCAATTATATCATCACATCTCACAGGGCTCGAGAATATCGAATGGAAAGAAATGACCATTAACGGTAAAACTGAAACACGCAATTATTCGGTTTTTCACTGTCCTGATTTTGGATGGCGAATAACTGAACATATATATGTCAATGTGTCGTACTATATTGCTCGCGACCCATGGTGTTCAAATGGGAGGAGCCGCAGCAGCACAAAGCAGCGGGAGCCTACTCGATGATGAAGTTGTAGAGCTTGGTGCGGCGGGCCTTGACGTTGATCTTGTAGTTGCTGCCTTCGGGAAGGTCGCAGATGAAGAGCTTGGTGTCGTCGCCCTTTACGTCGTAGCTCGCTATCTTCTTGCCTGAAGGAGTAAGCACAGTGAGCTTCATCATTCCGTCTGAAGCGACACTCACATTGGCGTAGAGCTTCCTGCCGCCTGTCATTTCGCGGGTGGTGAATTCACCGGTCCTGTCGCCCGCATTAATGCCGAACGCGCCATCGACGCGGCTCTTGGAGATACCCACTGCATAATAACCTTCGCGGCAGAGCTTTGCAAAGCCTTCCCAGCCGCCGACCTCCTCGAAATAGCCGAGACGTTCGAAATCACGTCCGTCAAACACACTGTGAACGAATTCAGGGGTGCACTCCTTGATGTCCGGGCAGCGGAAAAGGCATTCTGCCAGATTGTGAGGGTTGGTGGTGGCGAAAATCATCTGGTACATGTCGTTCCCCACCCGGTAAGACTGGGCGGCGAAATAGTCGTTGTAGAACGACTCGCCAATCTTGCAGCGCGACTGATGAGGCGAGTTCTCGAAGTTGCGGCCGTGATAAGGGTCGCGTCCGTAGCCGATCTGGCGGTAGATCTGCTGGTACTGCGAGTTGTATGCGCAGTCTGTGAACAGATACACATCAGAGTCTTTAAGCTTAGACACACCCATTCCGTAATGCTGCTCGAAGGGGTCCTGAAGAGGCATGCACACATTGTGGTATGTCCAGTTGATGCCGTCTTCGGTGCTGTAGAGGGTGGCGAGGCGGTTGGAGTTGGGAAGTACGTCAAACTTCGAGTCGTAAGGAGGAAAGCGGTGTACTGTCTGGCCGTGGATATGGTAGCGGGTCTTGCCGTCTTCGGTGATCCAGTTGTTGCCTCCGTTGTCGTTGGTGAAGAACCCGTTGTCGAAAAGCTGTTCGGGATAGTTAGACATGTCGTAGAAGAGAGGCTTGTCTGACAGGAACACATCTTCACCTGTCTCGGGCAGACGCACCATGCAGTAGAGCGTGCGTTCACGGGTGCCTCCGAAACTGTAGTCGTACGAGCCCCAGAGGTGGCGCAGGATAATAAGGTCTGACACATCATACGGACCGTGCTTTTCGGGGTCGTACATGTCATAATGCTTCTTCTGAAGGTCTCCGATCCAGAAGCCTGACAGTTTTGCCTGTTTCATCACGCGCTCTGTATTCGGTTCAGGAACGGGCTCGAACACGGTTCCTGCGGGAATGGTATCTATTTCGGTATAAGGGCCCATGACATTGTCGGCCTCAAGAGTCACGAGGTGGCTGTCGGGAGAGAATACATATCCTGAATGGTAGTTGAGCTCCTGGAAAGTCATATAATACTTGCCATCTACCGTGCGGTAGAAGTCGCAGAAATAGGGATGGATTGAGAAAGCTCCGGGGTGGTTGGAGTTGGTGGTGCGGTAAACCTCGGTGAGTTCGGGCTGGAACACCTCCACCGGCATGTTCTTTCTCTTCTCAAACAGATATTCATCGGGCGTGAAATAAACTTTCTTCACACAGATGGGCTCGGTGGCCGGTCCGATTTCAGGGACGCGGTCGATGCGGAGCATGCGCTGGTACTCCTTGCCGGCGATTGTGATGACGGCCAGGTAGCGCCCTGCAGGCAGATTGCCGATACCGTCGAACCTGCATGTGTTCTCACCCTCCTTGATTCTGAATGTCTTTGAGCATACAACGGTCGAATCCATCACGAAATCCGCCCAGTGGTGGATGTCAACCTGCGCCTTGCGTGCCTCTTGCATTCCTTCCGGAACAAGCACCGTCAGATTTGCTGATTCGGGGTTCTGGTAGTTGGCCAGTTCCCATTCCGTTTCAATCTCAGTAACCTTGAAATTGAATGCGCCGCATTCAGAAGATGCTGCAAATAAAAATGCTGCAGCTGCAAGAAGGATGTGCCTTATTCTCATACAAATTGATTTGATTAATTATTATTCTGCCATCTCTTTCTCTACGTCCTCAACTGTGATGGGGAGTCGTTTTGCTCCCAGACGGCGGCATCCGTCGGCCGTGATCAGAAGGTCGTCTTCAAGCCTGATGCCACCGAAGTCATAATAAGCCTCCAGTGCCTCGTAGTTTATAAACTCCTTGAACTTGCCTTCGCCCTTCCACTGCTCGATGAGTGCGGGAATGAAGTATATGCCAGGCTCGTCGGTGATGACATGCCCCGGCTTGAGAGTGCGGGCCATGCGCAGTGAGCCCAGACCAAGCTGAGACGAGCGGGTCACCGTTGCATCGTAGCCCACATAGTTTTCGCCAAGGTTTT
The DNA here is from genome assembly GCA_045617865.1 of Bacteroidales bacterium. Classification (GTDB taxonomy): domain Bacteria; phylum Bacteroidota; class Bacteroidia; order Bacteroidales; family UBA932; genus Equibacterium. Next base: position 7,539 of record JAZLJK010000050.1, on the reverse strand, counting down.
CCATGTCGTGGACGTCCAGACCCATGTTGTGACCCAGGCCGTGAGGCATGAAAAGCCCCATTACACCAAGTGCCAGAGCTTCATCAACATTGCCTTTCACAAGTCCGATGTTGCTCAGCCCCTGGAGCATCAGGCGGGCCACTGCCAGATGCACCTCTTTATAAGAGATGCCGGGGCGCGCTATTTCTGCCGCGTATGAGTTGGCGCATGACACAATCGTATATATGTCCTTCTGCCTTTCGGTGAACTTGCCGCTGCAGGGGAGGGTGCGGGTGAAGTCGCTGCAGTAGTGCGAAGCGATTTCGGCGCCGGCGTCAATCACGCACATGCGGCCGGGCGTCAGGATCTGATGGTGCGAGTGGTTGTGGAGAGTTTCGCCGTTCTGCGAAAGAATCGATGGGAACGACACCATATATCCACCGCTTATGCACACGCCCTCCATGGCGCCCACAAGCTCCTGCTCCTTCATGCCGGGCTTCATGAGCTTGAGCGCTGTCATGTGCATCGCATAGCCGAGGTCGCAGGCCTGGTCGATCTGCTCTATCTCGCACTGCTCCTTGATGATGCGGAGCTCCACCACGCCCCTTATCAGATCTTCAGAGGCAAGGTCATTCACGGCGCGGGGTGACACATTGAACATTTCGCCGAGAAGAATCTTGTTGTGGTTGCGGTACTGCGGGAGGAAGTGCACCCTGCGCCCTTTCTCCAGCGCCTCCTTGATGTATGCCTCCAGCCTTGAGAAAGGATAGCTCTTGCATACACCCACCTCTGCAGCGCGGTCTGCCACACTTTTCTGAGGTCCCATCCAGATGATGTCATCCATATCCACATCATCTCCGAAGATGATCGACCCGCCGCTGTCGATGTCCATCACTGCTGCAAGGTCGGGGCAGTCCAGACCGAAGAAGTATAGGAAGGAACTGTCCTGGCGGAAGATATAGTCGTTGCCGGAATAGTTTGCTCCGGCTTCACTGTTGCCTAAAAAGAGAAGGATGCCGTCTGAAAATTCTGCTGCGAGTTTTTTGCGGCGGCTGAGATAAGTTTCTTTGGTGAACATAAATTCCTGAAATTTATTCTGTGGAAAAATGAATTTTCACAAAGATAAAATTTTTTTGTGACACTTCTGCCCTGCAGGCGGCTCTGGGGTGCAATGTTAATTAGTGGTTGATAAAGTCGTGTGATGACCCTTAAATCGTAGCGTTTTTCTTATGTAACTTGCACTCGAGTTTCCGCCTCCGCACGGGTGCATACCACCCGGGCTAAGGGGTTGACGCCGCAATAACAGCTTAATTTACAACCAAATAACTATGGCCAACTATTTATTTCAGGATGCCCTCAACGCCTCAAAGGAATATTTTGAAGGTGATGAACTGGCAGCTTCGGTATGGATCAACAAGTACGCGTTGAAAGACTCGGAAGGGAATCTTTTCGAGAAGAGCCCGGCAGACATGCACTGGCGTCTTGCGTCTGAATTCGCACGCATAGAGCAGAAATATGCCAATCCTATGACAAAGGAGGAGATATTCGAGCTGCTTGACAAGTTCAAATATGTAATCCCCCAGGGCGGCCCTATGTCAGGCATAGGCAACGACGCTCAGGTGTCATCGCTTTCGAACTGCTTTGTGATCGGCAACGACCACCCTGCAGATTCTTACGGTGGAATCATGATGATAGATGAGGAGCAGGTACAGATCATGAAGCGTCGCGGAGGTGTAGGCCATGACCTCTCGCACATCCGTCCTGCCGGCAGCAGCGTGCTCAACAGCGCCCTCACTTCCACAGGCGTGGTGCCTTTCATGCAGCGTTATTCAAACTCTACCCGCGAGGTGGCACAGGACGGCCGCCGCGGTGCATTGATGCTCAGCATCTCGATAAAGCATCCCGACTCTGAGGCATTCATCGATGCCAAGATGGAGCAGGGCAAGGTTACAGGAGCCAATGTTTCAGTGAAAGTGGACGACGAATTCATGCGCGCCGCACTTTCAGGACAGAAATATATCCAGCAGTATCCCGTATACGCTCAGAAGGCGAAAGTCACAAAAGAGATTGACGCCTCGACACTGTGGCGCAAGATCATCCACAATGCGTGGAAGTCTGCAGAGCCCGGTGTCCTCTTCTGGGACACAATCCTGCGCGAGTCTGTGGCAGACTGCTATGCAGACCAGGGCTACCGCACAGTCAGCACCAACCCCTGCGGCGAGATTCCTCTCTGCCCTTATGATTCATGCCGACTGATTGCCATCAACCTCTATTCATACGTTGTGAATCCTTTCACACCCGAGGCATACTTCGACTTCGACCTCTTCAAGGTGCATGTACGCAAGGCGATGCGTCTGATGGACGACCTGATCGACCTTGAAATGGAAAAGATTGCAGCCATCCTCAAGAAGATCGAGAGCGATCCCGAGGACGAGGATATCAAGCGTACAGAGCACGACCTCTGGCTCAAAGTCCAGAAGAAATCTCTTGGCGGCCGCCGCACTGGTCTCGGCATCACTGCAGAAGGTGACATGCTGGCAGGTCTGGGGCTTCAGTACGGTTCGGCAGAGGCCATCGAGTTTGCAGTGAACGTGCAGAAGACTCTTGCAGTGGAGGCCTACCGCTCATCAGTGGAGATGGCCGGCGAACGTGGTCCTTTCCCCATCTACAATGCAGAAAAAGAGCGCAGCAACCCCATGATTCTCCGCATCAAGGCTCAGGATCCCGAGCTTTACGAGCAGATGGTGAAGGTTGGCCGCCGCAACGTGTCTATGCTTACAATCGCCCCCACAGGCTCTGTAAGCCTCATGACACAGACCACTTCAGGCATCGAGCCTGTCTTCCGCCCTTACTACAAGCGTCGTAAGAAAGTCAACCCCAACGACAAGAATGTCAATATCACATACAAGGATGATGTAGGCGACTGCTTCGAGGAGTTCTACGTATTCCATCATCATTTCCTCACCTGGGCTGCAACTCAGGGCATTACAAAAGAGGAAATCTATAAGATGACAGACGACCAGATAGACGCTCTGGCAGCCCGCTCACCTTATCACAACGCTTCCGCAGCCGATGTCGACTGGGTTGCCAAGGTCCGCATGCAGGGTGAAATGCAGAAATGGGTTGACCACTCCATCAGTGTTACCGTCAACCTGCCCGAGGATATCAGCAAGGAGACAGTGGCGGAGGTATACCGCACAGCTTGGGAATCAGGCTGCAAGGGTATCACAGTTTACCGTGAAGGCTCACGCAGCGGCGTGCTCGTGTCAACCAAGAAGAACGAGGAGCCTGTGCTCAAGACCAAAGTACGTCCCAAGTCACTCGAGGCTGATGTCATCCGTTTCCGCAACGGACGTGAGAAATGGATTGCCCTGGTTGGCAAGATGGAAGGCAAGCCCTACGAGATCTTCACCGGTCTTGTGGACGACGACACACGCAACATCCCCAACTCAATCACTAAGGGTTGGATTGTGAAGGAGAGCGACATAGCGTCAGGAAAGAGCCGCTACGACTTCCACTACACAGACTGCTACGGCTATCCCAATGTTGTGGGAGGTATCTCGCACATGTTCAATAAAGAGTTCTGGAACTATGCCAAGCTCATCTCAGGTGTCATCCGCAACGGTATGCCTGTAGTTGATGTCCTCAACCTCGTGCATGGTCTGGAGCTCGACAGCGAAAGCATCAACACCTGGAAGAACGGTGTGGAGCGCGCTCTCAAGCAGTACATTCCCAACGGAACACGCGACGAAACCGGCCGCAAGTGCCCCAAGTGCGAGAGCAACCACCTCGTATATCAGGAGGGCTGCCTTGTCTGCATGGACTGCGGCTATTCTAAGTGCGGTTAGCAGAAAGGGGGCAGGTCGGTATGCTTGTCTATCCCAATGCGAAAATCAATATAGGTCTTGATATCGTGGCGCGCCGCAGCGACGGCTATCACGATATCGAGACTCTTTTTATGCCTGTTCCGGAACTGACCGACATTCTGGAGATTGTGTTTGCACCGGAGGCGAAGATGGTGCAGTATGGTCTTGAGTATGACGGCGAGCCGGAAGACAATCTCTGCTTCAAGGCTTTCCGCCTGCTTCAGAAAGAGAAGGGCATAGGCAATGTGGAGATACATCTCTACAAGAAAATTCCTGTGGGTGCCGGTTTTGGAGGCGGAAGTGCCGACTGTGCTTTCACTCTCATGACCTTGAATGATTTGTTCGGCCTGGGGCTTTCTAAGGAAGATCTGGCCGGATATGCCGCAACGCTTGGCAGCGACTGCCCGTTCTTCATATACAACCGTCCGATGCTGGCTTCCGGCAGGGGTGAGATATTGAAGCCGTACGACCTCGACCTGGGCGGATACCGCATCGAACTGGCAATGCCCGACATCCATGTCTCTACCCGCGAGGCCTATTCAAAAGTTGTCCCGGCACAGCCGGAAATGCCCCTTGCGGAGCGTCTTGCACAGCCGATAGGGCAGTGGAAGGGAAGCGTGAAGAATGATTTCGAGCCTTCTGTGTTTGCAGCGCATCCGTCTCTTGCCGCAATCAAAGATGATTTCTACCGCCGCGGTGCAGTGTATGCCTCCATGTCAGGCAGCGGCGCAGCCCTTTACGGCATCTTCAGCAAATAGCCTTAGCTTTCGTGACGGCAGGGTGGCGGCGTGTTACGGTATCCGCTCGATTATTTCCATGCACATGCGGCCGTTGTGATAGGGGCATTTCCAGAAGCCTGCCCTGTCGTTGACGGTGTCGGGGCAGAATCCGTCCCCTTGCGGGACTGCGCCCCAGTACCATTCCCCTTCGGGGCAGATTATGTCAGCCTTGATGAATTCCCACTCGTCAAGCGCCCTTTCCTTCCACAGGCTCTCTCCGGTAAGCTGGAACATGTTCAGGCATCCCACGACAGTTTCTGCCTGCACCCACCAGTCCCTCGATGTGTTGCGGTGCATGGTTTCTGGGTCAAACTCATACTCCATACCACGGCCTGCAGTGAACCCCTCCATAGAAGCTTCAGCCACTTTCTGCGCCACTTCCCGCACTGTGGCGGAAAGGTCTCTGCTGCCAAGAACGTCAGCCGCTTCGCACAGGAGCCATGACGCCTCTATGTCGTGACCATAAGAGACTGCAGTGGAGTCGGGCCGCCATTTCTCATCGAAGAATAGCCCCAGATGACCGTTGCTGCCTATGATTCTTTCCAGGAAGAGGTTTATGGTATATTTCAGGGCGTCGCCGACTTTCTCGTCAGGCCAGACTCTGTACAGGCCGGTATATGCTTCGAGGATGTGTAGATGCGTGTTCATGGTCTTGGCGTCGTTGCGGTCTTTCTCGCTCAGCCGCATGTCCTCTATCGGCTCCCAGCACCGTGTGCATGCCTCAAGATAGCCGCCGTCAGTCATGTCCAGGCTGTGGTCCTCTATACTTTGGAAGAGCTCTGCAGCCTCTTTCAGTGCGCTCTGTTCGCCGGTGGCCCTGTAATACTCAGCCAATGCATAGAGTGTGAACGCGATCGCGTAGAACTGTTTCCTGGTGTCTTTCGGAGTGCCGTCGCAGTCAAGGCTCCAGAACACACCGCCATATTCCCTGTCTATGAAATGAGCGGTTATGTAACGATATGCCTTCTGCGCCATTTCCAGATAACTGCTGTCGTGAAGTATGCGCCAGGCAGAAGAAAAGGTCCACAGTATGCGTGCGTTCATGACGGCTCCTCTCTCCGCGAGAGGGAATGAGCGCCCGTTTCCGTCTATGCGTCCGATAAAACCTTCAGATGCCGGGTCGTACACCCTTTCTGCCCAGAACGGCAGGATATTATCTATGAGTTCCTTTGTTAAGGCTTGTTTCAATGCTTTCATGGCACTAATATTAAACATCTGCCTGTAAAAAACAAAATACAGTTAAAATAATGCAATTATTGGTCAAAAAAGTACCAATATTCATAATTATTCACCATATTTGTCAGCGTATGGACGAAATATTATATGAAATACCGCCTTTGTCGGTAAGTGACTGCTTCTATATAGCAGAAAGGTACAAAAACGAATTCAATTATCCCATCCACAGGCACAAGGAACTGGAAATCAACTTTGTGCAGGGTGGTGCCGGGGCCCAGAGGGTGGTAGGCGACAGTGTGGAGACCATCGGCAACCTGGATCTGGCGATGATAGGCTCGGAAGATCTCGAGCATGCCTGGAACCAGGGGCAGTGCAGAAGCAAGAACATAAGGGAGATAACGATACAGTTCGACAAGTCGCTGCTGCCTGAGGCTCTTCTCTCGAAGAATCAGTTCGCCACCATCAACACAATGCTGAAAAAGGCGCAGAACGGCATTTCGTTCCCTCCCGAATCAATAATGAAGGCATTTTATTATCTGGACAGGCTTACTGCCACGAAAGACGGCTTCGAACAGCTCCTGATGATGCTCGGGCTGCTTTATACCTTATCGCAGGGCGAATGCAAAGTGCTGGCCAGCAATACATTCGCGTGTATGGAGAAGAGCAGCGACAGCCGCAGGATCCAGAAAGTCAAGGAGTATGTTTCTGCCAACTGCAGCCGCGAGCTGACGCTCGGTGAGATAGCCAGTGTGGCTGGGATGAGCCCGAGTTCTTTCAGCAGGTTCTTCAAGACCGCGACCGGCAAGACGCTTACATCGTATATCCTGGAGATACGTCTGGGAGTTGCAGCAAGAAGCCTGGTGAACTCGACGAATACAATAGCCGAAATATGCTATTCTTCAGGCTTCAACAATGTCTCGAATTTCAACCGTTTGTTCAAGAAAAGCAAGGGAATCACCCCGAAGGAATTCAGGCAGCTTTACAAAAAGCACAGTGTAATCGTTTGATGTCCAGCAAAAATATACGCGTTATTGATAAAATAGTATTTATTTGATTAGAGTATATGCGCTAACTTGCATTCAAATTGCACGTGCGTATATGCCAACATTTCAAATTACTCGTACAAACAGTGTCATTATACTGATTGCCAGCTTGTTGTCGTTGATAGGCATTGCTTCTGCATGCCATTCAGACGAGCAGTTCCGGACTGTTGAGGACGGTAATTTCATCAATAATGGCAAGTCTGAATATTTCATCGGGACAAATCTCTGGTATGCCGGAAGGCTTGCGGCCGACCAGACTGGAAGAGAGAGACTGGAAAAAGAGCTTGACGAGCTCAAGGCGAGAGGGTTGACAAACCTCAGGGTGCTTGCGGCTGAAGGCGAAGATGCAGAGTGCCTCAGATATGCGCTGGACCGTATGCAGGAGAGAGGGATGAGCGCAGTGCTTTTCCTCAACAATGCCTGGGAATGGTCGTATGGTTTCGCCGATTACCTCGAGGCGGCCGGTGCAGGAAAACAGCCGAAACCTTCAGTGGACGGTTATCCCGCATACATGAATGCCATGGCGGCATTTTCTACCAACAGCAAGGCCATCTTGCTCAATCACGATTACATACGCAATGTTGTAAGTGCACTCAAAGACCATCCGGCAATCTTCAGTTGGCAGATATGCAACGAACCGAGATGCTTCAGCGGTTCGCCCGAGGTGCGTGACGCTTTCGTACAGTATATCCACAG
>JAZLJK010000049.1:0-44681 GCA_045617865.1 Bacteroidales bacterium | reverse complement strand
GTGAAATACCGAACTCTTTTCCAGTAGAGTACCTCAGAAACATTATAATTCATAATGTTCTGAAATTATATTTCAAATTCCCAGATAACTGTCTTCAATCTTGAACTGGTACCGCTGCAATCCAGGCACACAGTTCTCAATGTCCAAAGTAAAGTTTCTGGGTATCAAATAATTGTCGGGATCTGTGTCTTCGGTTTGATAACACTTCCTTGCCAATGAGTTGCCAACATATACGAAAGAAGAATCCAAAAGGTCCAAATCTATCATAACCGATTCGGAGGGCTTCAACGCATATTGTTCTTGCAAACCGCGACGATACTCATGTATTGAGATTTCGTAGGAGGATGCGTTATCAATGAAATACTGTCGGATGGGGTTGGCACTGTGCGAATCCCATACTTCAACTGGGTCATTGCATTATGACACAGAGGCTATGATGCTAATACATAGAATTCCAAAAATCAAACGCGTTGCCTTCATACTTATGTGATTTTCGTCAAAGTTACCAATATTTGGTAATTGTACAAATACATATGAAGGGGATTTGCTCCCTGCGGTCGCATTTCCCTTTCCCTGCGCCACGGGCGATTCTTACCCATCCGCACAGCAGACCGGCAAGCCGCTCTGCCTCTGTATATGGATGCCTGCCTGCCGGAAAGCAAGCTTTCCTTCAGGCAATCCTCCATATACAGAAAAAGCAGCCCGAAGGCTGCTTTTGTGCGGATGTGATCCGGTTGGGATTCGAACCCAAGACCCACAGCTTAGAAGGCTGTTGCTCTATCCAGCTGAGCTACCGGACCATGCTCACCTTGTACGTGAAGTACGTAAAAGGACCGCAAATGTAGTTAAAATTTGATTAATTGCAAATCGGTGTGCGGGCTGCTTTATTTAACAAGCGCGCTGAGCTTCTGGTAAAGCTCGTCAAAGCCTTTGTAGAGGTTCTCGTTGAGCTCTTTGAAGTAAGCCTTAGTTCCCTCTGCGGGATATGAGTTAACCTTGTCGAAACTTGTGCCAGCAAGTGCGAGGGCTGCGTCTACAAGCTCTTTGATCTGCTCGTCCTTGTTGCCTGCTGTGTAGTCGCTGAGTGTGATGCAGTCGCTGAGGAATTCGTTGGTTACAAATTCAATGTCTTTTTTGATAGTTCTGAGATTCATTTCTTGAAAGAATTATAGTTTTATCAGTGCAAAATTACACAAATTCTCATTAAAAATACCAATTACTGCCGATTATTTCGCTGAATCCGCCCCTGCGCTGTGAGACGCCCAGGATGCGGCGTGCCCACACGAGGTCTTCGCACCCCGGATAGTAGTTTTCGCGCTCTTCCAGGAAGGAATTGACCTTCACGCGGCCGCCGGCGCTGTGGATGAATTCGCCGTTGCCGATGTAGAGAGCCACATGGTAAACCCCTGTTGTACCATTGGCACGCTGCCGCCCGAAAAACAGCAGGTCGCCTTTTTTCAAGTGTTTCCCGTTGTTGTCAAGGCTCACTTCCATTCCACTCTGCGCCTGGGCGGAGGCGTTTCGCGGGATGATGATGCCGCAGTCGCGGTAGACGCTCTGGGTGAGACCGCTGCAGTCTACTGCCTTGATGGAAGTGCCGCCCCACATGTAGGGGATGCCCATATATGTCTTCGCGGTGTTCACTATGTCGTCGGGGGTGTGCCGCTGGGCGGCTATGTACTTGTCGAAGGGGCGTGCATCGCACTTGCGCACCATTCCAGTGCGTCCGTCAGGGGTGCTGCAGAGATATCTTCCTTCTTTTCTGCCGACCACCTCAAGCATGCATCCCTTGACAAGGTCGCAGACCACGCGGTTGTGCCCCAGCCGGCCTGTCACCATTGTGGCGTATCTGGATGTTATGATGATCTTCGGCGCGGCCTTGTAGTCATAGACCAGGTCAGGAGTAAGGCACTGGATGGAGCCGGACGTGACCCAGGCGCGGTAGCCGTCTGGAGTCTCCACCTGCACCCAGCTGCCGTGACGGTCCATCACCCGCACCAATGTGCCCATAAGCACCTGGGTGGCGGCCTCTCCGGCGAAATCGGGCTCTTCACGCAGGTTCATCACTGAAATGGCGCACACACCGAACTCTTTCCCTGCGGGCAGCTCGAGAGGCTCTGCCGGTATGTAATTCCTGGGGCTGCAGGCGCACAGAAGTGCGGTGCAGAGGGCTATCGCCGAAAACAATCTGTGTCTCATTCTCTGATTTTTGTGCTAAGGTAAGGAATTAATCCCTATTTTTGTCCATGCAAAGATACAATTCACAGGTTGACTTCTTCAAGGAAAGGTACGGCACGAGGCTTCAGAAGCTGGTGGTCGATGCAGGATTCACCTGCCCCAACCGTGACGGCACTCTGAGCCGCGGCGGCTGCACTTTCTGCGACAACAACGCGTTCCATCCCAATTACAGCACTCCCGACAAACCGATTCTCCAGCAGCTGGAGGAGGGGATAGAGTTTCATCGGGGCCGCTATCGCAAGACAAGTGAGTATCTTGCTTACTTTCAGGCATATACAAATACTTACGCTCCTCTGGAGGTGCTGAAGGAGCGCTATTTCCAGGCACTTTCGCACCCTCTGGTGCGCGGAATTGTGATAGGCACCCGTCCGGATTGTGTGGATGAGGAGAAGCTGGATTATCTGGCAGAACTTGCAAAGGACCACATTGTGATAGTGGAATATGGCATAGAGTCGTGCTTCAACCCAACTCTGGAGCATATAAACCGCGGCCATACCTGGGAGGATGCCGTGCGCGCAACAGAGCTGACGGCGGAGCGTGGGCTGCTGCAGGGCGCCCATTTCATCTTCGGTCTGCCCGGAGAGAGCAGGGAGATGATGCTGCAGAGCGCGGAGAAGGTCAATTCGCTGAAGGTTGACAGTGTGAAGTTCCATCAGCTCCAGATAATCAAAGGCACGAAGATGGAGCGTGAATTCGCCGGTCATCCCGAACGGTTCAAGACATTTGAACTGGATGAATACATTGATTTTTTTGTTGATTACCTGGAGCTTCTGCGTCCTGACCTTGTGATAGAAAGGTTTGCCGGTGAGGTGCCTCCCAGGTTTGTCAACAACACTCCCTGGGGGCTTGTGCGCAATGTCGAGCTCATCCGTATGCTGGAAAAACGTCTTGAAGAAAGAAAAACCTTCCAGGGACGCTTATATAAAGAGAAAAATTAGTAAATTTGCAAAATTTTTAAATTTCTTGATTATGAATATGTCAGACAAGATTGTAATGGAAGGCCTCACTTTTGACGATGTCCTTTTGATACCTGCACGCAGTGAAATCATCCCCAGGGATGTTGACGTTGCTTCTAATTTCACAAGAGAGATACCTCTCAGCGTCCCCATTGTTTCAGCTGCCATGGATACTGTGACAGAATACGACATGGCGATTGCAATTGCACGCGCCGGCGGTATCGGTGTGATTCACAAGAATATGACTATCGACCAGCAGGTCAATCAGGTACGCAAGGTGAAGAGGGCTGAGAACGGTATGATTTACGATCCTGTCACCATCAAGGGCGACCAGACAGTGGGCGATGCGCTCAAGCTTATGGCTGCCAACCATATCGGCGGCATCCCCGTAATCGATAATGTGGGCAAGCTCGTGGGCATTGTCACTAACCGTGACCTCAGGTTCCAGGATAACCTGCGCCGTCCGATAGCGGAGGTGATGACAAGGGAGAACCTTGTCACTGTCGGCTCTGACACAGACCTTCCCGCAGCAACTGAAGTAATCAAGAAATACAAGGTCGAAAAGCTTCCCGTGATAGACAAGGAAGGCAAGCTCGTGGGCCTTATCACCTACAAAGACATCTCAAAGATCAAGAACAACCCCAAGGCCAGCAAGGACGGCAAGGGCCGCCTGCTTGTTGCAGCCGCTGTGGGCATCAACTCAAACAGCATCTCGAATGTGGAGCAGCTGGCAGCCGTTGACACAGACGCAATAGTTCTGGACACAGCTCACGGCCATTCAGTATTTGTGCTCAACACCATCAAGAAAATCCGCGAGGCATTCCCTCACATGCAGATAGTTGCAGGCAACATCGCTACAGCAGAGGCAGCACTTGCACTCAAGGAGTGTGGCGTGGACGCAGTCAAGGTGGGTATCGGTCCCGGTTCAATCTGCACCACCCGCATCATTGCAGGTATCGGAGTCCCCCAGCTGACAGCAGTGATGAACGTGGCTGAGGCTCTCAAGGGCACAGGCATTCCCGCCATCGCCGACGGCGGTATCCGCTATTCCGGTGACATCACCAAGGCTCTCGCTGCAGGCGCTTCAACAATCATGGCGGGTTCTCTCTTCGCCGGTGTAGAGGAGGCTCCCGGTGAGGCCATCATCCTCAACGGACGTAAGTTCAAGTCATACCGCGGCATGGGTTCTCTCGAGGCCATGCAGAAAGGCTCGAAAGACCGCTACTTCCAGGATATGGAAGAGGATATCAAGAAACTCGTTCCTGAAGGAATCGTTGCACAGGTGCCTTACAAGGGCACTCTGTCAGAGGTTGTCTATCAGCTGGTGGGCGGCCTGAAGGCAGGTATGGGCTATGTGGGCGCTCCAAATATCGAAGCTCTCCACAACGCCAAGTTTGTGAAGATTACAGCGTCAGGTATGGCAGAGAGCCATCCTCACGATGTTTCCATCACAAGAGAGGCTCCCAACTACTCACGCTAGTCTCCGTGGTGAAGCAGCGCGCTGTCATACCGTTTGTCGTATGCCTCCTGGCATCAGGTGTCCTGCTGGGCTCCTGCAGTCAGTTTACATCCGGGAACGGCAGGATAGCGAAGGTGGGAGGCGATATCCTTTACGAAAAGGACATCCGTCAGCTGCTGCCTGAAGGCGTCTCTCCGGAAGACAGCGCATACATGGTGCAGCAGTACATCAACACGTGGGCTCTCGCTCACCTGAAACTGATGAAGGCAGAGGAGATGCTTTCGAAAGGTGAGAAAGATATTACAAAAGAGGTTGAGGACTACCGCAGCAACCTGCTTGCCTACCGCTTTGAGAAGAGCTTTGCTGAGTCGCGCATCGACACGGTGGTCTCTGACGAAGAGTCTGCCAGTTATTATGAAGAGCATCCGCAGAGTTTCAAATACCCGTTTTCCGTAGTGAAAGGCCGTGTTATAGCGCTTTCGAAGAAATCGCCCAACTACGACAAAGTCAAGAAAAGCTTTACCGCAAGGGATGAGGAAGATGTGGACAGACTCAAGGAGATGTGTGTCTCGTATGCGCAGAGCTATGAAGATTTCGGGATGGAGTGGGTGTCTGTTCCGGCAGTGGCGAAGCTGGTGCCGGGCCTTGATGCGGTATCGTGTGAGACAATATTCGCAAACGGCGACAGCTACATAAAAAGCAGTGAGGATACAGATTACTTCATCTTCATTACAGACAGGTGCGCCGCCGGCCGTACCGCCCCTTACGAATATTGTAAAGCGACAATAAAAGACGCAGTCATAAGCATGAGGAAACAGGAAATCCTGTCAAGAATGGAACAGGACTTGCTTAAGGACGCGCTCGACAATAACAAGCTTAAAATTTACAAAATAGATGAATAAGAGACTGATCACGCTTATGTCCTGCCTGTTTGTGGCCCTGGCATCGTCATTCGCCGGGCGCGCCCAGGTATATGACGGCGGCCTTATAGACAAGTCAATTGCAATCATAGGCAATGATGTCATTCTGCTTTCCGACCTTGAGTCAGAAGTGAAGATGATGCAGGCCAACGGTGAGGTGGTTGACAAGAAAGCAAGATGCAAAGTGCTTGAAAACATGCTGGTTTCCAAGCTGTTCCTTACGCAGGCCCGCCTCGACTCGCTGGTGGTGACAGAGGCTCAGGTGGCCGAGCAGGTAGAGAGGCATATGAACGAAGTGCTGTCTGCCCTCGGAGGCGAGAAGGCTACAGAGGAGTATTTCGGAAAACCCATCCACCGCATCAAGCTTGACTGGACCAAAGTATATGAAGAGCAGATGCTTATCCAGCAGATGCAGCAGCAGGTCTATACCGACATACCCAAACTCACTCCCTCTGACATCAAGCAGTTCTGTGAAGAGACTCCGGAAGAGGACATGCCGATGGTCCCTACCAAATACAAGCTCCGCCAGATAGTCCTCTATCCCGACAAGGAGACTGCCTCCCTGGCTGTGAAGGAGAGGCTCCTCGAGCTGCGCGAAAGGGTTATCGCAGGTGAGAAGTTCTCTTCTCTGGCGCGTCTCTATTCCCAGGATCCCGGCAGTGCAATCCGCGGAGGTGAGCTTGGCATGCAGCCCAAGAGCATCTACTGGCCACAGTTTACCGATGCGGCCATGTCACTGAAGGAGGGGCAGGTGTCTCAGATAGTCGAGACTCCCGACGGCTTCCATATCATTCAGATGATAAAGAAAGAGGGTGATATGTTCAATGCGCGCCACATCCTTATCAAGCCCATCTACTCTAATGAAGACCGCAACAAGGCTTTCGCCCGTCTTGACAGCATCCGCAACTGTATCATGGACACAACGTATTCATTTGAGGTGGCTGCCTGGAATTATTCACAGGATTACAAGACCAGGACCAACGGCGGTCAGATGGTTGACGAATATACGGGCAGTGTCCATTTCGAGAAGGACCGTCTGAAACCCAACGACTATGCAATGATAAAGGACATGAAGGTGGGCGACATCTCAGAACCTTTCGAATCGCTTGACAATGAGGGGCGTGGCAACACCATCTACAAGATCATAAAGCTTGAGGAGATTATGCCCTCACACGTCGCTTCATACGAGACCGACTTCGACTCGCTTATCGATATGGCCAATGAGAAGAATGCGATGAAGGCCATTGAAAACTTTGTTGAAGAGAAAAAGAAAACCACATACGTGAATATTGACCCGTTGTTCACCGGGTGCGAGTTTGTAAATGAAGGTTGGGGCAAATAAATACAGATACATACTGGCGTTACTTCTCCTTCTCTGCCTGATTCCGTTCGAAAGTTCGGCTCAGCAGCGGAAGAAAGAGAGGCAGGACAGCCTTTTGAACCTGCTCAACGCCGAATATGCACGTGTGTTCACGCGCCCCGGCAACCGCGAATACCGCGAGGTGAAGGGGCCCGCTACCTTTCTGCACAACGGTGCGTATGTATTCTGCGATTCAGCCATCTGGAACATTACCTTCAATCAGATAGAAGCTTACCAGAATGTGAAGGTGGTGCAGGACAAGACTGTCCTCACTTCCGACAATGTGATTTATTACGGTGACGACAACCTTGCCCGCTTCCGCGGTGAACTGGTGCAGGTGAAGGACAAGGACGGCAACACTCTGCGTACAAGATATCTTGACTACAATACCGAAGACAGTGTTGCGAAGTTCTTCTTCGGAGGTGCGATGAAGACCAGCAAGGGAGAGATAATCGAGGGTGACCGTGGCACCTATGACGCCAAGACAGGCATCTTCCGCTTCGAGGAGAATGTGGAGATGTTCACCGACAGCCTGTTCATCAAGACAAAAAGCCTCGACTACAATTCCGACGAAAGCAAGGCCTATTTCGGAAAGACCACCCACATGTGGAAGAATGACGGCTACCTGTTCGGTGACTATGGATGGTATGCTCAGGACACGGGTGTCGTCTATTTCGACGACAATGTTTACCTGAACAATCCCGACTATGAGGGATGGTGCGACACTCTGTACTTCTTCCAGCATGAGAACCGCGGCCTGATGTACAAGGATGTCCAGCTGCTTGATTCTCTGCACAATACTTTCTTTGTGTCAGACGGCGCCAAGGTGCAGTTCGACTCCATAAACAACATCTATGCAACTCTCTTCAATGACCCTGCAAGCATCTATGTGGGTGAGAATGAGCAGCATGAGGTGGATTCACTGTTCTGCCGCGCCGACACGATGCAGATGTATACAATCCGTGTCTGCGACATATCAGACGAGATGCGCAAGCAGAGCGAAGATGACAAGATGCTTGTCAACTTTGACGCGATAGGTGAGGCCGACCGCAAGGCGCAGGAGAAAGCTGCAACTGAGAAGGAGGAGGCAATAAAGAATCTTCCGGAATACAAGGCGTATATGAAGCGCAAGGAGCTCAGGGAAAAGAAGATTCAAGACAGCCTGGCCAAGGTTGAAGCACTGCGTGTGCAGGACAGCATCGCGCATGCTGCCGAACTTGACTCTCTTGCCGCACTCGGCATATTCCCCGAATCCGATTCCCTCGCAGATGCCGGGCCTCAGCCTGCAGATGACGCACTGGAACAGGCAGACACTCCTGCACCGGCACTCGATTCGCTCGAGGCACAGCTCGACTCCCTGTCCGCTCCGCTGGACTCCCTTGCCGCCGCCCAGGATTCTCTGGCGGTGGAAGTTGATACGCGCGACACCACTCAGCTGCGCTTTGTCAAGGCATTCCGCAACGTCAGGATATTCCGCAAAGACCTGCAGGCGCGGTGCGATTCACTGTATTTCTCTCAGTTTGACACTCTTGTGAGACTGTATCAGGACCCTGTTATCTGGAATGAAGGAATTCATCAGATATCTGGCGGCTCGATGATTCTCAGGATGAGTGAAGGACGCTTTGACAGAGCGAATGTCCACGAAGAAGCCATGATTCTGAGCGAGGAGGACACAGTCCACTATGACCAGGTCAAGTCCACTGATATGCTCGGCTATTTCAACGATGACAACACTTTGCGCAGATTTGATGCCCTGGGTGGTGTGAACGCGATGTTCTTTGTACGCGAAGACAGCGTAATCACGGTGCTCAACTCGAAAGAGGCCCAGTTCATGATGGTGACACTCAAGGATGGTTACGCAGAGCGTCTCAAATACTATGAAACTGTCAAGAGTGATGCATTCCCGGTGTATGACCTCCCTCTGGAGAAACAGCGTCTGAAAGGTTTCAACTGGAGAGTGGCCGAAAAACCTGCAAACAGTGCGGCGGTTACTACGCGCAAGCTCCGTAATTCGAGAAGAGTGAGCGCTGCAGTGGAGAAACTTCCCACATTCAAGCGCGCCAACCAGTATTACGACAATTACATGCTTGACATATACAAGCAGATTGAAGACCGCAGGATAGCCGCAGAACTGGAGCAGCAGAGACGGGATTCCATCGCAGACGCACAGGCCGTGGCAGAGTCGCTTGCCGCAGCTGATACAGCGATGGGAGTGGCTCCTGTCTTTGCCGAGGACGGTGAGGTGATTATGGATTCACTTGTGACTCCCGACAAGTTTGTCGGGGCGGACACTGTCACACGCCGTGATATGAGAAAGCTGGAGCAGGAGAAGAAGCAGCAGGAGAGAGAAGAGGAGAAACAACTTCTCGAACAGATGGCAGAGACTCTGGCCGACACTGATGATAAGGCAACAGACAGCCGTACAGTGGTTGTCAAGAACGATACTGCCGGAGAAATCACTGAAATCCAGGTGGTTCAGACTGCCGATGACGGACATAAACTCTCACGTGCTGAAAAGAAAGCCTTGAAGAAAGCTGCCCGGAAGCTGCGCAAGGAGGCCCGCAGGGCGGAGAAAGAGGCACGCAAGGCCGAAAAGGCGCTCAAGATAGAAAAGGCGTCAAGGCCGGCCGAAGCCGAAAACACAGCGGAATAGAGGGGGTCTGTTGAAAAGAAGTACGCCCATGGGGAATCGAACCCCAACCTAAAGAACCGGAATCTTCAATTCTATCCATTAAACTATGGGCGCGTAAGCAGACGCAAAGATACAATATTTTGTTTACCTTTGCATATTACTGAATAAATCAGACAGGATATGAACGCATACGTCTTCCCCGGTCAGGGTTCGCAGTTCCCCGGAATGGGAAAGGAACTGTACAATTCATCTGCAAAAGCGGCTGCACTGTTCGATACCGCCAACCAGGTGCTTGGTTTTGAGATTACAAAAGTGATGTTCGACGGTACTGACGAGGAACTGCGTGCCACAGCGGTTACGCAGCCTGCAGTATTCCTTCATTCAGCAGTCACAGCCCTGTGCATGGACAATTTCGACCCTCAGATGGTGGCAGGCCATTCTCTTGGAGAGTTTTCGGCTCTTGCAGTTGCCGGTGCCCTTGAGTTCGAGGATGCTCTCCGTCTGGTTTCGCTCCGCGCCAATGCCATGCAGAAGGCCTGTGAGGCTGTTTCCGGCACTATGGCTGCAATTCTGGCACTTGCCGATGACGTGATTGAAGATATCTGCTCGAAGGTGGTTGGTGTGGTTGTGGCCGCCAATTACAACTCTCCCGGCCAGCTTGTGATTTCCGGTGAAGCGGAGGCTGTCAAGGAAGCCTGCGCAAAGGCGCTTGAGGCCGGTGCGCGCCGTGCCCTGCCTCTGAACGTGGGCGGTGCTTTCCACTCTCCGCTGATGGCATCTGCCGCAGAAACTCTTGCGGCCGCCATTGAAAACACTCCGTTTGCAGCTCCGATATGCCCTGTGTTCCAAAATGTAGACGCACTCCCTCACACTCGTCCCGACGAGATCAAGGCCAACCTTCTGCGCCAGCTTACAAACCCTGTCCGCTGGGCTCAGAGCGTCCGCAATATGGTGGATGCGGGTGCCACGGTCTTCACCGAAATAGGTCCTGGAAAGGTTCTCTCGGGCCTGGTTAAAAAAACAGCACCCGCAGGCGCTGTTGAGTGCATCAATATAGGATAGGGTTTACTTTATGATCTGGTAAAGCTCTTTCGCGGCTTCCATATTGTACATGTCCGGAGCCTTCTCTGCAAAGAAGGCTTTGATGGCGTCTGCTTTCTTCTTGAACATCTTGCAGAGCTGCTTTTCGTTAAGCAGTGCCACTTTGTCGTCTACGATAAATACTGGATATCGCTCCCATGTGTATTTCAGGTTGAGGTCGGGGGTGAGATTGTGGATTGAAAAGTCGGATATTGTGCCAACGTTTGTTATTGCCGCCGTTGCAGATACGGCACCGTAGGCACCTGTCTTCCCGGCCTGGAATGACTTGAGAATCTCGCAGTCGGCAAGTATGGCATCTCCGAATTCCAGCACTTCATAGTAGCGTCCCTTGATCTTCATGAACAGGCGCTTTCCGACGCTCACTCGCTGCACATAGTTCTCAAGCAGAAGGGGGATAGTGTCTTTGCCGTCCACCATTATCACGCACTGGTGCAGCAGGTTGATGTTGACAATGCCCTGTGCCGGTTGGAGGCTCAGAGGGTTGCCTTCGGCGTCTCTGGCATCGGCATCTCTGTCAAATGATACATTGCCTTTTGTGAATTCATCAAACTTGTAGAGGTGTGCCAGCACAAATTCATCCGCTTCCTCTTTCTTTGCGGGTGAAGTGATGCTCTGTGCAAAAGATGACGCTGAGACAAGCGCCAGAATTATGATTAAATGAAGCCTTTTCATTACACTGATTATTTTTTTCAAAAGTAGCAATTTTTTTTGTAGATTCGCACGTTAATTTGGCCTCATAGGTTTTGTCAGGGCCTCAATTGAAGTAAATTTTAAATAAACATACAATGGCAGATAAAAAATTCATCACATGTGATGGCAATTATGCAGCGGCTCATGCGGCATATATGTTCAGTGAGCACGCTGCCATCTATCCTATCACCCCTTCATCAACAATGGCCGAACTTTTTGATGAGTGGGCAGCCTTCGGCAAAAAGAATATGTTCGGTAAAGTGGTGAAAGTCACAGAGATGCAGAGTGAGGCCGGTGCTGCAGGTGCGGTTCACGGTTCACTTCAGGCCGGTGCACTCACATCCACTTTCACAGCTTCACAGGGGTTGCTCCTGATGGTTCCCAACATGTACAAGATTGCAGGTGAAATGCTTCCCGCAGTGTTCCACGTGTCAGCCCGTGCCCTTGCAACACAGGCTCTTTCAATCTTCGGCGACCAGCAGGATGTGATGTCAGTCCGCGCCACAGGTTTCAACATGCTTGCTTCAAACAATGTCCAGGAAGCGCTCGACCTCGGTATCGTCGCTCACCTTGCGGCAATCAAGGCAAGTCTTCCTTTCGTGCATTTCTTTGACGGATTCCGCACATCTCACGAAATCCAGAAGATAGAACTTCTCGAGGCCGACGATGTACGTCCCCTCCTGAGCGACAAGGCACTCGCACGTTTCCGCGAGCGCGCCATGAATCCTGTCAAGCCCGTCACCCGCGGTACAGCACAGAACGGCGACGTTTATTTCCAGGCACGTGAAGCATCCAACCAATACTACGACGCAGTTCCCGATATCGTTGCCCGCTACATGGGTGAGATAGCAGAAATTACAGGTCGCCACTATCTGCCGTTTGATTATTACGGTGATCCTGCTGCTGAGGACGTAATCGTTGCGATGGGTTCTGTATGCGACACAATCAAGGAGACAATCGACTATCTCGCAGAGAAAGAAGGCCGCAAGCTCGGTCTTGTGAGCGTTCATCTCTATCGTCCTTTCTCTCTCAAATATTTCCAGAGAGCTCTTCCCAAGAATGTCAAGCGCATCGCTGTCCTTGACCGTACCAAAGAGTGCGGTTCTCTTTGCGAACCTCTTGCAGAGGATGTCCGCAGCGCCCTCTACGGCACAAGCGGCATAACAGTGGTCGGCGGCCGCTATGGTCTGTCCATCAAAGACACCACTCCCGCACAGATAATCGCTGTTTATGACAACCTTGCACAGAAAGAACCAAAGAACGACTTCACAATCGGGATCGTTGACGATGTTACATACAAGTCACTGCCGGTGAAGAAAGAGATATCACTTGCCAAGAAAGGCACATACGAGTGCAAGTTCTTCGGCCTTGGTTCAGACGGTACAGTGGGTGCGAACAAGAACACCATCAAAATCATCGGTGACCACACTCCCAAGTACTGCCAGGCATATTTCGACTACGACAGCAAGAAGTCAGGCGGATTCACCTGCTCTCACCTCCGTTTCGGTGACCAGCCTATCCGTGCTCCCTATCTGGTGCGCACCCCCGACTTCGTGGCATGCCATGTCCCTTCATATCTCACCAAATATGATGTCCTCAAGGGTATCAAGCGTGGCGGAACACTCCTTCTCAACAGCATCTGGGACGAAGAGGAAACTCTCAACCGTATCCCTGATTTCGTAAAGAAAGAGATTGCAGCCAACGATGTCAAGCTCTATATCATCAATGCCACCAAGATTGCTTCAGAAATCGGTCTGGGCGGCCGCACCAACACCATCCTCCAGTCTGCATTCTTCAAGATCACAGGCATCATCCCTTACGAGGATGCAGTGGCATACATGAAGAAGGCAATCGACAAGTCTTACGGCAAGAAAGGTGCTGATGTAGTGGCTATGAACTATGCGGCTGTAGACCGCGGCGGTGAGTACACAGAGGTTGCTGTTCCCGAAGAGTGGAAGAGCGCAACCGGCAAGTTTGTCAATCCCGGTTTCCATCGCATGGCTCCCGAGTGGATCCGCAACGTGGCTGATGTTGTGAATGCACAGGAAGGTGACACACTGCCCGTATCAGTATTTGCAAATGCTGATTATGTTGACGGTTCAATCCCTTCCGGCACTGCTGCATACGAGAAACGTGGTGTGGCAGTCACAGTTCCTGAATGGAACGGTGACAACTGTATCCAGTGCAACCAGTGCTCGTATGTCTGCCCTCACGCAGCCATCCGTCCTTTCCTTATGACAGAAGAAGAGGCTGCCAAGGCACCCGAAGGCATCAAGATGGCCCAGGGTAAGGCAACCCTCAAGGATTATAAGTTCACAATGCAGGTTTCTGTCGCTGACTGTACAGGTTGCGGCAACTGCGTTGACGTATGTCCCGGTTTCAAGGGCAGCAAGGCTCTTGCAATGGTTTCTGCAGAGTCACAGGCTGACGAGCAGGCAAACTACAACTACCTCCACTCAAAGGTGGGCTACAAAGAAAATCTTGCACCCAAGGATGCAAACGTCAAGAACTCCCAGTTCGCTCAGCCTCTGTTCGAGTTCAGCGGTGCATGCGCAGGTTGCGGTGAGACTCCCTACGTCAAGCTCATCACCCAGCTCTTCGGAGAGAATATGATGATTGCCAATGCTACTGGCTGCTCATCAATCTACGGCGCTTCGTTCCCTGCATCCCCTTACTGCACGAATGCGAAGGGTTACGGTCCTGCATGGTGCAACTCTCTGTTTGAAGACAATGCAGAGTTCGGCTTCGGTATGAAACTCGGTTCTGAGGTTATCCGCGACCAGGTGGCTGACCTTATGAAGCAGGGCCTCGAGTGCGAGTGCTGCTCAGACGAGATGAAAGAGCTCTTCAACAAGTGGCTCGACAACCGCAAAGACCGCGTCATCACATACGAAGTATATGAGAAGCTTGTTCCTATGATGGAGAAATGCGGATGCGACACCTGCAAGGCTCTTCTCGGGCTTCAGAAATTCATCCCTGTACGCAGCCAGTGGATTATCGGCGGCGACGGCTGGGGATATGATATCGGATACGGCGGACTCGACCATGTCCTTGCAAGCGGTGCCAATGTGAATGTGCTCCTGCTTGATACAGAGGTTTACTCGAATACAGGCGGACAGTCCTCAAAGTCAACACCTGCAGGTGCAGTTGCCAAATTCGCAACTTCAGGCAAGAAGGTACGCAAGAAAGACCTTGGTATGATGGCCATGAGTTACGGTTATGTATATGTGGCACAGGTTGCCATGGGTGCAAACCAGGCTCAGCTCATCAAGGCGATGCGTGAGGCAGAGGCATACGACGGTCCTTCTCTCATCATTGCATACGCTCCTTGTATCAACCACGGTCTCAAGGCAGGTATGGGCCATTCTCAGGCAGAGGAGAAGAAAGCAGTGGAATGCGGATACTGGCATCTCTACCGTTTCAATCCCGATCTCGAGGCTGCCGGTCAGAATCCTTTCACTCTCGACAGCAAAGAGCCTGACTGGAGTCTGTTCCAGGATTTCCTCAAGGGCGAGGTTCGTTATGCATCACTGCTCAAGACGTTCCCCAATGAGGCCGCAGAGCTCTTCGGCAAGACAGAGGAGTTTGCAAAATGGCGTCTTGCTTCATACAAGCGCCTTGCCGGCAAGACAGAGTAGTCTGCCTCCTGCACAATAAAAAATCCTGCGGTTCAATACAGACCGCAGGATTTTTTATTGCCGTAAGGCAAAGATTATTTCACCTCTTTAATAGAGATGATAGAGATGGGGTAGAGGGGAAGATCGCGTACGTTAGTCTCTACGTCTGCGATATTGTCCACAACGTTCAGACCTTCGACAACCTCTCCGAACACCGTGTACTGGCCGTTGAGATGGCTGCATCCTTCAGCATCTTGAACGATATAGAACTGGCTGCCTGAAGAAGCGCGCTCGGGGTTCACGCTGTCGCCGCGGCGGGCTGCTGCAATGGCACCTTTCTTATGCTTGAGAGAGTCCACAATCTCTGCGGGAATGGTGTAGCTGGGGCCGCCCGAGCCATAGAGATTAACTTTTGTGGTGTCACGTGTGAAGGGGTCGCCCGTCTGAATCATGAATCCGGGGATTACGCGGTGGAACAGAAGTCCGTCGTAATAACCCTTGCGCGCAAGCTTCACGAAGTTGTCGCGGTGGAGCGGAGTTTCTTTGTAGAGTTTGATCTTGATGTTTCCCATGCTGGTGAGAATGTTCAGCACAGGCTCTTCTGCGATAGGCAGAGCTGCTTCATTTGCAAGTGAGTCCATTGATGAGGGTGTTTCGGACGGCTGCGGTGCAGGCACGGTCCCGGGTTCTACAATTGTTGTGTCCTCTGTCTTCGGCGCTTTCTTGTTGAATATCCCGCGTATGCGGTCACATCCGGTAAGCACCGTGCAGAGAATCAGGGTTGAGATCAATATGCGTTTCATATCATTATGTTTTTAGTCCAGTTTCCGTTCTTTCAGAAATTTCACTGCATCCTTGTACATCTGTGCGTCAGCCACCTTCATCACCAGAATATAAATGACTGCAGCCACTGCAATCTTGGCCAGCATAAGGAGGAGGGTGTTATGGATGGGCGATACAATGAAGTGGGTTGCCACCATCACCAGCAAAGATAATACAAAATACGGCACGAAATCCTTCAACAGGTATGTCAGCTTTATATCAAGCACCGGCTTGAGCATGAAGTACCATATTATCACAGCCAGAAATGCCACACCGGTGATGCTGGCCGCCATTACGTTTATTCCGTAGCTGTGCGTCAGAAATGCCGCCGCAATCTGAAGCACCGCGTTGATGACAGTGAATGTCAGATAGATGTCAGACCTGCCTCCTGCAATTGCCGCCTGGCCGCAGACACCCTGTATGCAGGCAGCCAGCTGATAGAGGCAGTATATCTGCAGAATTGCCACGGCCGGCATGAACTCGGGGTTCAGGATGGTGAAGAACTCAGGTGCTATGAATGCCAGCCCCAGCATCGCAGGGCAGGCCAGGAATGCCATCATACGGCAGATTCTGCGGAAAATGGCCACCTGATACTCGCGGTCTCCGGCAGCACTGTTGAGCAGAGGCTGTGACACGCTGCTCACCATTCCGTTGAAGACCTGGTTTGCCATCGCCGCCCACTTTGTGCCTTGATAGTAGTATCCTACTTCTGATTTTAAATGGTATTTCCCCACTACAACAGAGAATATGTTGCTCTGAAGCTGCGATGCGATTGATGCCAGCATAAGTCCGAATCCAAACCGGAACATCTCCTTTATCGGGGCGAACGAGATGTTGAAGTCGGGCTTCCAAGGGGTAAGAGTGAGCTTGAGCAGCGTATCCACCACAGACTTCACCAGTATGTTCGCCACCAGAGCCCAGTATCCGTATCCCTGAATCAGGAACAGTATCGCAGCCACTCCTCCGGCAGCCACGCTTATCAGCTCCATCATTGATTTCTGCCTGATCAGGAAGCGGCGCGTGAGCACTGCATTCGAAGAGATGGAGAGGCTGTTGAAGAAGAAGGAGAGAAACAGGATTCTGGAGAGTTTCACTAGCTGCGGTTCGCCGTAGAAACGTGAGATGGGCCCCGCAAGGCAGAACAGTAGGATATAGAGTATTGCACTCACCATCACTGTAAACCAGAACACTGCATTGTGGTCGCGTGCCGAAAATTCTTTGCGGTTGATAAGGGCGGCCTTGAACCCACCCTCCTGAATGGTGTTTGCAATGCCTGTGAAAATGGCCAGCATACCCACAAGACCATAATCGTCACCTGTAAGCCTCTGCAGCAGGAAGCATCCCACCACAGCACAGATGACCTGCTGGAGGCCGCTGCTCATACCGCCCCAGAAAAAACCTTTGGCGGCCTTTGTCTTGAGATTCTGTTCAGGCATAGATACAAAGATATAAAAAATATCAGCCTATGAACTTTATTGCGACCACTCTTTTTGTGGATTCCGTCACTTTGTGGCGGTTGTCGATACGGCAGGCGGCAATACCTGCGATATGCTCGCCTTCACCATCCTTCCAGCAGATGATGCCGGCTTTCTTTTTCTGCTCCAGATCAAACTTGTGGTCGGAGAAGAAATCACTTACGAGCTGCCTCCCAGGTGCCCCGAGGGGCCAGAAACGGTCTGCCGGTTTCCACTGCCTTACATAAAGCGGCTGAGTGAGCGTGTCGGCGTCGGCATAGAGCACATTGCTCGCGTGCACTTTCGGGTTGAAGTCCGCCCCCGGGGTGAATGTCTCTGTTTCTATCCTTCCGACGAACTCTTTCTCTGAAAGTGGATATATCTTGAACTGCCCGCCGCTCTTCAGCAGCCTGTATCCAGGCACATCAAATGATTTACCGCTCTGTGCGCCAATTGCCGCAGCTGCGTCGGCAATCTGTGTGGAGGTGAATCCGTATGGTGAAAGAATCCTGTACATCCAGTATTCTTTTTCAGGCTCCGCAGCCAGTCTTTCAGCATCTATGGTTACAATGCCGTCGGTGGTGCTGCACAGCTCAGCCTCTTTTGAAGGCCACACTCCGTCCAGGATGCCGCCAATCTGGGCGAACCTGTCCATTTCAGCCTCAAAAGTCTTCAAGAATGAGGGGTTTATCTCTGCCAGCCGTGGAAATACTTCGTGGCGTATCTTGTTGCGCACAAATGCTGTGTCGCTGTTTGTGCGGTCTTCACGGTATTCTATGCCGTGGTTTGCGGCAAACTTTGCGATCTGCTCTCTGCTGAAGCCGAGCAGCGGCCGTAAGGTGGTGCCAGATACGGCCAGCATCCCGTGCATGCCGGTGATGCCTGTGCCGCGCAGCATGTTCAGCATCATTGTCTCCGCCCTGTCGTTGAGGTTGTGTCCCACCACCAGGTATTCAATGCTGTTCTGTTCCATCAGCTCACGGAACCATCCGTAGCGCAGCTCGCGTGCCGCCATCTCCATAGAGATGCCTTTGTCGGCGGCGTAAGCAAGTGTGTCCACCTTCTTTGTGAAGAACTTCACTCCAAGGCTCTCGGCGGTCTTCCGCACAAGTCCCTGGTCAAGGTCGCAGTCACCTTCGCGCAACGAAAAGTTCATGTGCGCCACGTTGATCTGCAGGTCCAGGCTGCTGTGGGAGCAAAGATAAAGCAGCGTCATCGAGTCGATGCCGCCGCTTACCGCAACAAGCAGCTTGCCGGCATCCTTTGCCAGCATTTTCTCAAGCTGCCTGTCAAACTCATACTGCACTATTGGAATTTATAAGAGAATGTGAGACCTGCAATCTCCTGGAACTGCAGGGCAGGGAAGAGCAATGTGTTTCCAGCCTCATCACATACGTTCGACCCGTCAGGATTCTGGTGGGGTTTGAAACGGATGTTGTCATCGTAGATGGCGCGGCAGTTAAGAGTGAACGAAAGGAATTTTGTGAGAGGTGCGCTGATTGCGAGGGTCCAGTCAACAGGCATGTTCAGAGGCTTGCTCAGATAGTTGGAGAAAGCAGAGAAGGTGGTGTTGATAGTGAGTCCTTGGACTGATGCACCAGCCTTCAGTGCAAGTCTGGCACCTAACTCCCAGTGGGCGAACTCATCTTCCGCGTTACCGTAGCGGGGACGCAGGGTGGGGTCCTTCACGAACCTCACCTGTCCGGTGAGAGGAGTGAAGGTGACTTCAAGACCCTTGTGAGTGAATGTGGCTCCGGCACCCAATGTCATCTTTGCCGGTGAGAAGAAACGTGAAACGATGTCACCTTCACCATAAATCGACTGATAACCGGGGGTCATCTGTGTGTCCATGTGATAGTTGAGAGTGGCACTGTACTTTCCTACAAGCTGGTATCCCAGCAGGTCGTCCATCATGATGTAGTCGGCACTCTTGCGGAACCCCTCGCCGAATGTCTGGGTGAAGCCGTATGCTGCGCGCAGACGGTTGTTGAACGTGATTCGTTCCTTGGCATAATTGGCGTTGGCATCAAGTGTGGTGCCGAAAGTGGCGGAACTGTTACCACCGGCAGCCCAGTCGGTGAGTGATGTCTGGTTGAATGAAAGGGATGTGTCCATCCACTTCTTCCAATAGTTGGGTTTGGCGGTCTCCTGAGCAGAAGCCATGCCTACAAAACCAAACAAACAGATAATAATCGCTAAACCCTTTCTCATAACTGTCAGAATATCTTCAATATTAATATGCTTTTGCAAAAATCACGCGGCGTGATGAAGGCTTGCCTGTGTACACGCACTTGCCCTCTTCTTCGCAGACGAAGCTGTCGATGGGGATGCAGCGGATAGTGGCCTTGGTCTCTTCCTGGATCTTCGCTTCTGTCTCGGCTGTGCCGTCCCAGTGGCAGAGAAGGAAGTATCCCTGCTCGATCTTCTCCTTGAACTCATCCCAAGTGTCAACCTTGATGGTGTGCTCTGTTCTGAAATCAAGAGATTTCCTGTAGATGCTCTCCTGGATTTCATCAAGAAGCTTCTTGAGGTTCTGTGCGAGACCCTCCTGAGGAAGGCTCTCTTTTGTGAGAGTGTCGCGGCGGGCAACTTCTGCAACGCCTCCTGCGAGGTCGCGGGGACCCATCGCTATGCGTACGGGAACGCCCTTGAGCTCCCATTCTGCAAATTTGAAGCCGGGACGGAGGTTGTCGCGGTCGTCAATCTTCACTGTCATGCCCAGCTCTTCGCACTCTTTCCTTATCTGTTCCATCTTTTCTATAAGAGCCTGATGCTCTTCAGGAGTCTTGAAGATGGGAACCATCACAACATGGATGGGAGCGAGCTTCGGAGGAAGCACCAGGCCGTTGTCGTCACTGTGTGCCATGATAAGCGCACCCATCAGACGTGTTGACACGCCCCATGATGTTGCCCATACATATTCGAGGTCACCGTTCTGGTTTGCATACTGAACGTCGAAAGCCTTTGCGAAGTTCTGGCCCAGGAAGTGTGAGGTGCCGGCCTGCAGCGCCTTGCCGTCCTGCATCATGGCCTCGATGCAGAGTGTGTCCACTGCACCTGCGAAACGCTCGCTGTCGCTCTTGTGCCCGACAACAACGGGAAGTGACATATATTCACGTGCGAACTTTGCGTATACGTTCACCATTTTTTCGGTCTCTTCAATCGCCTCGGCTGCAGTGGCATGTGCAGTGTGTCCCTCCTGCCAGAGGAACTCTGCGGTGCGGAGGAAGAGACGTGTGCGCATCTCCCATCTCACGACATTCGCCCACTGGTTAACCAGGATGGGGAGGTCGCGGTATGAAGTGATCCAATTTTTATAGGTGTTCCAGATGATTGTCTCTGAAGTGGGACGCACCACCAGCTCTTCTTCAAGCTTTGCATCAGGGTCGACCACCACACCCTTGCCGTCATCGCTCACTTTGAGACGATGGTGGGTCACCACGGCACACTCCTTTGCAAAACCCTCCACATGCTCTGCCTCGCGGCTGAGGAATGATTTGGGGATGAAAAGAGGGAAGTATGCGTTCTGATGCCCTGTCTCCTTGAACATCTTGTCAAGTGCGTCGTGCATTTTCTCCCAGATCGCATAGCCGTAAGGCTTGATGACCATACAGCCGCGGACCGCCGAACTCTCGGCCAGACCTGCCTTGATAACGATATCATTGTACCACTGAGAGTAGTTCTCCTGTCTGCTTGTAATTTCTTTTGCCATTTTGGTATATATTTTGTTTATCTTTGCTTTCGCATTCGTGGCAAAAATACAAATAATTTTTATCACAGGAGGTAATATTATGAAAAACAGACTTTTTATTTTAGCATTCATGGTTTCCGCTGCAGCTCTCGCGCTGACATCCTGCGGCACCACCAGCTACTACTCGTCGTCTATTTATAGCGACGGTATCTACTACAGACCCGACAGAGTCGGTAAGGTCACCGTTGTGAATGATGCGGAAGGTCAGGAGGTATATTCCGGCGACATATACGTACTGAACGATGGTGAAACATATGCTGAAAGACTCACAAAGTTCAATGAGCCTGAACATTATACAGTATATGTCGACTATTACGGATGGGCCAATCCCTGGTACAATCCCTGGTGGGGACCCAGCTACTACTACAGCTGGTATTCACCCTGGCACTATTCATACGCATGGTACAATACCTGGTGGTATGACTCATGGTATGGATGGGGCTGGAGAGATCCCTTCTGGTACGGTGGTTGGGCATGGTACGATCCCTGGTACTCACCTTGCTGGTATGCATACGCGTGGGGACCTCACTACGGCCATTACTACGGCGGATGGTATCATCACGGACACTATGGATATCACCATCCTCACAGCTCGTTCGCATGGGGCTACAGCAGCCGCGGCAACGGCGGTGCGGCATACGGCCGCCGCAATGTCAACAGCAATTATTCCGGCACAAGCCTGAGCACAGCAGCCATCTCATCTGCAGTGGGCCGCAGAGCTTCAACAAGCAGCATGGTGGCAACATCATCAAGCGTAGCTTCAGGCCGCAGGGCATCTGCTCTCAGCACAGTCTCTTCAACAAGCAAGGCTGCCACCGGCACCATCAACGGCCGCCGCACTTCCGGCTCAGCTTCAGGAGTGGTTGCAGGAACAGCAGTTTCAGGCACAACTTCAGGCCGCCGTGCCACCGGCACAGCAGCAAGCACACCTTCGACTGTGTCAACATCGTCAAGCCGTCGTGCAGCAGCCACCACCAGCACACCTTCGTCTGTGTCAGGCAGCAGCCGTACTTCAACAGGTACAGTGTCACGCAGCACCTCAACCACCAGCCGCAGTGCAGGCACAGCAACTTCAACCACCAGCACCCGCAGAGGAACTCCCTCTTCAGGCACTGTCTCAGGTTCGACTTCAACCTCACGCAGCTCCGGCTCATACAGCCGCACTTCAGGTACAACCACCCGCAGTACTTCAGGTACAACCACCCGCAGCACTTCAGGTACAACCACCCGCAGCAGCTCAACTAGCTCGTCAAGCCGTTCAAGCAGCTCGTCTTCAGTAAGCCGTTCAAGCTCCGGCTCATCATATTCAGGCTCAAGCAGCCGCAGCTCGGGATCTTCATACTCAGGCAGCAGCAGCTCACGCGGAGGCGGATACTCTGGCGGAGGATACTCAGGTGGCGGCGGATATTCAGGCGGTGGCCACTCAGGCGGCGGTTCAACCGGCGGTGGAAGAAGGTAATATACAGGCCCCGCATATAAGGGGCTGACAGCAGACCTTCAAACCACATTATCAACAGTAAAACTTGACAGAAATGAAAAAAGCACTCACTATATTATTGATGGCAGCCGTTGCAGTCGGTGCAAAGGCTCAGGGATTCGAGGATGCGTTCCGCTATTCTCAGCAGTTCCCCGTAGGAACTGCAAGAACGGTGGCCATGGGAAATGCATTCACGGCGCTTGGCGGTGATCTCGGCGCAATGGGAATCAACCCTGCATCAACAGCTCTCTACAACAGCTGTGAGTTTGCAGTCACTCCCGCTCTCACATGGAACTCCACCGTCAGCAGCTGCGATTATTGGAATGCATCAGACATCGAACGCCGTGGCACAAAATTCAGCGTTCCCAATGTGGCTGTTGTGTTCGCAATGCCTACCGGCAGAAGCAACAAACTTGTAAGCTGCTCGGTCGGTTTCGGTGTGAACAAAGTGAACAACTTCAACTCTCACATCTCATACATGGGACAGGACGGTACCAGCAGCCTTCTCGGCAATATTGCCTGCGGACTGACAGGTGTTCCTTCAGCAACAGTTGATGCAGAGGACGGATATGATTCCGGTAACCTTCCCTGGCAGACACTCCTTGCATGGGATACATATCTGTTTGATACATTCGATGCAGACGACACATATATCGGAGCTACAGAGAATGTTTATGACGACGGCTCTATCGGAGTTGGCGGTGACCTCTGGAAAAGCTTTGACAGAAAGACCACAGGCTCTATATACGACATCCAGATGAACTTCGGTATGAACTTCTCAGATCAGCTGTATCTCGGTGCAAACATGAATATCTATACGGTCAATTACATGGAAGACCGTACATACGCTGAAGAGGCTGACAAGCTCGAGTATTATCAGACCGGTTTTTCTGCAATGAATTACAACTACTACCAGCAGACTACAGGATCTGGCATCAACCTCCAGCTCGGTTTGATCTGGGCTCCCTTCCCTGCAGTGAGATTTGGTGCGACATACACTACATCAACCCTTTATACCCTCAGCGACTATTGGGATGAGACAATGACCTCCACTTTCGTTCCCAACGAGTTCGGATATGAGTCCAAGGGCCCCATCACCGCTTATCCCGGTGAACCTTACTCATATCAGGTGAAGGCTCCTGCAAGATACACCCTCGGCGCGGCCTTCGTTCTCGGCAACCGCGGACTCATCAGCCTCGATTACGAGCATGTTGATTACGCAAGGACAAAAATCAGAGATGAATATGGATATGAAGGTGGTTTCGCCGGCGACAATGCAGTGCTCAAGACTTTCAATCCCTGCGACATCGTAAGACTGGGCGCAGAGTTCAATGTAAATTCGGGTCTTGCTCTCCGTGCAGGCTATAACTCATACATGTTCAGCGAACCTGAGTATCAGTTCCTCTCTTTCGGTATCGGTAAGAAGATAAGCGAGACAGCAGGCATTGACCTTGCGTTCAGAACCAATCTCGGCAAGACTTATTACCACAAGCCTTATGCAGATTATGATGTTGTGTCAGTCAAAGGGGCGAACGTTCACGAATACAACAGAGAACTTCTTCTGACATACAAGGTGAAATTCTAGTTTTTCAAAAATATTACTCTTGAAGGGGCGCAGTCATTTATGGTGGCTGCGCTTTTTTTTGCCGATAAAATATCATAAATTTGCGGGTTGACATTTACATTGGACAACTATGGCAAATCCACTCAGACAGCTGGCAGGCGAAACTGCGATATACGGTCTCAGCTCTATTCTGGCCCGTGTCGTAAACTTCTTGCTGGTACCTCTATACACCCGAGTCCTGGTCGAATCCGACTATGGCGTGGTGACCGAGTTCCTGTCGTACATCGCAGTGCTGCAGGTGGCTCTCGCACTGGGGCTTGAGACAGGATGCTTCAAGTTTGCGCAGAAGGAGGAGGGCAATCCCGAGAAGGTGTTCTCCAATGCGCTGGCCATAGTGTCTCTGGTGTGCCTGGCGTTCTTCGCTGTCCTGGCTGTCTTCTCGGGGAGGCTGGCGGCTGTGATGGGATATGACGGGTTCGGGAAAGTCATAATCTACGTGGGTGCGATACTTACATTCGACACACTTACGGCGATTCTCTTCGCAAGGCTCAGATTCCAGCACAAGGCACTTAAGTTTGCAGTGGTCCGCACTCTCAAGATTTTTACTGAACTTGGCGTGAATCTGCTGCTTTATCTTTGCTTGCCGAAATATCTGGCGGGGCACGACGGCTCGTTCATAACCAGTTTCGTAAGCGCGACGCCCGACTTCACATACGCCATCTTCGCAATATTTGTAAGCTGCATAGTATGTTTCCTGATGCTGCTGCCCGATCTGCTCAAGGTTGGCTTTGAGTTTGACGGCAGGCTGTGGAAAGCGCTGCTGCTGTATTCGCTGCCATTGATGGTGGCGGGTCTGCCGGGCGTGATGAACGATTTCATGGACCGTATCCTGATGCGTTTCTTTGACATCGGGCATGTGGATCCTCAGATGTGGCGCGCAAATCTAGGCGTTTATCAAGCAGGTGTGAAGATAGCTGTGATCATGTCGCTGTTTGTGCAGATGTTCCGCTATGCGGCAGAGCCTTTCTTCTTCCAGCGTCAGAAAGACAAGAACTCGACACAGCTGTATGGGAAAGTGATGACTTATTTCGTGGCTTTCTGTATGGCGGGATTCCTGTTTGTGACACTCTATCTTGACGAGATCGGTCTTCTGATAGGGCGTGACTTCCGTGCGGGCCTCTCAATCACTCCGATAATGCTGATGGCGTACGTGCTGCTTGGAATGCAGTTCAACATAAGCATGTGGTACAAGCTTTCGGGCAAGACCGGCTATGCTGTCTGGATCACTCTGGCGGGCCTGCTTGTGACACTTGTCATCAACATAGTGTTCATGCCGAAATATTCATATACCGCAGCGGCATGGGCGCATATAGCAAGCTACCTTGTGATGATGGCGATTTCGCTGTGGCTTGGCAACAAGTATTACCCGATTCCTTACGAGTGGCGCAGGATTGCCATGATGATTCTGATTGCACTTGTAATCTACTTCATATCAATGAAGCTGCCTCAGATGTCGTTCTGGGCTGATTTCGGAATCCATACGCTGCTTCTGCTGGCGTACGTGGTGCCTGTGACATGGTATCTTTACAAGAAACGTAACTCCTGAAGATATATGAAAGTCAAGATTGTAAACAAGTCGAAGTATCCTTCGCCCCAGTATGCTACTCCGCTCAGTGCCGGAATGGACCTCAAGGCAAATATAGAAGAACCGGTGACTCTCGGGCCGCTGGAACGCACAATGGTGCCGACAGGGCTGTTCCTCGAGCTGCCTGCAGGATATGAGGCGCAGGTGAGACCTCGCAGCGGTCTGGCCGCCAGGAAAGGAGTCACGGTGATAAATGCACCCGGTACAATCGATGCTGACTACCGCGGGGAGGTGTGTGTGCTGCTGGTGAACCTCAGCAATGAGCCTTTTGTGATCAATCCAGGCGAAAGGATTGCGCAGATGGTGGTGGCACGTCACGAGAATGTGGAGTGGGTGGAGGCTGAGAGCCTTTCAGAAAGTGAACGCGGAGCCGGCGGTTTCGGCTCGACAGGAATGTAAACAAATTTAACTTGATATATGGATTTCAGAGGTGAATTATTTGACGTCAAGCAGCTGTACCAGCTGTACAGAGGCTGCAAAGGATATGAGACAGACACCCGTGTCATCAAAGGGGGTGAGATGTTCTTCGCATTGAAGGGCGACAATTTCGATGCCAATGCCTTTGCGCAGCAGGCCCTCGACAAAGGTGCTTTCTACAGCGTGATTGACAATGCCGACCTATATGAAAACAGCAATCCCGAGCTGCAGGAGAAGCTGATTCTTACAGATGATGCGCTGGGTGCGTTCCGCGCGCTGGCGTGCCATCACCGCAGCCAGTTCGACATTCCTGTGGTGGGAATTACAGGTACCAACGGCAAGACTACCACCAAAGAGATGGTGAATGCAGTATTGGGCGCAGCTTTCAGGGTGACATGCACGCGCGGCAACCGCAACAACCACATAGGCGTCCCTATGACCCTGCTGGAAATCACACCTGACACAGAGATAGCAGTGGTTGAGATGGGCGCCAACCATCCCGGCGAGATAGAGGCATCGGTGAATATCGCTCTGCCCACACACGGTCTCATCACAAATGTGGGCCAGGCTCATCTCGAGGGGTTCGGCAGCTTCGAAGGGGTGAAGAAGACAAAGGGCGAGATGTATGATTATCTTGCCGCCCATAACGGTGTGGCTTTCTACAACGCAGACAGCGAGGATCTTACAGAGATGGTGCGCAGCCGTGACGGGCTGAGTCTTGTGCCTTATGGTGTGGAGTATGCTCAGATGAGGGTGCTGCGCACTTCACGCGTCAATCCGTACCTGAACCTCGAGGTTGAGAATGCAGACAAGGTGACCCGCATCAGCACAAAGCTTATCGGTAACTACAATGCTGCGAATGTTGCAGCGGCACTGGCTGTGGCAAGTTATTTCGAGGTGGATCTGGATGCTGCTGTGAATGCAATTGAATCATATATTCCTTCAAACAGCCGCTCACAGCTGATTGATACGGGACGCAATCTGGTAATCCTGGATGCATACAATGCAAATGTCAGCAGCATGAACGCAGCTCTTGACAACTTCGCCACCACTTCATTCCCCAACAAGGCGCTCGTTCTCGGAGACATGCTCGAACTGGGTGAATTCTCGAAGGATGCGCACCGCCAGATTCTGGAAAAAGCCAGAAAGGTGGCGTCGGAGATATATCTTGTGGGCACAAGCGAGTTCAAGGCAGTGGCAGCCGAGGGTGATCTGGTGTTTGACACTTCGCTGCAGCTGAAGGAGTTTTTCCGCAAGTGCAAGCCGGAAGGGAAGACAATCCTTATCAAGGGCTCTAACGGTACGCGCCTGCCCCTTATCATGGATGTATTGTAATATTTTGAGAATCTGATATGAAAACTTTTTGGAAAATAGTGTTCGGATCGTTGCTCGGATGCCTGATAGCATCAGTTCTGGGCTTCATCTTACTGATATCTCTGGTCGGATCGTTGGGTGCTTCTCTCGAGACAGCCACATCCAAGGTGCCCGTCGCAGCACAGTCGGTACTGCGTATCGATGCCAACTCTGTGATTTCAGAGCGTGGTGCAGAGGATTTCTCAATTCAGTCCCTCCAGGGCGGGATGGGCAGTCCGGTTTCTCTTTACGATGCAGTGCGCAGCATTGATGCAGCGGCAACAGACCCACGAATCAAGTTTATCTACCTCCAGACAGATGACATGGTTGTTTCTGTGTCCCAGGCAGAGGAGCTCCGCGCTGCGCTGGCGAGGTTCAGAGAGTCGGGCAAGCCGGTGATTGCATACGCAAACAACCATTCGATGCTTACATATTATCTGGCATCAGTGGCAGATAAAGTGCTCATGAACACATACGGCGAGGCATATATCCTCGGACTTGGCACCAGATCACTTTTCCTCAAGGACCTGCTTGACAAGTTGGGTGTTGAGATGCAGCTGATCCGTCACGGCAAGTATAAATCAGCCGGCGAGATGTTCATCAGCAACCATATCAGTGAGGCGAACAAACTGCAGACACAGGCGATGGTTGATGGTCTGTGGGGCTCTATGGCCGATGAGATATGCGCTTCACGCGGATTTTCACGCGAGGAGCTGGACTCATGGATCTCTGACCTGGAGTTTGAAGACGCCCAGTCTCTGCTTGACAAGAATCTTCTCGATACAGTCTATCATACTGATGAGATAGCTGAATATCTCTGCAACCTTGCAGGAGTAAGTGAGTTTGAAAAGATTAACTTCACTGCAGTTGCCGATTATGCCAAGTC
Organism: Bacteroidales bacterium; assembly: GCA_045617865.1. Lineage (GTDB taxonomy): Bacteria > Bacteroidota > Bacteroidia > Bacteroidales > UBA932 > Equibacterium. The sequence goes on along the minus strand of JAZLJK010000049.1, from coordinate 16,339 downwards.
GCTGGTAACAGGAAAGGCTAAAGATAAGATTGCCATTCTCTACGCTGACGGTGAGATTGTGGCGGAAGGTGACCCTGAAAGAGATATAGTAGGGACAAAACTGGCCGCTGAGATAGCAAAGGTGCGCAAGGATTCAACAATCAAGGCTGTTGTGTTCCGTGTTAACTCTCCCGGCGGCAGCGTACAGGCTTCGGAGGTGATACGCCACGAAATAGAGCTGCTGCAGGCTGTCAAACCTGTTGTGGCATCGTACGGTGACTATGCGGCTTCGGGCGGATACTGGATTTCTTCAGGCGCAAACAAGATATTTACAGACAACACAACCCTCACGGGCTCTATTGGCGTATTCTCCATGATTCCCAACTTCGGCGGAGTGGTTTCTGACAAGCTTCATGTAGGAGTTGACTTCACAACTTCTCATGACCACAGCGACATGATGTCTGGCTTGAGAAAGCTTGACGGCGAAGAGGTGGAGTATATGCAGGAGAGTGTGGAGAAGATTTACGACAAGTTTGTGGGCCTTGTGGCAGACGGCCGCGGGATGCCTGCAGAGAAGGTGGATGAGATTGCCCAGGGCCGCGTATGGTGCGGATGTGATGCACTCGGCATAGGCCTTGTCGATGAGAAGGGAGGTATTTGCGATGCCATCAGCTATGCTGCTTCAATGGTAGGTCTGGAGAACTATAAGGTTGAGGCCTTCCCCAGAGTCAAGACTACAATGGAAAGGCTGATGGAGATGTTCTCATCCACAGAAAGCGTGAAGGCTTTCTTTGCAGAGAAAGAGCCTGTGTCAGCCTGGGATCAGACGCTGATGCAGCTGGAAGATACATACGAATATCTCAAGACATCTTCAGATGCACAGATGATGGCCCGCATGCCTTACATCTACGAGATCAGATAGAATTTATTATATTTTTTAAGGTACAACAGATAATGTACAGGATAATCAGCAAACAACTTCTGGCACCTTCCATCTATGAGATGGTGGTTGAGGCGCCGAGACTGGCCCGTGCGGCAAAGCCGGGTCAGTTCCTCGTTGTGAGAAACGATGAGAAAGGAGAGAGGGTACCTCTTACAATCAGTGATTTTGACGCAGAGAAAGGGACAGTGACGATGGTGATTCAGACTATCGGAGCGTCTACGATGCAAATGTGTGAGAAAGATGCCGGCGACTCGTTTGAGGACGTGCTGGGCCCTCTCGGGTGTGCATCTGAGTTCGTGTCGCTTTCAGACGAAGAGCTGAAGGGCATGCGCTTCCTTTTCATTGCAGGCGGTGTGGGCACAGCTCCGGTGTATCCCCAGGCCAAGTATTTCCATGAGAAAGGCGCGAAGGTGGATGTGATTGTGGGAGCGAAGAATGCAGAGATGCTCATTTACGAAGAGAAGATGCAGGCTGTGTGTGACAATCTGTATATCTGTACCGATGACGGCTCGAAGGGCTTCCACGGCCTTGTGACCAATATGGCTAAGAGTCTGATTCAGGAGCAGGGCAGAAAGTATGACCAGGCTGTTGCCATCGGGCCCATGATAATGATGAAGTTCTGCATGCTTACCATGAAGGAGCTGGACACTCCTCTCACCGTGAGCCTGAACACACTTATGGTGGATGCCACAGGAATGTGCGGTGCCTGCCGTGTGACAGTGGGTGGAAAGACCCGCTTCGCCTGCGTGGAGGGTCCCGAGTTCAATGCATACGAGGTGGATTTCGACGAGGCGATGCGCCGTCAGACAATGTACCGTGCCCAGGAGGCTGAGGCGAAGGAACATCTTATCAATCATAAATGTAACATAAGAGGGTGATTATGGCAAACAGAATTCCCAGAGTGCCTGTCAGAGAACAGGATCCGAAAGTAAGGGCGACCAATTTTGAAGAGGTTTGCTATGGTTATAACGAGGAAGAGGCAATGCTTGAGGCAAGCCGCTGCCTCAACTGCAAGAATCCGGGCTGTGTGAGCAAGTGCCCCGTTAATATTCAGATTCCGGCATTCATCGCAAAGGTGAAGGACGGCGATTTTGCAGGTGCTGCCGCTGTGATAGCAGAAGACAGCTCGCTGCCTGCAGTATGCGGCCGTGTGTGCCCGCAGGAGACTCAGTGCGAGGGAAAATGTATCCTCGGTGTGAAAGGTGAACCTGTGGCAATCGGCAAGCTTGAGCGGTTTGTGGCAGACTGGAGCCGCGAAAACGGCGGCGTGCCTGTTGAGAAGGCTCCTGCCAACGGCATCAAGGTGGCTGTTGTGGGCAGTGGCCCTGCAGGCCTGGCATGTGCCAACGACCTTGCGAAGCTTGGCTATGAAGTCACAATATTCGAAGTGCTTCACAAGGCCGGCGGTGTGCTGCAGTACGGTATCCCCGAGTTCCGCCTTCCCAAACAGAAAGTGGTGGAGCCAGAGATCGGCAATCTGCTGAAGCTGGGTGTGAAGATTGAAACGAATGTGGTTGTGGGACGCACCGTGACCATAGATGAACTTATTGAAAAAGAAAATTTCAAGGCGGTTTTCATCGGCTCGGGAGCCGGTCTTCCCCGCTTCATGAATATCCCGGGTGAGAATCTGAACGGAGTGGTTTCTGCGAATGAGTTCCTTACACGCAGCAACCTTATGAAGGCGTTTGACCCCGAATATGCAACACCCATCTATCCCGGCCGCAGGGCAGTGGTTGTAGGTGGTGGGAATGTGGCTATGGATGCCGCCCGTACGGCGCTCCGCCTCGGGGCCGACACCACAATAGTTTACCGCCGCACTGAGGTCGAGCTCCCCGCACGTGTCGAGGAGGTTCACCATGCAAAGGAGGAGGGTGTCAAGTTTGCGATGCTCACCAACCCTGTTGAGGTGATAGGTGATGAGAAAGGATGGGTGAAGGCAGTGAAATGCATCCGTATGGGGCTTGGCGAGCCCGATGAGAGCGGCCGCCGCAGCCCCGTGCCTGTTCAGGGCAGTGAGTTTGAGATAGAGACCGATGTGGTCATCATGTCTCTTGGAACATCTCCCAACCCTCTCATTGCAAAAACCACAGAAGGCCTTTCGACAGACCGCAGGGGATGCCTTGTTGTGAATGATGCTGAAGAGACCACCCGTGAGAATGTCTTTGCCGGCGGTGACGCAGTGACAGGCGCTGCAACTGTCATCCTTGCAATGGGCGCAGGCCGCAAGGCTGCCGCAGAAATCCATAAGAAATTATCAGAGAACAAATAACAACAACGTATGGCTCAAAAACCTTCGATTCCAAAGGGAACGCGTGATTTCGGCCCTGTCGAGATGGCGCGCCGCAATTATATTTTCGATACAATCAAAGAAGTATTCCAGAAATTCGGCTATTCGCAGATAGAGACTCCCGCAATGGAGAATCTCTCAACTCTGCTTGGCAAATATGGCGATGAGGGAGACAAGCTTCTTTTCAAGATACTTAATTCAGGTGATGCCTTCACGGGTGTGGACTTCGCATCCGGCGAGAGCAGCAACGCTCTGTCGCTCAAAGTGTGCGAAAAAGGTCTCAGATATGACCTTACGGTGCCTTTCGCCCGTTTTGTGGTGCAGCATCAGAATGAGATAGGCTTCCCTTTCAAACGTTACCAGATTCAGCCTGTGTGGCGTGCCGACCGCCCTCAGAAGGGACGTTACCGCGAATTCTACCAGTGCGATGTGGATGTTGTGGGCAGCGATTCGCTGCTCAACGAACTGGAGCTTGTCCAGATAGTTGACATGGTTTTCGGCCGTCTCGGCATCAATGTCTGCCTGAAGATCAACAACCGCAAGCTTCTGGCAGGACTGGCAGAGGTTGCCGGTGCGCCTGAGAAGATGGTAGACATTACTGTGGCCATCGACAAGATTGACAAGATAGGTCTGGACAATGTCAAGGAAGAGCTTCGCGAGAAGGGGCTGGGTGAGGAGTCGATCGCTGTCATCGAGCCTGTACTGCTGCTGAACGGCACAAATGAAGAGAAGATAGAGAAGATGCGCACTCTGCTGGCGGCGTCTGAAGTGGGCATGAAGGGTGTTGAAGAGATTTCAGAACTCTTCACGATGATTGCCTCACTGGGCATGAAGCAGAAGGTTGAGGTGGATCTTTCACTTGCCCGCGGGCTCAATTATTATACAGGTGCCATCTTCGAGGTCAAGGCTCTTGACTTTGAAATCGGCAGTATCTGCGGTGGCGGCCGTTACGATGACCTCACCGGTATCTTCGGACTCAAGAATGTGTCAGGTGTGGGCATTTCGTTCGGTGCAGACCGCATCTACGACGTGCTTCTCGGTCTTGACAAGTATCCCGCTTCCCTTGCTTCGGGTGTGGATGTGCTCTTCACCAATATGGGACGTTCTGAGGCGATGTACTGCCTCCCCGCTCTCAAGGCACTGCGTGAAGCCGGCTTCAAGTGCGAACTTTATCCCGACAGTTCGAAGCTCAAGAAACAGTTTGAGTATGCAAACCGCGGCAATGTGCCTTTTGTGGTTACTGCCGGTGAAAGCGAGATGTCTGCCGGAGTGTTCTCTGTAAAGAACATGACAACCGGCGAGCAGACTCAGGTGGCTGCTGACGCTCTTGTGGATTACCTTAAATAGTTGCATTGTCATGATTGAAAAGAGGACGGGTGTGGCCATTCCTGTGTTCTCGCTGCGCAGCGGGGAGAGTTTCGGGATAGGCGAGTTCGAGGATCTGAAGCTGCTTGTGGACTGGTGTGTGAAGACAGGCCAGAACATTATTCAGATACTTCCGATAAACGACACCACCTTCTTTCATACATGGCAGGATTCATATCCATATAATGCCTGCTCCAGCTTTGCGCTTCACCCGCAGTTCCTGCGGCTCACGCTGATGGGCGTCGAGGCCGACAGCAGTTATTGCGCTCTGCGTGATGAGCTGAATTCGCTGCCTGCACTGGATTACGAGCGTGTGAATAAGGCAAAAATGGAGCTGCTCTGGATGCATTTCCGCGCTTCAGGCCAGAATGACTGCCGCCGCAAGGCCTATAAGTCATTCGTCGAGGAGAACTCAGAATGGCTGCTGCCATACGCTGCGTATTGCTATGAGCGTGACCATAAGGCGTATAGTGAGAGATTCTACTGTTATCTGCAGTATCATCTTGACCTGCAGCTCTTTTCCGTGGTGGAATACGCCCGCTCGAAAGGTGTGGTGCTGAAAGGCGACCTGCCTATCGGAGTGAGTGCCACAAGCTGCGACGTGAAGCAGTTCCCGGAGCTGTTCAATCTTGATTTCAGTGCCGGTGCGCCGCCGGATTTCTTCTCGGAAGACGGTCAGAACTGGGGATTCCCAACATATAACTGGGAAGAGATGGCAAAGGACGGCTTCCTCTGGTGGCGTCGCAGACTGGGCAGGATGAGCCGCTATTTCAACGCCTTCAGAATAGATCATATATTGGGTTTCTTTCGTATCTGGGAGATTCCGCGCAGTGTGAAGAGCGGTCTGCTGGGGCATTTCAACCCTGCCATGCCGCTGAGCCCTCAGGAGATGCTGGATCAGTTCGGATTCTCTTTCTCGGAGAAGTTCCTGGAACCTTGCGGTACAGCCCCCACCGATGTGCTTTTTGTGGAGGACCCACGCAGCCCGGGGCTGTATCATCCGCGTATCATGGGCTCCGGAAGCGGCTGGTACGCATCGCTTCCTGATGATCAGAAAGATGCATTCAACCGTCTTCATGATGACTTTTTCTTCCACCGTCACAATGAATTTTGGAAAGAGAGTGCGATGAAGAAGCTGCCGGCCCTTGTAAACTGCACAGATATGGTGGCCTGCGGCGAGGACCTGGGAATGGTTCCTGCCTGTGTTCCGGAAGTGATGAAGTCGCTGGGCATACTTTCTCTTGCCATCCAGCGCATGCATCCAGATATGAATGTGGAGTTCGGTGACCCGAAATGCAACCCTGAGATGAGCGTGTGCACTACATCAACCCACGACATGAGCCCGATAAGGGCGTGGTGGGAAGAGGACAGGGAAGGTGCAAGCACCAGATATTATTACAATTACCTGCACTGGGACGGCCCTGTTCCATATTTCTGCGAAGACTGGCTGGTTCGCGGCATCCTGCAGGACCATTTCAGGAGCCCTTCCGTATACAAGATATTCCCCATGCAGGACTACCTTGCACTGAGCCCGCGCCTCCGCCGCACAATGCCTCAGGAAGAACAGATCAACCATCCCGAGAACCCGCGTCATTACTGGCGCTACAGAATGCATATAAAGCTGGAAGATCTTCTGAATGCAGATGATCTGAACAGCGACATCATAAAACTCATACAAATATGAAAAAGGCATTGATATTATCAGCATTCGCTGCACTGGCACTGAGTTTCGCTGCATCGGCTCAGGCTCCTATGTACACCACCATGCAGAGCGCAAGACCCCGCACAAGGCAGGAATTCTCTCCCGAGGGTATGGCAGAGAAAGAGGCCGACATGCTTAAAGAAACCTTGAAACTCTCTAAAGGACAGTACAACAAGATTTTTAATTTTCTCTATGAACAGGCTGCGGACATGATGGAATCAGGTATGGGACGCGGTGGTTTCGGTGGCCCGGGATTCGGTGGCCCCGGTTTCGGCGGTCACAGAGGCCAGGAGGGTGAAAGGAAGGAATTGACTCAGGAACAGAAGGAACAGATGCAGCAGAAGATGCTGGAGATGCAGGCAAAACGCGAAGACATGCAGGCGGCAAAAGTGAAGAAGTTCAGCAAGGTCCTCAAACCTGCTCAGTTTGAAAAATGGCAGCAGATGGAAAAGGAGCGGGCGGAAAAGATGGAAGAGATGCGCGAGCAGTTCCGCCAGCACGGACAGCACCACCAGCGGCCTGATGCAGAATAAAAGAAATCCCGACCAAACGGCCGGGATTTCTTTTTATGTGATGTAGAGGCTGCTATCTGCCGAATCTGCCTGATTTGTAATCATTTGCCGTGGGGATGTCACCCTTGCGGCACTTTGTGAATTGGACGGGCAGTCTCAAAGAAGAGAGTGTGTCATTGGCGATGCGGTAGACAGCTTCCTGCTCATTTTCTACAAGGTTCTTGACCTCGATGACGGTGTCTTTGCGGTAATGCTCCACTTTGTTATATTTGACAAGAATCTCAATACCGCGCTCGCTTTCAGTTCTCTCTTTGATCTCGCCTTCCCATAATGTGAACATATTGTTGTTTGCATCATTGGGGTCTTCAAGGTAGACTGACTGGGTTACGGACTTGCCGTTGATGTTGATGAAATACTGGCTCGGGAATACATTGTAGAGTTTGTATTCTGAACTGCTCCAGCAGCCATTCTCAACTCTGTTGCCTGTGCAGGCAGCCATGATGATGACCATGATGGCCATAGAGATAATCTTTTTCATAGTGTGTATGTTTTATGGTGCGAATATAATATATTTGTGAATTATTACGAAAACACAATAGAATGGGAAAGATAATTTTGACGGGTGACAGACCCACTGGAAGACTTCATATAGGGCATTACGTTGGTTCTCTGCGCCGCAGGGTGGAGCTGCAGAACAGCGGCAAGTTTGACAAGATATTTGTGATGATTGCCGATGCGCAGGCACTTACAGACAATGCAGACAATCCTGAGAAGGTGCGCCAGAACATCATAGAGGTGGCGCTTGACTATATGTCGGCCGGCCTTGATCCTGCCAAGACCACAATCTTCATCCAGAGCCAGGTAAGCGAGCTCACAGAACTCACTTTCTTCTATATGAATCTGGTTACTGTCCAGCGTCTGCAGCGCAACCCCACCGTGAAGGCAGAGATTGCAATGCGCGGCTTTGCAGAGAACGAAGAGGGCAATGAAAACCGCAAGGGCATCCCCACCGGCTTCTTCTGCTATCCTATCAGCCAGGCTGCGGACATCACCGCCTTCAAGGCCACCACAGTGCCAGTGGGCGAAGACCAGGAACCTATGATAGAGCAGACCCGCGAGATAGTGCGCAAGTTCAACGCCACATACGGTGAGGCACTTGTGGAGCCCGAAATCATGCTTCCCGAGAATGCGGCCTGCCTGCGTCTTCCCGGCACCGACGGCAAGGCCAAGATGAGCAAGTCGCTTGGAAACTGCATCTATCTTTCAGATTCTGCAGAAGAGGTCTGGGCAAAGGTGAAAGGCATGTTCACAGATCCCGGACATCTTCAGGTGAGCGACCCGGGCAAGGTTGAGGGCAACACAGTCTTCACATACCTTGATGCATTCTGCAAACCAGAGCATTTCGACAAGTTTGCATCATGCTTCGTGGGCAAGAAGGCCAGCTTCGAGTTCCATTCACTTGATGAGGTGAAGGCACAGTACCGTGCAGGCGGTCTGGGCGACATGATGATCAAACAGTTCCTCAATGCAGTGCTCAACGACACTCTCGAGCCCATCCGCGTGCGCCGTCACGAACTTGAGCAGAACCTGCCATACGTTTATGACGTGCTGAAGAAAGGCAGCGAAGAGGCCCGCGCCGTTGCGGCACAGACACTTGCCGATGTCAAACGTGCAATGCGCATCAACTATTTCGACGAAGGCGTCCTCGAGCAGCTTATCGAAGAGCAGAAGGAAAAGTTCAGCAAATAACCTCATTCCTGCTCTTCCAGCCAGCAGCGGAGCAGCTCGAAGTATTCCGGGGCGCTCATCCAGACTGTATCAGGAGCAAGCTTTTCAAGGTTTTCCTTAACACCGGCATACCATGTCGGTGTTTTGATTATTGCCCTGAACCAGTAGAACGGGAAGTCGGGATGCATGCCCAGCCCGTCTGCCACTGCCCGTGCAGCTGCGGAGGGGTCTTCGTCCACTATGTCGGGGCCGTATTTTATCACTGGCATACCATCCACAAGAGTATCGAGAGGGGCCTTCTGCGGCACTATGCCGTTCGGGCTGAATTTCGCATAGCTTCTGAAGCCTCTTTCTGACATCCCTTTGCCGCTGCCGTCAATAATGAAACCACTGACTGTAAGCCCCCATTTCTGATAGTATTTCATGCTGTGGGCACACCAGTCGTCTACAGCATCGGGCAGACCGCTGTATTCTCTCGGCGCCTCTAGCATTCCCGGATTGAGATAGCCGGCTCCGTTGTCGGCGGCGGCGAACCAGTCGTTGGATGTGGCTGTTTTCCGGAAATAGTCCATTGCCATGGGCGCTCTGTCTGCAAGGACAGGGGAGATGCACCACATCAGCGGTACGCTGCCCCTTGAAGGGTCGTCCCATATACCGGGTGCGAGCTGGTATATCCATGCCGACGCGTCGTAATCACCCACATAGAATATGAGATATTTCCGGCTTGTGTCAACCTTCCCGTCGGCAGTCAGATACCCTCTGGCCTTGAGCTCATCACGGCTTGTCCATCTCTGCGGATAACTTTCCTTCAGCGGAAAGTGCTGCCAGAAAGAAGCGTTGGCCATTGCGCCGATTCCTATCGCATCAGCATCTTTATAAGCATTGAAGGCGCTGATCACCTCTGCGAACCGCCATTCTGTCTCTACGGGAGCGTGGCTGCCTCCCACATTGCCATAGTCAGTGTATTTGTACGCCCAGGCGGGGAATCCGCCTATATGGCAGAAAGTGCTGCCGCCGGCCTGTCTGATGCCGTGCCGGTGGATTTCCATAAGTATCTTCTTCAGCATGGTGAAGTCGCCCCCGACACTGCCTTCCGGGTCATCGGTGGCCTTTTCATCGTCCCATGGGGAGAGATCGAAGAAAAACGCTTTCCTGCTGACAAAGAAATCGTGGTTGGTGAGCTGGTGGTGGTTGAGAGGAGCTGCTTTGCAGGCCTTTCTCCAGTACTGGTCGATATAATAAGCTGCAAATTCGCCCGAGCACCTGCCTTTTGAAAGGTAGTGCCGCACCGCCCATCTGTATGGACCGAGCTTGCTCTTGAATTTTGAAGAGCCGTCTTTCTTGAGCAGCCAGACCTCAGGCTTGAACCCGTTCTCCAGCAGTCTGGAATACATGCTGCCGGGGCGTGTGTCATAGCGTACGGCAATCAGGTCTTCCAGCCCCGCCACGGTGGACGCCACATTGCTGGTGGAAGCCACATTCGAGTCATATACCACAAGCCCCTTTATCTTCTCCCTGAACATGCAGGCTGCGCTGACAGGGTCTGTGACATCGATGAGTTCACGTCCGTCAAGCCATTGCCCCCGGACAGTGTATTTGTCAAGCCAGTAATCGTCGATGTTTACATCTCCCTGCCGGATATATCTGACATACAGCAGCGGAGCATCGCGGTTCACAACCCCCTGCAGGGTGGATGTGACGTGCATCGCATCCCACAGGTCCAGAACGGCGGTGGAGTCAGCCGCATCAATGTTGTTCCAGCCGTCCATGTCAATACGGACAATGCGCTCTGCCGCTGCACTTGAAAATGCAGACAGGAGACAGGCAGCCAGAACTGCCGGCATCACTTTTTTCAGGTTAATCACTTCTCTTCGAAGTCAAGGCAGTATCTGCCGGCTGTGAAGGGGCGCACCTTGCCGTTGGCCACTGCTACATGCTCGGGATGAACCGAGTATCCTTTCAATGCTTCGGGCGACTCGAAAGATGAGTCGAGCATGAGGTCGACTGTGCTGCTGGGCAGACCTTCTGTGTTGACTTTGATGCTGAGAAGCCCGGGAATCTTTCCTGCAAGTCCTTCCAGGCCTGCTTTGATTTCGGCTTTGACTTGGATTTTCTGCTCGTCGGTCAGCTCTTCCTTGAGCTTCCAGAGGATAATGTGGCGTGTCATGTATATTGGATTATTTCAGTGGTTTTGGAAACTTGCTGCCATTGAGAGAGGCCTTGTAGTACTGCTGCTGGCCGTCGCGGCCTTCATGAACCAGTACACTGAGGGTCTTTGACTTCAAATCGTATATACTGGTGTGGGTGGTGTACCAGAGGGGGCTGTCGTCGGAATGCCAGTACTGGGGGTCGTTGAATACAGTCAGGTACTCTCTCACAGCATCACAGAACTCGGCATCTTCGCAGAGTTCATAATTCTTGTACATATAGGCTGAAGAATAGCCGGCATCGTACCATTCAGTAAACCAGAAGTCGCGTGATGACGGATCTATGGTGTATGTTTGTGAATACCATACTTTTTTCATGAGTTCCTGCATTCCTTCAAAAGTTTCAGGGGTTGATGCGTAGTTTTCGTGAAGAATGTCCCAGCGTTCAAGACCGCAGCCGCATTCCTGAATAAGACCTTTCTCCATCAGACAGTTGGTGAAGTTGGTCATGATGTTGCCAAGGGAGGGCTTGTTTATGTCTGGTGCGGCGGTGTAGACGGCCTTGTTGTCCATGAATTCCAGAACTACACTCTGGGTGGCATCACAGATAAGCCAGTGGAACGCCTGAGTATATCCTTCTGCAGGAAAGTTTGCAGGCTCACTCCAGTCAATGCCGTCAATCACCTGTTTGGCTTCGTCCACGCTGCCTGCACGGTCAAGGACAATGCGCACAAGGTAGTTCACACAGTAGTGCATGTCAGACGAAGGATTGGTATGTGCTGCGCCGTGACCGTATGCATAAGGCTCCCATGTCGACGGGTCGAATGATGTCTCACCGGTGGGCATCACGTTCACACCTATGTAAAGACCTTTCTCGTTTACACCGTCAACTGTCTTGAAAGGCAGGTATTTGTAGATGTCATCATAATCTCCGGACTTTGCAAGGGCATTGCTGAACTCAGGGCAGCAGCCCACCATTCCGATAGATGCGTAGTGCTCGTCGGTATGGTTCATCCTGATGATGGCTGAAGCATCGTTGTTTATATACCAGTCAAGGTTGCGCCCGACAAACTTACCTTTGCGGACCTCTGAGCAAGCCGGATAACCCGGCATCATTTTTTCGTTGGAGTTGTTGATATTCGCCTCCAGGTCGTAATCATCGTATTCTATGGCATACAGATAGTCTGCAATCGGAGTATTGACGCTCTTGTCCGAACCATTGTTGTCTTTCTCACATGAGCTTGCAAAGAAGCATAATACAGCAGCGCAGATAAGCAGGGATAGTGTCTTTTTCATTTGAATACGTTGAAATTTCGCGCAAGTTACTACTTTTTGCTTAATTACTGAAGCCATGATTTCAATGCTATTCTTTCCGGATGAATATCCTTTCATCACTGAACCATAACTTGACAATAGCTTCCATAATTGTACTGCTCATCAAAATACTCGTTCCCTGCCTTGATCATTTCCTCTTTATACTGTTTTTACTGGTTTCCGAGAAGCCAGTCAACAACCATAAACTTGTTTATTCTGTGGCCTTCGTATTCTTCAACGCCTCGCTCGGAGAGTGAGAGCAGCGTCAGGTTCTCGCATTTCAGGAGTTCGGCGCCTTTCTTCAGTCCACTCAATTCACGTGTTCTGGTTGTCTGCTTGTCCATTTTAAGAGTGACCTGAATCAGTTCCAGAACTTTCGTCTTGTCCACTATGATGAAGTCAACCTCGAAATTATCCCGGTAGTAGAACACGTTGATGTTTTCACCTTTATATCTTCTGAGAAGTTCGATATAGACTATGTTCTCAAGCCTGAAGCCGAGATTGTCTGAAGTCAGGGTGTCCTCCCTGTCCGACTGGAAGGCAACATCAACCAGATATGCCTTCTCGCCTCTGATACGCCGGGCACTCTTGAAAGAGAACTTATGAATGCCCTGGAACAGGAACGCCTGCTTCATGTATGAATAATAATTCTCTGCTGTGTGATCAGATCCAAAGCCGAATTTCTCCGATGCGAATGCACTCTGTGTTATCCACGAGGATGCACAAACATTCTGAATTTTATACAAACAAATTCGATGCTTTCAGGGCATAAAAAACAGCGATACAAACAAATTAAATTTTGTCTATATCGCTGTTTATCAGTGTTTATGTAGCAAAAATGCGCTTAATATTCTTCCTCGTTGAAGATAGATTGCATAATTGATTATCAATCAGTTAAGTGATTTTGACTGGATTTTATACAAACAAATTCCGATGTCTGAGGATTTCAAATGAGTGGTTTGTTTGTATGTTTGTATTTTCACTGCAACATGATCACGGCAAGATTTCACAGGTTCTAATCTCATATTAAAAATGGGATTGCAATACATCGTGCAGTTTAATTTCTAAAGTTCCGGCTCGGTCACTTAAACTATTTCTTCAAAATAAACATAACGGTATCTTGTTTACTTATGCACTCAATGGATACGGTATTGTTAATAATAAACTCTTTATTCGAAATAACGTTGTACAAGCTATCGACATCTCTCGATAGATTACGGGCTAAAGAATCAACTTCGGGTATGTTATTAATTTCGACTTTTCTCAACTCCGGTGTAGACCTTCCATTGGCAGAAAGCGCACATATCAATGCTACCACAACACCGGCTAATAGAATTCCAAATGTTATACCAGCAGCCCAGTACCATCCATTAGCTTTCATAAATTTTAATCAGAAGATTATTAAATACTCCACTATTGTCAGCATCGAATTTCTTGAGACTCGCTATAAAAGCCTCAGAAAAAGTAACCGCGGAGTTCCTTTTATAGCAAGAATTATACGTCTCGTCATTTGAAACAAGAACATTAAGTTCAACTTGATATTCTATAATTCCCCCTTCTATCTCAAATACATTTTTGATGTTTGATACAAGGTCAGTCGCTTGAATGCCCAAAAGACTCATTCTGTTCTTGAATTCTTTAGGCTTCATTTTTTGAGAATAGATCTCGGAAATAATCGCTCGATATGAATTGCGAAGGTTAATAATTTCTGAAGCGAAATAATCCTTAAGAACTTTCCTGGACTCTTGTTTTGATTGAATTTTCTCTACCACCCATATGGCGATGAATGCTCCAACTACTATTGCTAGTAAGTCCACAAAGATTGATGCGAGAGATATCCAATCTGAAGATGACAATTGGATCATTTGGATACATTTACCCATACCTTAAGCTCTAATTTACCCTTAACTAAACGATACCATGCAGGGTGCTCTTCAGTTTTTTGGGGAGCATCTTTTTCTTCATATCGTTTTTTCCACTTAGGAAATGTCTTCGTTTTGTATAGAGTGAGCCACTGAGAGTCCGCATCAGATTTGATAACCAATTTTGCATCGACATTATCTGGCCCGAAATCATAAATGAGATTACCAATAGCCTCATCAATGAAAGAAGGAGAATAGCCATCGAGTGAGCCATCAAGGTCTAGCTCAAGAGTCTCTCCTTTTTCATATGCTTCGGCGAATACTCCATTTAATTTCTTATGGTAGAAATCTTCTCCGGAATTTTCACTAATAGAACAATGCCTAACGCCTGTTACATCTGCATAGTCTTTAGGGACAGAAAAATACATATTACTTTAATTTACTGTTAAACAACTTGCATCAATTACCCAGCTATATAAAGTGCCTGGGAACACATTTTGAGAAGAGGAAAACACGCAATTATTATTTGAATTTGTGAAATCCAACATGACATTGTTTGATATAACACAAAGTTCCTTAATAATACCTCTTACACTACATTGTTTGATAAAAGGAAGCCCTTGGTTACGATTATCTTCTTTTGATTTGGAGCCATAATGTTCATTAAATGCGCCCTCCAAAATTTGCCAATCCGGCTTTCTCATATCAGCAATGATATCGTAAAAATTACGATACAATGATTTCAATATTCCCTGACCCAAATCTAACGCTACAAAAATGGCCTTGCCTTCCTCAAATTTTACGCCAATCGTCCAATTGCGTCTAACGATGTTTCCCCATTCAGCGGAATTACTACATATTTCTTTTAGTATACTAACATAAGATTCGTGATGAATACTCTTAGACGAATGTAAATGCTGGTATACTTTCTCCATCATTGCAATAAAGGCTCTAATATTATCAACTTTAATTCTGTCTTCGCCTCTTTGCACATCCATGACAAGAGTATTCCCAGGATTGATAATCATCCTTCCATTAACGTACTTTTTATTTAAATACCCAGATTCTATTAAATATTTACGACTCTTTTCTTCCTTAGGTAACTTGCTAGACACGTTACATCTTAAAACTGCGAGCTCTTCTTCTATCGCATTGAGCAACATGGTTGAAGCAAAATCAATTTGAGCTACCTGCCTAATACCGATTGATATTGTTTTCTCTCCATTTTGCAGAGAATAGGCATTGTCCATACTCAAGAGCCTTTTAAAAAATTGGCTGCATTTTAGCGTATTATGCAAAAGCCTAAAGTCGTTAGGGGCTGATAAAACATTCTGTTTTTGAATTTGCTTCAAATTGTTTTGCAACGGAGTTACTCGTTGTGAACTTGTGTGCGGAATATGACCTAGCAAGGCACGAGCCATCCGTTTTCTTCTTCTCTTCTGCTTCCTTTGACGAATGGCAAGAATCCTATTACGTCGCAATATATAGGCTCTCTTTTTTTTTCTGTCTTTTGTATGACATATAGCGAACAAAAATGATAGTTAAAACGGTAATTCCGGTCCATAATATACCTGAGGTTCACTGAGGACACGGATTTCCCTATCTTCAAATAGTTTGGCTTGTTTCTGGAGTTTATCCAGATACTCAGCACGGATAGCATAGTTATTAAGCTCTTCTCTTCGAGCTTTGCTCAATTCAAGGAACTTTTCGCACTGGTCGATGCCGAGGAAGCGGCGGCCAAGGAGCGTGGCGGCAATACCGGTAGTGCTGCTGCCTGTAAACGGATCAAGAATCCAGGCTCCGGGTTCAGTCGACGCCTGAATTATACGAGAAAGTACGCATAGCGGTTTTTGAGTCGGGTGTTTGCCGCCGCTCTTTTCCCACTTGGCGATTGCAGGCAGGGTCCAAACATCACGCATCTGGGTCCCGCCATTTATCTCTTTCATCAACTCATAATTGAAGTAATGAGCGACTTTCTGCTCCTTTCTAGCCCAAAGTATATATTCTGCCGAATATGTAAAATACCGGCAGGAGAGGTTTGGTGGTGGATTTGTTTTGACCCAGGTAATGCAGTTCAGAATCTTGAAACCAAGTTCCGTCAAACATCTGGCTATTGAAAAGATATTGTGATATGTCCCGCTTACCCAGATAGTACCATTGCTTTTCAGTTTATCCCTGCAAGCAGACAACCACTCCTTATCAAATTTGTAATCTTCCTCAAAGCCTTGCGATTTATCCCATTCCCCTTTATTGACAGAAACCATACGCCCACTCTGTACACTGATACCACCATTTGATAAATGATACGGCGGATCGGCAAAGACCATATCGAACTTGAAATCAAAAGAGTTCAGCAATTCGATACAATCTCCCTGTATAAGAGTGAAGTCTTTATCGTTAGAATTATAATAGGCAGCTGGCATTATTCTGTCTGTTTCGGAACTGGGAGTCCAAATTTTGATAATGGGATATACTCGAAATAGTATTGACAGCGTACACT
>JAZLJK010000048.1:0-7593 GCA_045617865.1 Bacteroidales bacterium | reverse complement strand
AAAGCTGGATGTGGAGTTCTTCTCACGCAAATACAAGGTGTCGCCCGACCGGGAGCTCCTCGACTTCCTGAAAGAGCACGGCATCAAGTATCACATCTGACGGGCTATTTTACCTCATAGCTTACCAGGAAGGTGTCGTACATTCGCTAGCCAAATGAGTTTTCGTTACCCAAGTGATGAAATTTGACAGAATATTTGACATCTGTCAAAAAATGCCTATATTTGACAGATGAAGAAAAATCTGTCAATAAATGCAACCCTACGATAGAAACATACCCTATAATGACCTGCCGGCATTGCCTCCTTCTGCTGAATGCTATCGGGACGAAGAACTTTATGCGCTTTTGACCTCCGCCAGCAGGAAACTTGCCGAGCTGAAAGGCATAGCGGCGATGCTTCCGAACCAGTCTATTTTCATTAACACAATAGCTTTGCGCGAAGCTAAAGCAAGTAGTGCCATTGAAAATATTTTTACTACTGATGATGAGCTGTATAAAGCTTTGGCATACCAGGAAGATGAAACTGTACAGGGACCGGCAAAAGAAATTCTTCATTACCGGGAAGCTTTGTGGGAAGGCTTCAGAACAATGAGGGAAGAGGGCGGGATAACAGTTGATTCTTTCATAAAGATTTATCGGCGAGTCAAGCAGTCCTATGATGGAATAAGGCCATATCAGGCAGAGACAGTGATAAAGAAACGCGGATGGGGCAGCCTTATAGGGGAAACTGTCTATACTCCTCCCAGAGGTAAGGGTGTGGTTGAAAAGATGTTGTCCGATATGGTTGAATTTATGAACGATGATCAGCGATATCCGATTGATCCTTTGTTAAAGATGGCGATGGCCCATTACCAATTTGAGGCAATCCACCCATTCCGTGACGGTAACGGCAGGACAGGAAGAATCCTATGTATTCTTTATCTTATCGACAAGGGTCTCCTTGATATGCCGATTTTGTACCTCAGCTCATATATTATTCAAAATAAAGACGACTATTCCTATGCTTTGAGTGGTGTTACCGGGATGCGAAACTGGAAGGAATGGTTGACTTTTATGCTTACTGCTGTAATTCAGACATCGGACTTCACCATATATAAAATTGAGCAGATACGTTCTTTAATGATGAAGATGGAACAGCAAATCTTGTCTCTTAAACCGTCTCTGTCCAAGATTGATATAGCAAAATTGTTTGAGCAGCCATATATCCGACCCAAAAATCTTATCAGCGAAAAAATCAAGAGTGTCAATACCGCCAAGAAGTACCTTTCAGAACTTGAATCTGTTGGAATACTCGCGAAAAACAAGATAGGCAAAGAGTATGTTTGGTTCAATACAGAGCTGATGGAAACACTCTCATCTGAATGTTGAAACAGCAGATCTCGGACTTGGGCCGAAGGACTTGATAAACGACATGAAAACTTTCGGTCTGATATTCGAGACCCTCTGTATAAGGGACCTCAGGGTGTATGCATCATCTCTTGACGGTGACGTATATCATTTCCGCGACAAGAACGGACTTGAATGCGATGCGGTTGTTCACCTCCTGACACAGACAAGATGAAAGCTCCATCATTCATGATGGTCCTTACGGGTATCGGCCAGTATGCCTACAAGCGTGAAGATGGTGTGCTCGTCGTGCCGATAGGCAGTCTGAAGGACTGATAGTCACCTTATCGGGGTTTCTGTTGACCTGCATCGACAATGTGTAAAAGCAGACTATGAGGCTCTTCTCACGCAAATACAAGGTGTCGCCCGACCGGGAGCTCCTCGACTTCCTGAAAGAGCACGGCATCAAGTATCACATCTGACGGGGCTATTTTACTTACATCCAAGAAGACAGGCGGCTATTACGTAAAGTAATCGTAGAAAAATTTTCAGCAAGGGAAACATGGATATCTCATATTTGATACTGTAAATTTGTTTAGTTAAAATAAGTCATTATATTTGCGTATCAAAATAGATACCTTATGGACATTCTTGATGCATTAATGATATATGAATCCACTGACGAGGAGATTCTTGGCGAGATTCGCAAAAGGCTTGCGCGTATGCGCAGGAGCTGCTGTCTCTCACAGGAGGAGCTTTCACAGCGCTCCGGCGTGTCAATAGCCACAATCAAGAGGATAGAGGGGAAGGCCCCGCAGGACATAAGCATGTCGATTCTTATTAAGCTTCTGCGTTCCATGACGCAGTTGGAGGGAGTCGGGGCTCTTGTTCCGAGGCTTCCTGACTCTCCGTATGCCATCAAGGCTGACGGAACGAAGATGACAAGAATATCAAGCAGACTGAGAAAGGTATGACAGCACCTCTTAAAATCAACGTGCACCTTTGGGGGACTGACATCGGACAACTGACCTGGGACGAGTACAGCCGTGTTGCCACATTTCAGTTCTCGGGGGATTATTTCAAACAGCCGTACAACCTGCTGCCGACAAAACCTGTCAAAACCCTCGCGCCTGTGCTCGGCAACATCTCCGACAAGTATCACGGCCTGCCTCCCTTTCTGGCGGATTCACTGCCTGACAACTGGGGCAGCACCGTGTTCGACAAATGGGCGAAGGAGAATAGCATCGACCCGAAGGAGTGCAATCCGCTGCTTAAATTGGCTTACATCGGCCGCAGGAGCATCGGTGCGCTGGAGTTTTTCCCGGAGATAGATGATGACGGCCGTGAGGTGAGAAACCTCGCGACGCTGGAGTCTCTGGCCAGCAGGATATACACCGAAAGGACGGAAGCCCGTCTCGGAGAGGAGGAGAAGGAGGAGTTCAATGCCTTCGCTCGCCTCGGGTCGCCCCCGGGTGGAGCGCATCCGAAGACGCTGATTGCACTCAGTGATGAAAACGACACCATCATCTCAGGACAGACCGACCCGCTACCGGGATACACCCAGTATATCCTCAAGTTCAAGGAGGATTACTCCGTTCCCTCGTCGGAACTTGAATATATCTACTACCTGATGGCACGGAAAGCCGGCATAAATATGATGCCGTGCCGTCTGTACTGGATACGCGGGAACGTTCATTTCCTCACGGAGAGGTTCGACCGCAGGGGTGGTCAGAAGATACTCTCCCAGACGATGGCAGCCCTCGCTCCGGGTGCCTCGGATTACGAGAACCTCTTCTTCCTCTGCCGTTCGCTGCATCTTAGGGAGGAGGAACGGACTGAATTGTTCCGCAGGATGTGCTTCAACATCGTGGCCGGCAACACCGACGACCACAACAAGAACTTTTCGTTCCTGATGTTCCCTGACGGCCACTGGGAACTCTCACCCGCATACGACATTGTGTTCACGGCAAACATTTGGAAAGATACCAATGCTGACACTCATTCGATAGGCGTCAGTCAGAGACGGTGCTACTTCACGGCAGATTATCTTATTAAGTTCGCTGAGGACTTCGAGATAGAGAACCCTGAGAGTGTCCTCAGTGAGGTATGTATTGCAGTATCAGAGTTCCATTCCCTTGCAAGAGAGAACGGTCTGAGCGAATCTTGGATAGAAAGGATATCCGGCGCCCTTGATTCAATATTCCCTGACCGGAAGGAATACTGTTGAAAGGTGTCGCCCGTCCAGGAGCTCCTCGTCTTCCTGAAAGAGCACGGCATCAAGTATCACATCTAATCCACCCTGTCCAGCACATACTTGCGCCGCATGAGCGTCATGTAGATGGTGCGCACTGCAAGATGCACGAAATAAGCCAGATAGAGTGCCTGGATTCCCATCACATCCTTCAGCGCCAGATATGTGATGACGTATGCCGCTGCCGAAAAGATCATGCAGTTGCGCATGGCACGGCTGGCCGTGGCGCCGATATAGATGCCGTCCCATGTAAATGCCACACAGCTTATCACAGGCATCAGCACCAGCCAGAAAAGATACGGTTCACACCCCGCGATGACTGCAGGGTCGTCAGAGAAGATCGAGACCATTGCGCGGCCCGCCACGGCATAGACCACCGTGGAGACGACGCCTATGGCAATGCTCCAGTTGAAATCGAGCATGATGGTGCGCAGCAGCTTGTCTTTCTCCTTCGAGCCTATGTACCGTCCCACCAGCGCCTCGCCGGCGTATGCAAAACCGTCGGTGAAATATGAATAGAAGAGCAGCAGCTTCATCATGAGAGAGGCCACCGCAAGCTCTACGTCACCATATTTTGCAGCAAGGGCGGTGAATCCGCTGTACACCACAAGCATCATGAGAGAGCGCACAATAAGGTTGGCGTTCATACCGAACATGCCCTTGATATATTTCCAGCGCACACTTTCGCGGATGTTCACAAGCGGCAGATATTCCTTGAAATTCACGGTCATAAGCACAGATGCCAGCAGCATACCGCTCCACTGCGCTATCACAGTGCCCAGTGCAATGCCCCTGACTCCCATCCCGCAGGGGACGGCACAGATGATGCTGGCCGCCACATTCAGCAGGTTCACCGTGATATCCACTATCATTGGCAGCACTGTGTTCTGCATCCCGATAAACCAGCCGCGGAACACCATCAGGCAGAGAGCTGCAGGCACGGCCCATATCCTCACGAAGAAATACTGGCGTGCCATCTCCTCAACCTCCGGAGTGCAGTCGATCACCAGGAAGGCAAGGTCCACAAACCACCACTGCAGCAGGATGATAAGCACCGCTACGCCAAGCGCGGTGGCGATTCCCTGAGAGAAGGCGTCCATGGCGCGGCCGAAATCCCTGCGGCCGAATGCCTGTGCGGTGACACCGCCGGTGCCGGCACGCAGAAAGCCCATGTTCCAGTAGAGGAGGTCGAACAGCATAGTTCCCAGCGCCACTGCTCCCATTGCCGTGGCATCGCCTATATGGCCCGCGATGGCAAGGTCAACAATGCCCACAAGAGGGACTGTGATGTTGGCAAGGATGCTCGGGACAGCAAGACGGAGGATGCTGCGGTTGATGGTGCTGTCGGAAGGGTGCTTCATTAACGGTATTTGGTCTCTTCTTCAAGCATTCCGAGATAAGAATAGTAGCGGTCAGAGCTTATCTCTCCGTTTTCAACAGCCTCCTTCACCGCGCAGCCAGGCTCGTGTGTGTGGGTGCAGGGCTTGAAGCGGCAGTTGTCCATCACTTTCAGCATTTCGGGAAAATAGGTGCTCAGCTCTTCCTTTTCAAGGTCCACCAGACCGAATCCGCGGATGCCCGGGGTGTCTATGATATAGCCGCCTCCTGTGATGGGATGCATCTGATAGAAGGTGGTGGTGTGGCGGCCCTGCAGATGGGCGGTGGATATCTCACCGGTGCGGATAAGTTCCAGGGATGGGTCAAGTGCCTTGATGAGCGATGACTTGCCCACGCCGGATGTGCCGCTGAACAGGTTGATTCCTTCGCGGCATAGCTCTTTCAGCCTCTCTATGTTCTCGCCTGTCTTTGCAGAGATTCTCAAGATATCATAACCCGCACCGCAGTAAATCTCTTCAAAAGTGTCTGCCATTTCATCCAGGGCCTCGTCGTGCAGGTCGCACTTGTTGATAAGGATGGTGACAGGCACGCCGTAGGCCTCGCAGGTCACCAGGAAACGGTCTACGAAAGCCAGTTTTGTCTCGGGAAAGGCCATTGTCACAATCAGATACACGCGGTCGAGATTGGCCGCTATGATATGTGATTCGCGCGAAAGGTTGGTGGAGCGGCGGATGATGTAGTTCTTGCGGGGATGGATCTTGTCGATTGTGCCCATCGTGCCGTCGAAAGTGTAGTCGACTATGTCGCCCACCGCCATGGGGTTGGTGGTGGTGGAGCCTTTCAGGCGGATCTTGCCGCGCAGCACTGCCGGGAAAAGTTCCCATTCCGGCAGCCTTGTCAGGAGATAATGGCTTCCGGTATGCTTCACAACTGTTGCAGTGCCTTTTTCTGGAATCATATCGCAAATGTACTGTTTTTCCGCCGCTTCAGCAAGCACGGCAGCCATTATTCTGTCGCAGCTTGATGGGTACGGATACATCATGCCGCGCCGGCCCCTTGACGGAGGGACATTCTACTCCCGGAGCACGTCGGCAGTAACCCACAGCCCCCGCCCATCAGCCCGGAACAGCTCCTTCCGCGGGGGACTAAGAATATTTTCGCGGCTTTCCGTTCGTACTCCCCCAGCGCCATTGGCCCCAAACCGTCGTTGCCGCCACACCCATCTGAATGCCGCCTCCGCCGTTTGCCGGCACTGACCCAATCGCAGCAAATCCGAAGGCAGTTCCCCTGTCACGAACCTCACATTTTGCCAGAAATTCAAGACTCGTGACAAGAGTACCGGGATGCACACCGCACTTGATGTCACGACTGCCAGTTTTCATTTAAAAATTCAGGCTCGTGACAGTTTCAGGACGGTCACTGATGCAGCCTCGTTCACGTCAAGCTACCGCACGTGGCGCACGAATCGTTGACTACCAGCATGTTACGCAATTTGACCCTGTTATTTCGGGTGGGGTGATATGCGTAATCGCGTGATTACCAGGGGGTAATGCGCCACGGCTTCCGCCACTCTGCCCCAGCGGCATCTGCGATATCCGTGCTTTGTGTATAAAAGATACCTCTACGTATCGGATTTTGCGTTCGATCGATGCTTCATCTGCGGCCCGTGACACATATGACATAACCCGACCGATGTGAAATTCCAGTCCGTGATACTTTTGTTCCCGGTCAAGGTTGATGTCAGTTTCGTGACATTCATCGTCACACGCAATCTGCCCTAGGCATGTCTGCAAGCCACATCTTGAATGACGATGAATGTCACGAAGCTTTGGCACCAGGCTGACAAGCCATAATTTGCGTAAAAGGCCTCTAGTATACTGCACCCCGGCAGCATCTGGCCGCGGGTCAAAATGTATGTATATGAAACGCTCGCAATTCGGTCGTGTTATGTAATGTATTGGTAATCAATGTGATAAACTATTACCCATGCCGAAAGGCAGGCATGGTTTATATATCATTCGGCTGATATTCAATTAGATACGTAACACGCCGGGCGCTTAAAAGTGGGTAGCAGCAGTGTATAAGAATTCGGACAGATGGCACTGCCGCAGGTGAGTCCTGCGCAGCGGAGCGTGCCAGGTGCAGATGTAGGAGGGGGTAAGCAAGCGCTCGAACGAAGGGCGAGAAAGCGCCCTATTTATGCTTTCTTGGGCCAGCACTGCACTGGACGCGGAGCAAAAGCGGGACGAGTGGGAATCACTGCGGAAAATGCTCCGGCTATTGCTGCTGGCGCGAAGTGCGGCAGAAATGCCAACGTGTGAAATTTTGTTCTTCTAACGGTAGGTAAAAGTACCACCGCTAGTTACTATGTTTGAATCCGGAAATGCAGCAGGCGCTCATTGGGTCTTGCAGCCCCACCCGCCAGGGCTGCCCCAGCGAAGTTTTTCATGAATATAAAAAGCTACAGATATTTTGTTTACTTTAATTGGTGAAATAATACTAAACCAAACAAAATACTGTAGCCCATGAATGCACAAAGTATCCTTCAAAGGACAAACAATTTATGTCGGAATCGACGTCCACAAGACGACATGGTCTGTTACGACCTTGCCGGAGATCGGGACACCGCGGACGCACCCGCAGAAAGCCTCCGCAAGAGAGCTCTTTGAATTTTTGAAC
>JAZLJK010000047.1:0-17231 GCA_045617865.1 Bacteroidales bacterium | reverse complement strand
CCATCCAGTATTTGTCGCTTTTCATACATTAAGATTTTGCAACGCAATTTACACAAAAATATCTTTCCGTCAACATCATCAGCATTGAATGTGTGCTATTTCAGCGCCCGCGGGTGCGGGTCAGCGGCAAATATGCCGTTTTTGCTGCAGTTTGAGGCCGGCGGGGCGTGGGGAACCGTGCTGGCGGTTATCTCCTGTCGGACCTGCGGGGCTCTGTGCGGGGTTATCCTCAGCCCGCCGAGGATAGCCGCCCGTGGAATGCCGCGCAGGCGGAGCGGTCCGAAAGCAGCTGCTGGAGGGGGTAAGCTAGCGCTTGAACGAAGTGAGAAATGCGCCCCCTCCAGGCTACTTCGGTCGCGGAGCCAAATCGGGACGCCGGATGCGTGCGGGAGGGAAGATCGCAGCGAAATGCCCCGGAGGAACTGCCGCCGCGCCTCAGCCGGCACCTATATGAGCATGGCGGCTCCTGTGTACCGGGGAGTGCCTCCGGATGGGTCTCTGGAGGGGATGCGCGGAACTCAGGGGGCGATTTGGGCTCTTTGGTGTCGGCGAT
Organism: Bacteroidales bacterium; assembly: GCA_045617865.1. Classification (GTDB taxonomy): domain Bacteria; phylum Bacteroidota; class Bacteroidia; order Bacteroidales; family UBA932; genus Equibacterium. Next base: position 16,678 of record JAZLJK010000047.1, on the reverse strand, counting down.
GTGTCCCGGGCGGGTCTCTGGAGGGAGTGAGCGGAAACGTTGTGGCGGTTATCTCCCGTCGGACCTGCGGGGATCTGTGCAGGGCTCTCCCCGGCCCGCCGAGGATAACCGCCCGTGGATATCCGTTCGTGGGTGGAATAAGTGCCTTGAACCCGCTTGCTGCTTCTTTGCCGATGTTGCTGATGCTGCCCCCTGGTGTCTTCCTGTTGCTAGCCAAGCCGAGATTGCGTAACCGCCCGCCGACTGCCTGCTGTTTACTGGCTGATGTTGCTGAGCTGCCTACCGGTCACCTGCAACAGGCAAATGCAGCGACACAGTCGGATACGTTGCTGCAAATCCAGTCCACGGGCGCCTGCCCTACAGCACTGTTCAGCGGCTATTGGTGTGGACTGGGGCTCTCCAGAGGGCGTCAGTCCATGATGATCGCCCTTTCAGATGTACCAGTGGCAACATGTCGTGTCCTGGAAATCATTTACAGTGGTTTATTCCGCTAATTAGGCGGAGTTGCGGGGCAGAAAGAGCGCCACCGCGAACGGAAAGGCGGGAAAACGTGAACGGTCCCCCCGCTTCGGGCTGGTTCTGTGGCTGGATGCCGGGAAGTGTTCACGGAAAGGCGGGAAAACGTGAACGGTCCCACCGCTTCGGGTTGGTTCTATGGCTGGATGCTGGGGAGTGTTCACGAAAAGGCGTGAAAACGTGAACGGTCCCCCCGCTTCGGGTTGGTTCTATGGCTGGATGCCGGGGAGTGTTCACGAAAAGGCGTGAAAACGTGAACGGTCCCCCCGCTTTGGGCTGGTTCTATGGCTGGATGCCGGGGAGTGTTCACGGAAAGGCGGGAAAAGGTGAACGGTCCCCCCGCTTCGGGCTGGTTCTATGGCTGGATGCCGTGGAGTGTTCACTGAAAGGTGGGAAAACGTGAACGGTCCCCCCGCTTCGGGCTGGTTCTATGGCTGGATGCCGGGGAGTGTTCACGGAGAGGCGGGAAAACGTGAACGGTCCCCCCGCTTTGGGCTGGTTCTGTGGTTGGATGCCGTGGAGTGTTCACGGAAAGTCGGGAAAATGTTCGCGGTCATCGGTGAAAGGCGGAGTTACGGGACAGAAAGAGCGCCAGCGCGAACGAATAACCGTGAAAATGTCCGCGGTCACCGATGAAAAGCGGAGTTGCGGGGCAGAAAGAGCGCCAGCGCGAACGGAGAGGCGGGAAAACGTGAACGGTCCCCCCGCTTCGGGCTGGTTCTATGGCTGGATGCCGTGGAGTATTCACGGAAAGGCGGGAAAACGTGAACGGTCCCCCCGCTTCGGGCTAGTTCTATGGCTGGATGCCGGGGAGTGTTCACGGAAAGTCGGGAAAACGAGAACGGTCCCCCCGCTTCGGGTTGGTTCTATGGCTGGATGCCGGGGAGTGTTCACGGAAAGGCGGGAAAACGTGAACGGTCCCCCTGTTCTGGGCTGGCTTCGGGGCTTGGTGCCGGGGAGTGTTCACGGAAAGTCGGGAAAATGTTCGCGGTCATCGGTGAAAAACGTGGATGGAGATGCCGCCGCGCCTCAGCTGGCACCTACAGTGCAGACTTGTTGACCTGGCGGAGCCACCAGTGGTTGAATGCCACCAGGCCGGCGGTCACAATCGAGCCCAGGATGTATGAGAGCTTCAGGCTCAGGTGCATTCCTTCTGGCGATATGAAGAAGTAGGTTGCGCACACGGCCGTCATGAATATGGCGGGGATGGCGCAGAACATGCAGGGGCGGCGGTGGCGCATCTGGTAGGATGCGAATGACCACAGGCCGATGGTGGCAAGCACCTGGTTGCTCCATGCGAAATATCTCCACAGCACATCGAAGTCTATGGTCAGCAGCACTATCGAGCAGGCGAACACCGGCAGAGCCAGATGAATGCGGTTCTTGATAGTGTTGTTCTCAATCTTGAAGAAGTCGGCTAGAATGAGGCGGGCAGAGCGGAATGCGGTGTCGCCGGAGGTGATGGGAGCAGCCACAACTCCAAGCACTGCCAGAACGGCGCCAATGCGGCCCATCCAGCTTTCACAGATGAAGTTGACAAGCATTGCGGGGTTGGTGCCGCCTGTGGGATTGCCGCCGGTGAGATTGTTGAGAAGACCTTCGTAACTGCCCGAGAACTTTATGGCTGCGGCGGCCCAGATGAGCGCCACGATGCCTTCGGTGATCATGGCACCGTAGAAAACGGGGCGGCCGTATTTTTCACTCTTTATGCAGCGTGCCATAAGAGGCGACTGAGTGCCGTGGAAACCGCTCACCGCTCCGCATGCTATTGTTACGAACAGCATGGGGAATATGGGCAACCCTTTCGGATGGTGAGGTGTGAAGGCCTCGGTTATCTCAGGCATGAAACCGGTGCGGGTGAAGATGCCGGCAAGAACTCCGAAAGCCATCACCAGCAGCGCCGCGCCGAAGATAGGGTAGAAGCGGCCGATAAGCGTGTCGATGGGCAGGATGGTGGCAAGGATGAAATAGAAGAATATCAGCACCACCCAGAACATCTTCGAGCCCCAGAAAGCCTGCGTGGGAGTGAGCTCGGCAAGCAGACCTGCAGAGGTTGTGGTGAACACCGTGCCCACCAGAACAAGCAGGATAAGGGAGAACACACGCATTGCTATCTTCATCCCTTTGCCAAATTCAGAACCAACTACATCAGGCAGTGAAACACCATTGTTGCGGATTGACACCATACCGGTCATATAGTCGTGGACACCTCCGATGAAGATGCTTCCGCCCACAATCCAGAGATATGCGGCAGGACCGTAGAGGATGCCCAGGATGGCTCCGAAGATAGGGCCAGTACCGGCGATGTTGAGGAACTGTATCATGAATACTTTCCATGTGGGCATGGGCACGAAGTCCACACCGTCGGCAAGCTCCTTAGAAGGGACAGATCTTGCCGGATCGGCACCGAAAAGCCTGTCGACAAGTTTTCCATATACAAGATATCCTACGACCAGCGCTGCGAGGGCGCATATAAAAGTGATCATGATTCAGTGAATTTGTGCGCAAAATTACATAATTATTCGCTAAATTTGACTCTTGCAAATTCATTTGTGCCAGTTATGATAGACCTCCAGACAAAAATACACGACAGCTATTCGGTTGAGTTCAAAGAGGGGTTTGTGGTGCCGGATGATGACCAGGGCCAGAGCCAGTTCACAATAAACACCTGGCTGTTTGTGCCGTCGAGCCTGGACCTCACTGCCGAGACCTATCCCAAGCATCTTTTCTGGCGGGACCTCAAGAGCCAGGTGAGAATGATAACACCCGTGTTCACCCTGCACGAGATGACAAAGGCTGGTGCGCAGCCCGTGGCATATCTTTCAAATGCAATGAACAGGATGGCCGCCGACCCTTCGGAAGAGAATGTGGAGGAGTATGTCTATCAGATCAAGATGTTCTGCGCCATTCTGAAAAGCGCCACAAGAGAAGAGACACACCGCCTCTGCCGCATTGCAGACGGGCTTGCCAGACTTGGCGACCGTGAGGGCGACATTGCCGCTCTGGAAATATTCACCGGTCCGTCAACAGCCTTTGCGCTTGACCTCGGGCAGATAATGACAGTTTTCCACTCTCTGCGCCAGATTGTTGCAGCGCCCGGTGTGAGCGACAGAATGCGCGAGGTGTATGCCTATGGCGACGAATTCGCAGGGCATATCGTGAGCCTTTATACCTACCGCATAATTGAGAGGATGGAGTCGCTGGCTCCGAAGTCAGATGCCTGCCACTTGCTGAAGCAGCTTGTAAACGATATCTCCGCCCATGGCCGCGAGATGGGATTCGCATGTCCCGACAGTACGCGCAGCAGGCACAACGACATGCTTATCTACCGCCACGGCATCCTCAAGAAATTCATTGAGAGCGAGCTGTTTGTAAGCCTCAAGAAAAAGAAGGACGGAATTGCGGCAGAGCAGACACTCTACGCCCTTGCCGCCGGAATAGCCATGATCTTTGCCACCATAGTCTCGTTTTCTGTGCAGCGCAAGTTCGGCTCGCTTTCCATTCCTTTGTTCTTTGCGCTGATTTTCAGCTATATGATCAAAGACCGCATCAAAGAGCTTTCAAGGTATTGGTTCGTGCACAAGCTGGGCAAGAAATATTACGACAACAAGTCGACGGTGAGCGTGAAGGGAGTCCAGATGGGGACCATCAAGGAAGGCGTGGACTTCATCGACTACAGCAAGGTCCCCGAAGAGGTGATCAAGCTGCGCTCTGTCCAGTCTCCCATGGCCGTGGGCAGCGATGTGCTTGACGAGAAGGTGATTCTCTACCGCAAGCTTGTAACGATAGACTCTCCGGCCCTTCACAAGTCGGGCATCTACGACGTCAAGGGCATCAACGACATCTGCCGCCTGCATCTTGCACGGTTCACGCAGAAGATGGACAATCCCGACCAGACTCTCATGTGTCTTGACGAAAACAGCTCGCTGAAGCAGGTTGTGGGAAAGAAGATATATTATATGAACATTGTGCTGCAGATGTGCAGCGGTGATAAAACAGAATACCGCCGCTATCGTCTGAATCTGACGCGCGACGGTATCCGCAATATCGAGGAAATCGCCTAACGGTCGCTCCTGAATGGAATCACTGGCAGACCTGTCTGTGAGATTAGTGTGCCGGGAAGGTAATTTCTGAATGCATATCTGACTGCCACCGGCTCTGCCACTTCTGCGCTCTTAACTGTGACTGTGCTGCCTGAAAGGGTGTAGCTGTCGGCAGGGTGGAAAACACCGTCGGCCCCGGCCAGCTCCATTCCGGCAGGTTCGTCGCGGAAAGCTATCGAATAGCCGTATGTCTCGAATGTCACTGTAACCTCACTGCCGTTCACTTCAAAGCTCTTGTAGTAGGGAGAACGGTAGTTGAAACCTGTCTTGCCGTAGTCGTCGGTAAGGGATATCCAGGCCATACGCCTGCCTATTTCATTCTTGCGTTTCGGATGCCAGCAGTTCCACTCGTAAGGGTCCAGAAGATCGTTGGTGCACACCATGGCGCTGTGGGGAATTATGCTCTGCGCATCGAACTGCTGCTCGCGCAGCATTGCAATTGCAAGTCCGTCGCATCCGTCCACTCCGAGAGGAGTGAGCTCGGCATAGTAGAAAGGCATCGTGTCATCGCCCCAAAGCTCTCTCCAGCGGCTTACCAGGGTCTGCATCTTGCTTGCGTATGTAGCATAGTTGCCGGTGTTTCCCTCACCCTGATACCAGAGGAATCCCTTTGCACGGTAGCGTGTGATGCCGGGGATCATTGCGTTGTACATTCCGAAGGGGCGCGTGCACCAGCCCACACCGTCCTGATTGTCGACATCTGTAAAGTCATAACCTGTGACATCGTCATATTTGCGGCAGTCTTCCTCTGTCATCCATGCTTCGATGGTGGTGGCTCCCATGCAGCTCACGATGATGCCAACCGGCACATTCAGAGTGGCGCCAAGCTCCTTTGCAAAGAAATAAGGCACTGCGCACCACCACTTTATCTGCTCGCCGTCGCTGGTCTGCCAGTCGCTGCCGGTGGACATTCTCTCTACATCCTCAAATTTTGTAAGAGATGCCTTGGGCTGCACCTGTGTATAACGCATCACAGGCAGCTGTCCGCGCTGTGCGGCAGTGATTTCGTCCATATATCCTTCAATGGGATTGGTGGCGTAGCCCACAAGCGGCATGCCCATATTCGACTGTCCGCCGCAGATCCATACCTCGCCGAAAAGGATGTTGCTGTATTCCACCTTCTCACTGCCGCAGCGCACCTGGAGTGAGTGAGGCTCGAGGTCGGCGGCAGGAGTGCTGATGAGGGCCTCGAACAGCCCGTCTTCACCTGCTGTCACCTTCACTGCCTTGCCCCAGTCGGGCTTTACAGTCACTTTGCTTCCGGCAGGCGCCCAGCCCCAGATTGTGACATCGGTGGCCTGCTGCAGCACCATATTGCTGCCAAGCACTTCGGGCATCCTGAGCTGCGCGAAACTTGCTGTGCTGAGCAGCAGCGCGCAGATTGCGAATAGAGATTTCAGAAAAGATTTCATATTGTGTCTCATTGTTTGTTGCAGTCGGTTGCTGCCGGCTCCTCTTCTGGCAGGCGGCGCAGCTTGTAGTTGAACCAGCCCGAGAACATGGTCATCAGAGGGCTTATCCAGCAGAAGAATGTGAATGGCAGATAGGCGAGGGTGGCCACTCCCAGCACGCTGCTCTGGGTGGCTCCGCACGAGCTCCAGGGAATCAGCACAGAAGTAACTGTGCCGCAGTCTTCTATTGTGCGGCTGAGCACCTCAGGCTTGAGCCTGTGCTTTTTGAAAGCGTCGGAGAACATTCTTCCGCCAAGCACCAGAGTGATGTACTGGTCTGCGGTGGCGGCATTGAAAACTATGCATGAGATGCCTGCGGTCGTGATGAGCCCGCCGTCGCTCTTTACTTTGGAAATCAATGCATTGGTGAGGGTTTCAAGAAAACCTCCGGCTATCATCACGCCTCCGTATGTCATTGCACACATGATGAGCCACACCGTGTTAAGCATTCCCTTCATGCCTCCTGTGGTGAGCAGGTCGGTGACCGCGGCATTGCCTGTTTCAATGGTTCCTCCCTGGTAGAAGGCTCCCATGAGCACAGTGAATATGTTTGTGTCTTTTTCCGCCGCGATGGTGTGCAGCAGGTCGCTCTGGAAGATGCCTGCATAAAGCATGGCAAGCAGCGAGCCGGCAAACAGAGTGACTCCGGCGGGAACGCGCTTCTTTATCATCCATCCCACCACCAGAGGCACGATGAATATGAGCGGTGAGATGTTGAAAGTGCCGGTGATGGCACTGTGGATGGCCGAGACGTCGATGTCGCCCGATGTCCTGCCGGAAAGAGAGATCACGGCAAAAATGATTATGGTGATCACAATCGAGGGGATTGTGGTGGTGGTAAGATATCTGACGTGGTTGAAAAGGTCAGTCCCCACAACTCCCGACGCAAGGTTGGTGGTGTCGCTGAGCGGCGAAATCTTGTCACCGAAATATGCACCTGAGATGATTGCTCCGGCCACCACGGCATCGTTGAACCCGAGTGAATGACCTATTCCCAGCATGGCCACGCCTATTGTGGCGATGGTGCTCCACGAGCTGCCGGTGACCACCGACACTATCGATGCAATCACCACCACTGCCGGCAGGAACCATGCAGGCTTGAGTATGAACAGCCCGTAATGGATAAGGGCGGGAATCACTCCGCTTATCATCCATGTGGATGCAATGGAGCCCACGAAGAACAGCACCATTATTGCCGACATGGAGGTGTAGAGAGTGTGGTTGATCTCATGCTCGATCTTTTCCCACTTCACCCCGTTGCTCCAGGCAATCAGGCCGGCCACCAGCGCCGAAAGAAGCAGCGCCATCTGGGTGCCGCCGTTCAGGAAGTCATCCTTGAGGAAAAGGACATTGACGGCAAGCAGCACAATCAGTGTGGCCAGTGCGGCAATCGATTGGAACAGGGTGGGCTTTTTCATCTTGTAAAGGTTGTGATTAAGGGCAAAGGTAATATCTTTGCTGCATGAAAAGAACTTTTATTGCATTTCTCCTTGTGGTGCTTGCGGGCTGCGGCTCACAGGTGACTGTCAACCATCTCGACTACAGCCGGCAGGAGCTGTGGTACCAGCTTGCAGAACCTTCGTTTGATGCGGATGTATTCTATATTCTGCCAACCTGTGTGCATCAGGGCGACCCTGCTCTCGGCGAAGATAGTCATTTCGCAGATCTGAGCAATCCCGACAATATCAAGGGGATGGATTTTTCACATGCCCTTGCCAAGTCTGTCTTCGGTGCCGGTGCCAATTTCTATTCGCCGTATTACCGTCAGGTAGACCTTGAGAGCTGGGGCGAAGGGGAGGATGTGGTGCAGAGGCGCACTGAACGCGCTCTGGTTGACGTGTATGACGCCTTTGACTATTATTACGGCAACTTGCGCGGCGACCGTCCGTTTGTGCTGGCTGGGTTCAGCCAGGGAGCTCTGGCGGTGAAGGAGCTTTACAAGCGCATGAGCGACGAACAGCGCAGGAATATGGTTGCCGCCTATGTGATGGGCTTCAGCGTGACCGCCGATGATGTGGCGGCCTGTCCTGCAATCCGTGCCGCACAGGACTCTTCAGACACCGGCTGCTTCATCTGTTACAACACCGTTGGTGAAGGCACGAGGGCAGAGGGCTTTTTCGGCTCCAGTGTGATGTGCATCAATCCCACCAACTGGCGTACAGACCAGACACCGGGATATCTTCCCGGCATTGACGCTTCGGTTGCAGTCAACACTGAAGCCAATGTGCTGGAGGTGAGCGGTCTGGACCTTGACGAATACTTCATTGAAGACCTTGGCGACCTCTTCCCGCGCGGCGTGCTTCATCTGCAGGAGATATATTTCTATGAAGACTGCCTGCGCAGCAATGTAATCACCCGTATCAAATCATTCATGACACCCGCTACACTTACATACGAGCCGTTCGAAGGCTCTCTGCGTCACAGTTTTACGATTGCCACATATTCGCGCAGCTCCACTCCGATAGTCCATACAAAGCTTGAATGGAGAGGCATCACGGCATACGGTGAGGCCGCAATGCCGCAGTATCTGGGCGAGACCACAGAGGGCTGCAGTGCGTTCCTCGACCGGGTTTCCCAGGAGGTTCTGCCGGCAGTGCAGGACCCCACCGACATCGATGCAGTCATGGCGGCGGTGGATGCGCTGGCGCCCGGCAACAAGGCGGCCAAGGCTTCGGTGGACATTGCGCTGCATGACCTGCTGGGGAAGGTTGAGGGGCAGCCGCTCTGGGAGATGTGGGGAATTGATTCGTCTGCCACACCATACACTTCATTTACAATAGGTTATGACGACAGTGACGAAGTGGTGTTTGAGAAGGTGGCAGAGGCCTCATGGGCAAAGATTCTGAAGGTGAAGCTTGGTATGGGGGCCGAGAAGGACAAGCGCATGATAGACTTGGTGCGTTCTGCCTCTGATGTCCCGATTTATGTAGATGCCAACCAGGGCTGGAAGACAAAGGAAGAGGCTCTGGAGATGATAGAGTGGCTGGCAGAGCGTGGTGTGGTGCTTGTAGAGCAGCCTATGGCAAAGGAGCTTGTTGATGAGCACAAGTGGATAACTGAGCACAGCAAGCTGCCCATAATCGCAGATGAGGCGTGCCAGAGGCTGGAAGATGTAGAGAAGCTGCAGGGAGTGTATGACGGCATCAACATCAAGCTGATGAAATGCACCGGGCTCGACGAGGCGCGCAAGATGATTGCGAAGGCACGTGAGCTGGGGATGCAGGTGATGCTGGGCTGCATGACCGAGACCTCTGTGGGAATATCCGCTGCGGCGCAGATCAGCCCTCTTGTGGACTATGCCGACCTTGACGGCAACGTGCTGCTGTCAAATGATAATTTTAAAGGCGTCGGTCTGTCAGACGGACGCCTTGTTCTGAACGGCCTGCCCGGCATAGGGGCGGTGCCTGTGGAGTAGGATGGAGGTTATTTGAGCACTCCAAGCTCTTTGCCCACCTTGATGAAGGCTGCAATGGCCTTGTCGAGATGCTCTTTCTTGTGGGCTGCGGAGAGCTGCACGCGGATGCGGGCCTGTCCCTGAGGAACGACAGGGTAGTAGAAGCCTGTCACGAAGATTCCCTCTTCGGCAATGCGTGCTGCAAACTTCTGGCTCAGAGGCGCGTCGTAAAGCATCACTGCGCAGATTGCAGACTGAGTGGGCTTGATGTCAAAGCCTGCTGCCATCATCTTGTCGCGGAAATAGTCCACGTTCTCCTGGAGTTTGGTGTGAAGCTCGTTGCTTTCGCCAAGGATCTTGAATGTCTCAAGGCCTGCAGCCACGATTGTGGGAGGAATTGAGTTTGAGAAGAGGTAAGGTCTTGAGCGCTGGCGCAGGAGCTCGATAATCTCTTTGCGGCCTGTGGTGAATCCGCCCACTGCTCCTCCGAATGCCTTGCCGAGTGTGCCGGTATGGATGTCGATGCGGCCGTAGCAGTCGTACTGCTCTGCCACGCCGTGACCTGTCTTGCCCACAACACCTGCAGAGTGGCTTTCATCCACCATAACAAGTGCGTCGTATTTCTCTGCGAGGTCGCAGATCTTGTCCATGGGTGCCACATTTCCGTCCATCGAGAACACACCGTCGGTCACGATGATGCGGTATCTCTGTGCCTGAGCCTCCTTGAGGCAGCGCTCGAGGTCTGCCATGTCTGCATTTTCGTAGCGGTAGCGCACTGCTTTGCAGAGGCGGACGCCGTCGATGATAGAGGCGTGGTTGAGTGAATCGGAGATGATTGCATCCTCAGCTGTGAAGAGAGGCTCGAACACTCCGCCGTTTGCATCGAAGCATGATGCGTATAATATGGTGTCTTCTGTGTGGAAATACTCTGCAATTGCTTTTTCAAGCTTCTTGTGCATGTCCTGTGTGCCGCAGATGAAGCGGACAGATGACATTCCGTAGCCTCTGGTGGCCATGATGTCAGAGGCGGCTTTGATGAGGCGCGGGTTGTCGGCCAGGCCTAGGTAGTTGTTTGCGCAGAAGTTAAGGGCTTTTGAACCGTCTTCGAGAGTGATTTCTGCTGACTGGGGAGAGGCAATGTTGCGCTCGTTCTTGTAAAGACCTGCTTCGCGGATGGAAGTTATGGTGTCTTGAAGGAATTGCTGATATTTTCCGTACATGGTGATTGTTTGTATTTAGTTCACAAATTAATTTTATAAAGGTAAATATTATTTTCTACTAAGCAAAATGTTTGTAACTTTGAATTCGGTTTTAAAATCTTAAGAAAGATTCATTATAACTGATATGAAAAACATTCTTATCATTGGATCAACCGGTCAGATCGGATCGGAGCTTACAATGAAACTCAGGCGTGAATTGCCTGAAGGTACAGTGGTTGCAGGTTATATCCCCGGATTCGAGCCCAAAGGTGAACTTCTTACAAGCGGACCCGCCGAAGTGGCGGATGTCTGCAACAGGCAGCAGCTTGCCGGCATCGTTGATAAATATGGTATAGACACAATCTATAATCTTGCGGCCCTCCTTTCGGCAACTGCTGAGAAATATCCTCTCAAAGCGTGGGACATCCAGATGAACGGTCTGCTGAACATCCTCGAGATTGCTAGGGAAAAGAACTGCGCTGTGTTCACTCCCAGCTCGATAGGCTCTTTCGGACCTTCGACACCTCACGACAACACACCTCAGGACACCATCCAGAGGCCCACGTCTATGTATGGTGTGACAAAGGTTGCCACGGAGCTTCTCAGCGATTACTATAATGTCAAATATGGTGTGGATACAAGGTCGGTGCGTTTTCCCGGCCTTATTTCTTATACGACGCTCCCCGGCGGCGGCACCACAGACTACGCAGTTGAAGTGTTCTATGCAGCAGTGAAAGGAGAGGAGTTCGTATGTCCGATAGCTCCAGGCACCTACATGGACATGATGTACATGCCCGATGCTCTCAAGGCTGCGGTGGATATCATGAATGCCGACCCCGGGCAGTTCAAGCACCGCAACTCTTTCAATATCGCAGCAATGAGCTTCGAGCCCGAAGAGATATTCGCAGCCATCCGCAAGTATATCCCCGGTCTGAAAGTCCGTTATGAGGTGGACCCTGTCCGCCAGAAGATAGCCGACTCGTGGCCCAACAAGATGGACGACACCTGCGCACGCGAGGAGTGGGGCTGGTGTGAGAAATACGGCCTTGACGAGATGGTGCGCGACATGATCGCCAACCTCCGCATCAAGCTCGGCATTGTTGAATAGCAGCACTCGGGCATGTGCAGCAGCAGATGCCTCCATATAAACTTTGCAGAATGATAGACCTTTGCAGCGACTATAACAATGGAATGCATCCGGCAGTGCTGGATGCATTCGTGCGTACTAACGGTGAACTTTCTCTGACATACGGAGCAGACCGCTGGTCTGCAAGCGCCGTGGAGCGTATCCGCAAGGCATGTGACAATCCCGATGCCGAGGTCTTCTTCCTTGTTGGCGGCACTCAGACCAACACCACTGTAATCAATTCAGTGATAGACTCTTTCCAAGGAGTCATCGCTGTGGACAGCGGTCATATCAACACTCATGAAGCCGGTGCTGTGGAGCGCAACGGGCATAAGGTTATTGCGCTGCCCGCATCTGCCGGCGGAAAGTTGTCCGCCGCCGCGCTCGGCTGCTGGCTGGACGAGTTCTTTGCCGACAGCAACTATGAGCATTGTGTGATTCCAGGCATGGTGTATATCACTTTCCCCACCGAACTTGGTGCTCTCTACACTCGTGAAGAGATAGCTGCAATCTATGATGTGTGCAGGGAAAACGACCTTGTGCTGTATGTGGATGGTGCCAGGCTGGGATATGGCATCACTGCCGACGGTTCGGAGATTGACCTGCAGTGGCTGTCGCGTCACTGTGATGTGTTTTACATTGGCGGAACCAAGGTGGGGGCGATATGCGGCGAGGCTGTGGTCTTCACGCACGGCAATGCCCCGAAGCATTTCTTCAGCCGCATCAAGCAGCAGGGGGCTCTTCTTGCAAAGGGGCGTCTTGCAGGCATTCAGTTCGACACACTGTTCGCCGACGGTCTCTATTTCAAGATTGCCCGCCATGCCAATGAGATGGCATACAGGATGCGTGACATATTTGTGGCGAAAGGGTATGAGATTGCGTATGAATCATGTACCAACCAGCAGTTTGTGCTTGTGCCTGACAGCAGGATGGGCCATCTCCTCGACAACATCATCTTTGATGAATGGGGGCATGACGGCTGTGGCAACACCATCTGCCGTTTCGTGACCAGCTGGGCCACCACCGACGCCGACCTCCAGGCTCTCGAGTCTGTTCTCTGACTCAGAACCTGAATCGGATTCTGACTCTGCCATTGATTTCTGCTGCCTGCAGTGAGTCCTAATTCTTCTCGGGGACAACAGTGATGATCATGTTGAGTGTGTCTCTGCCAAGCCTTGCCTTGAGCCATCTTTCAAGTCTGGCTTTTGTCTCATCATCAACCATTAGCGTTGATTCTACCAGCACAGCAATATTGTCGCCTGTGCCCTCACCGTCAATTGTCGCCATTTCTCCGTTCGCCAGAGTGAGGGCTGTGATGAACTGATACTGTGCATTCATCTCCCGCAGAATCTGCTCTGAAGGCAGTACTTTGGAGCGGAGAATGCCGAGCTCTGTGTTGAGACTTGCAATGCTGTCGTTCAAAGCCTGTATCTGCCTGCCCGACTGCTTGTAGATGTCGCCGATGACTTCATATCCATCCTGCTTTTCCTGGCTGCGGGTGGCGTTGTCATGAAATACTATCTGCGATCTTGATATTCCTGCGGTTTCGGCAGAGGCATATACCACTTCCTTTTCTTCTGTTGAAAGAGTCTTGCCGGCCATGAACAATGTGAGAACAGGCTGCTTCTGGCTGTTGTCAATCTTGTAGTCGTAGATGAATCCCTGGCCTACGGACCTGTTCGATTCCACAATCTTCTTTGCTTTTATGCTGAAATTGCTGTCTTTCACGATATTGACAGCAGAAAACACACTCGGGACAATTATTGCTACCAGTATCAGCCCGGCTGCATTGCGGGTGAGTCTGCTTTTGCTGCCGGCACTCTCCTCAACCATAGGATAGTGCAGATACTTGACTGTGATATATGTGGCAAGAGCAATGAAGATGCTGTTTATCACGAAAAGGTATAAAGCCCCGAAGATGTAGTGCCAGTTCATCTGTGAAATGCCGTAGCCGACTGTGCACAGGGGAGGCATCAGTGCAGTGGCAATGGCCACACCCGGCATCACAGTGACCTTCTCCTTTCTGGAAATCTCAAGGATTCCCGCAAATCCGCCGAAGAATGCAATCAGGACATCGTAGATTGTGGGGGTTGTGCGGGCCAGCAGCTCTGTGGGCTTTTCTGGATTCAACGGGCTGATTATAAAGAACAACGACGATACGACTATGCTGATGACCACCATTACGCCGAAGTTGAAGAGAGAGTCTTTCACAAGCCGGTTGTCTCTGGTCCCAAGCCCGAATCCGAAGCCGATGATCGGCCCCATCACCGGAGAGATAAGCATGGCGCCAATTATCACTGGGATTGAATTGACATTCAGCCCCAATGATGCAATGATTATCGCGCATGCCAGGATGAAGACATTTGCGCCTTTGAATGATATTCCTTTCCGTATCGCCTCGCCAGCACCTGCGAAATCTGTCTGGTCTGACATGTCGATTATTGATTTCAAGCGTGTTTTGAAACTGTCCATAGCGATTGTATTTTGATTCCTGACAAAATTTCTGTCAGATAAAGATTTGTGTGGCTTCAATATTTATGCCGACTGATTTTATATTTTATGTAAATTTTTATGTAAGTTTGAAGTGTTTTTCCAATGACTGTGATTTGTATGAAAAGAATTCTATTAGCCTTGGCAGTAGGTGCTCTTTCAGTGTCGTGCTCTACGATGAAAGTGTCGACAAACGTGCTAAAGCAGTATCCCGTTTCTGTCGGGCCGCAAGATGTAAAAGTTTATGAAAACGGTGATCCGGTTCCTGTAGAGGCCGAGGTCCTTGGTGAATTGACAGTTTACGATGATGGTTTTGCAAAGAGGGAACCATATGATACTACGTTGTTCAGGGCCAAGCGGGCTGTGAGTGAAGTGGGTGGTAACGGACTTTACATCATGGAACATATACAACCGTCTGCCATGACTGGCACCAATCACCAGCTATATGGCAAGATGCTGTTTTCGCCTGAAGGCGCTGTAGCCGTTGCAGACAACCCGCTGAACGATGCATTCAACAGTTATGCGGCACAGAGACAGGCTGTTGACGATATGATTGTGAAGGGGCACAATATCTATGCAACCGCAGGCTATGGCCATCTGATTTCCGAATATGATACGGGTGATGTGGCAATAACAGGAGGAGATATCTCCAACGGTCTTGAGGCCGAGATTGGATATGAATATGTTCTGAAAGGAGGACTGGGGGTCGGTGTCCTCGGATCGATGTTCGCCTCATCAGCCCAAGTTCGGCCGGAACCGATGTACCCGGGAACACTATCCCTTGGCATCAAGAGCCTGCTGGCAACAATCTCTTTCGTCGAGTCGTCAGACAAATTGATTTTCGCGGGATATTTTGGATTCGGTTACATGATTGCCACAAACAGGCTTCATTATAATACTGCAGATATATCCATGTCATACGATGATAAAGGACCGGGCCTGGCTCTGGCATTGGACCTTTCATACAGATTCACAAACAAGACCTCACTTGGAGTCAGGGCCGGCACCAAAAAGTTCACATACACTATCCCTGGCGATTCTACAGTTTATGGCTACCAGACAGTCAATCTCGGTTTGATATTCCGTCAGGCATTCTAGAAAATGGTTGCTCAGTAATTGCTTTTTTCAGAGTTTATAAAAGAAACAGGATGGCCACACCGGTCATCCTGTTCTTTGTAATGCTCAAGCATCTGCAGGAAATTAATCCTTGAAGAACTCTGTACGGGGCTTGCCGCGCCAGAGGTCGGGGCACTCATATCCGAAGATCCATGCGATGGTGGGTGCGGTGTCAAAGCGCATCACGCTGCTTGTAAGCTCGTGACCTTTCTGCACGCCTTTGCCGAATGCGAACCATACGCCGTTCATGTGCTCCATGGGAGTTGAACCGTGACCGCCTTCAAGTCCGCCGTGGTCAGAAACCACGAAGAATACAGTGCTGTCGTAGATGCCGGCCTCTTTTGTGGCATTCACAATCTTTTCAATCTGAGCGTCACGGTCGGTGAGGGCAGCCTTGTATTCGGGTGAATTCCATCCGTATGTGTGGCCCTCGTGGTCGGGTGATCCGAAGATTGAGAGGATGAGCCTGGGTTTTTCAGCCTTTATGTATTCGCATGTTGCATTGGCAAGGGCATCGCCTTTCTCATCACCGGGAATCTGTCCCCATTTGTCGAAATACTGTTTGCCGATAACATGCTCGATGCCGTCCCACTCGTAGTAAGCGGCCATCTTGCATTCAGGGTCATTCTGACGGACAACGTATGCGATGGTGGGGTACATGCCGTCTACGCCTTCTGAGATGGGCTCGAAGTCGGGCTTCTGGCTGCACCAGGTGTTATATCCGTGCATTTCCACACATGCACCGCAGAACATTGTCATCCAGTTGCAGGCACTTGAAGAGGGAAGGATGCTGCGGCTCTTTACAGTCCATGCGCCTTCATCCATCATACTTTTGAGAAACGGCATGTCAACGTCGTCGACAGTCCAGCCGGCAAATCCGTCAAGACCGATCACTACCACGTGTTCAACACCTTTTACACCCGGCTTGGGGGCGTTGTTGCTGCAGCCGCAAAGGACGGCGGCCACCATTGCAAAAAGAAGAAGTTTGGATTTCATAGTGTTGTTATATTAGGATTTTGAATTTATGCATGTTGCCATTTATGCAAATTTATGAAATGCAAGTTGAAAATGAAATACACACGCTGCAATTATTTGTGAGTTATGACTTCAGCCTGCTGCCTGAGGCAGCCGCGTTGAAGAAATTTGTTCTTCTATGTTGAAATCCAAATATTTTGGATACTTTTCAGTGAACAGACAATAACTATCCTGCCGGCCACGTGGTCGGCGGATCAACTGCAGACTAAGACAACGGACCTGTTTGACAAACTTCTATCAGGATGAAC
>JAZLJK010000046.1:0-6732 GCA_045617865.1 Bacteroidales bacterium | reverse complement strand
AGAAGTCATTGGCTCTGCAAAGATGAAAGACCTCGAAGATATGAAGGCGCATAACCTTTGCCTCGCTCTGATGAAGGAAGAGGCGGTAACAGCTGACCATCTGTCCGAGTCCTTTGTCAAGAGGCTGCATCAGGTGATGCTGCGCGAAGATTATACTGTCTACCGCGAACTCCCTGGAGGGAGGCAGACCAGCTATGTGGTTCATGCCGGGATATACAAGACAAGGCCCAATTCAGTCATCACTCCTACAGGTGAGCGGTTTGAGTATGCTTCCCCCGAGGAGACACCATCATTGATGTATGATCTGATAGAATGGTATAACAAGGAAGAGAAGGCTGGGAACCTGACTCCCGTAGAACTCGCTGCATTGTTTCACTACCGTTATATCCGGATCCACCCGTTCGAAGACGGCAATGGCCGTATTGCGAGACTGATGGTCAACTTTATTCTGCTTCGTCACAATTATCCCATGGTAGTTGTTCTCAGCAGAAAAAAGAAGGCATATCTGAACGCGCTGGGACAAGCTGACATCAATGTCGGCATCATCCCATCAGACGGGGCGCACGCAACGATAGAACAGATACCATCCTTTGTTCACTATATGACGGAGCTGATGATATCGAACATATCTCAGGATCTCGCATTCCTGAATGCCGATCCGTCTACGACCTGGTGGTACAACGGAGAGACCATAAAATTCAGGAGTCCACGCACAGTACTACTCCTATCACATCTTCAGAAGAATCCCAAAGCAACCATTGCTGAACTGTCATCAACTCTTGAAATAAACACCTCCGCTGTTCAGAAACAGTTATCAAATCTCGAAGACAAAGGGTACATCACTAAAGCCCCAGATACTAAATTATGGAGAGTCATAGCTGTTCCTACCACCAAATAAGGTGGTAAAATCAGCAAAAGTGGTATATCAGAGGAGTTGATTCTTATTGTGTAATCTGTAACAGAAGCAGAAAGAGATATTTTCAGATATTTTGCATATCTTCGCTTTGTCGACCGAATGTCAGTTCGGCCCGGCCGGAAATACCACGCGAAGGTGTGCGCTACCCTGCTGGATTGGTTTCTTCAGCGCTGCACACCATTTTGCCAAATATCCGACATTCAATCAGTTATAAGCGGCTGCATCGGAAAATAAAGTGATGCTGCAGCAGGCAGGCTTCTGGCATTACTGCGGTCGGGGTGAATGCGGCACTCGTTGGCCGTTTCAAAATCTATTGCTGCAAAATCTTTCATCTTCATGAAATTTGACCCATCATGGCAGATGAGTCACTTTGCTGAGAAATTACTAACTTTATCCCGATAAGTTTCAGCCTGTCTGCCTTATGGGGAATTTTGAAATTTGATCTGGTAAAGACAACTTTGTATGGAAATGAATATGACTATGAACGGCAACAATGAAGAATGCCTTGTCTGCAAGGCTCCGCTTGAATATCTCACGGAAGAGATCGAGATGGAATGCAGCATCTGCCACAAGAAGGAGATGAGCCGCACGCGCTGCGTGAACGGTCATTACATCTGCAACGAATGCCATACTCAGGGCATGGCCGACATCATCGGATACTGTCTTGGTGAGAAATCAAAGAATCCTATTGAGATCATCCAGCATATGATGGCGATGCCGTTCTGCCACATGCATGGCCCGGAACATCATGTGATGGTGGGGGCCGCTCTTCTTACGGCATACAGCAATGCCGGCGGCGACATTGACCTCCCCTCTGCCCTGATGGAGATGCAGAAGCGCGGCAAGAATGTTCCCGGGGGATCCTGCGGGTTCTGGGGTGCCTGCGGAGCCGGCATCAGCACTGGAATGTTCATCAGCATCATAACCAGCTCCACTCCCCTCGCCGGTCTGCCGTGGGGTCTTTCCAACCGGATGACAGCATCATCTCTGGGCGCCATCGGAGCCATCGGTGGACCGAGATGCTGCAAGCGCGACTCCTATCTTGCCATTCTGTCGGCAATAGATTTCGTGAAGGAGAACCTGGGGGTGGAGATGACAAGGCCTCAGGTGAAATGCATCCATTCCGGAAAGAACAACCAGTGCATCGGTGAGCGCTGCCCGTTCCATCCGTCAAATGAATAAGAAACATACCAGATTACCTGCTCTGCCAGCGTTTCAATAGCGGAAAGAGTGTCTGGCAATTGACACCTGGCAAGCACAAAACCGGCTTTCCCATAAAAGTCGATATTGCCTTCGAAACATAGCAACTTGACACCCATCTTCCAGTCGGGATGTATGCTTATCGGACCTGTAGATTTGCGTAACAAAGGAACAAAAGAGTTAGTGAATATGAATACCTGGAGACTTACATCGTTTGATTTGTTCAGCCTTGGCATGACCATCAAAGGCGCCTGGATATACAATGAACTGCCGGAAGCAGAAGTGCTGCAGGCTTCGCTGGATGCTGTGCTGCAGCCTTATCCGCAGCTTTTGGGAAGCTATGACGAAACGCAGAAATCCGTTGTCTGGTCTGGCAGTGAGGAGCCAGTCGGACTGGTGGAGCTTGACCGCAGAGGGCACACTGTAGCTGAAGATATGTACACTCTTGTGCCGAATTTCAACACCAACCTTTTCAAGGCCGGTAAGTCGCGGGCTCTTGAAGCATACAGGATAAAGCTTGATGACGGTGCGGCGGTTGTCCTCCAGGGGGCCCATGCACTGATGGACGGTGCCACTTTCTACCGGATTGCAGGTGATTGGGGCAAGATGACCATGGGAATTCCTGTGGAGCCTATGGCAGTCAATCAAAGCCTCATTCCTGATGCCGGTGCGCTCACAAAAGAACAGACGCTCTCCAGGGTGCAGGAGCTTGGATGGAGCCAGATCGGCCTCAAATCGCTCTGCAGGATGCTGCTCAATATGGCTACGATGAAGCTCATCAAAAAATCATACGTCATAGAAGTAAGCCAGGATGAAATATCTCGTATGCGTGATGAGTCCGGCGCCGGGACTAATGCCGTCCTCTGCCATCTGGCCATATGCAGGCTGCTGGAGAAACTCCCGAAAAAGCAGAGATTCACCCTTCTCGAGGTGGCGGACCTCCGAGGCAAGGTCTGCAATGTGCCGGAGGGCTTCTGCGGCAATCTGTCACAACCGGCAGTAATAGGTGAGTTCGGCAGAGATTTCACCGCCTCAGACATTCAGAAGGCCGCGGATGCCATCCTGAATGACAAAGCTGCGCTCAGCGAAAATGTGCAGCTTTCGGTATGTTCTTCCGGATACGGCCTGCCCTATTTCCTGTTTGATGCAAGCGACATGAACAGCCCCGATCCGAACCTGTTCTATGTGAACAACCAGCTCAAGCTTAAAGCATGTGAGGTGGATTTCGGCACCGGAATGCCTCTCAGGGCGCAGCAGGCCATGCTGCCCGACATGATCAAGTTCTGGCAGCCGCAGGCCGGCGGCCCCGTGCAGATCATCTACGGCGGCTACGCGGCAAGGATTATGAGGAGGTGATTCCCTGGATGCCGCTACAACAGATTCACGTACGCGAGATTCTTCAGAGCCGTAAGGAAAAGAAGGCGGTCATCTTCGTCAAGTCCACCGCCTTTTGTGGGCCAGGCAGAGTGTCTTGCCATGATGTTGTTCCTGATTGAACCGTAGTCAAACTTAGGGTCAGTGACGAAGGTGTTGTCAGTAACCTCTGCTGATTTCATGCGGTCGAGTGCGTACACGCTAAGCGTCGTTTCTCCCGGCAGTACCCCGATGACAAACCACCAGGTCTCGTATGCCAGTGCATATGGGCATAACTCAACTATCCTGTCGGTGTCCTCAATCTCCTTTGGATTGTATTCCATTCCCGGATTTTCCTTAGCTATGGCGCGGAACATCGACCGGTCGCGCCAGTAGCGGAACTTTACGGTGCATGACTGGGCGATTCCGTCGGCGAACACTGTGGTGAATCGGTTTCCGTAAGCCGGACCCATATAGATGCGGTCCATGGGAAGCCTGTCATGCGACAGCTCGTTTCCAAGAAGAAACGAATTCAATGTTGCGAAAGCTATTTTACGTGATGGCGACGAGTCCTCTGCAGGACGCAGCCGGTAGCGTGGTGTGCCACCCTCTTTCGTGCATTCTATCTTTACAGGAAACACCTCTCCTATTGCCTCACGCTGGCGGTGGAAGGTACGCTGCTGGAACGAGCCGAATCTGGCGTTCCACTTGTTCTCTATCTGGGCCATTGTCAGGCCAGTCTCCCCCGCGTTGTTTAGTATCGAGAGGAGGAAAGTGTACCGTTCAAGAAGGTTGGCAGCTGTATCCATGGTGAATGTGTTTTCTGCAAAATTAATAATATAATCTTTCACTATGACGCATTTTGTCATATTGGTCAAAATATCTTTGTCACCATGAAGAATGATAGTATTTACAAACAGTGGTGTAAAACCAGAATCATGAGTGCTGATGCCAGAATGTGGCGACAGTTTATCAATGGGCACGACGAGGCGGAGGAACGCATACGGTTCATCGTATTCCTGGCCGGCTTGGGGCTCTTCGTAATCCTTCCCGCAGCAGTGGCTGCAGCATGCCGCATCTTCGGGTGTAATTATCCTTTCTTTCTGGCCGTGTGGCTGACAATATCAGCACTTAACCTTCTCTGGTTGATGCCCATGGCGCTCAGGTATGTTTTCCTGCTGGTGAGGTACATCATAGACCATATCGCTGAGAACAGCCTGGACGCTCCGAAGGAGCCGTTCGATTTTCTGGGCTACAAACGGGCCAGGTATCTCAAGCAGCACCCGCTCGACATCTACGGATTATATACTGACAATTACGAAGAAGACGAATATGAAGTACTCGACTACGACAAATAACCCTCTCGTTGCTCAGGGGCAGCGTCTCTGGAGGGAGACAATTTACAGGCGCGACTATTCCAAAGCTTTAGCGTATGTGGTATGAGGCGGCGGAAATGGACAACTCCGACGCGATGTTCTATCTGGGCGTATGCTGCGAAAATGACTTGGGCGGAGTGGTACATTATGTCTGACTATTACGGCAGCACTGGCGCCTGTGAGAGCCTTGCAGAGCTTTACAGAAGAAGCCCCCTGCTTAAGGCATAATCTCAGAAAACCGATTGACGATGCCTACCGCGCCGCTTGACATCAGAACCCTTGTCCCCGACTGGCGTTCAGTGATAGAGAATCACTTTATCGTCACTGCCGTTGCTCCGTCGCCATAAGGGTTCCAGGAGCAGGAGACAGCATAAACTGTGTCGAGTTCCTGTCTGATTGCAGCCTTGAGGATGCCGTTGCCAACACCATGCACAAAAATGATTCTGCTGCCCCTTGGCAACGCCATGGCCACCGGGAAGAGCCTCGATGTGCAGATCTATCTCCACAGCCTTGTTTGTAAATACCGATTTCTCATTTGCGGCATGACTCGGCTGCAGGGCGCCGACGCTCTGGCGGAGCTTCCTGTCTTCCTCAGTATCATTCACTATAAAATCATGGAATCCAACCGGTATAACAAATCCGTAATCCAGCTCGATTTCCACACAGTCCTTCCTGACATGCCTGATCACTCCCCTGTCGTTTGAGTCCATCAGGGTGACTTTCATGCCAGGCCGCAAGCCCTGTTCACTCCCCTTCTCCGCGCTCGAACTGCCATCCACATGAGCCGAAAAATCGTTGAATTTGCTGCCTGACATCTTATCCATTATCTTGATTATATGCTGCGGTGCGTCAGATCATAAGCATGATGCGGCCCTCCGCCTTTACGAATGTGTCTGGAAACCGGCAGACCACTGCATAAACCTGCGCGGAAGTCACCGGCAGGCCGTCTTTGCGCACATGCAGCCTGCGGCTGTTTATGACCTCCGCAATCTGCTCTGTCCGCATCCCCCCGTTCCTCTCAATCAGAACATACAATATCGCCTCTTCAAGTTTCATGAGGTAAAGATAGGAAGTTTGCGGGAGATGTGGAGTGATGCATGATGAAAAGTGAATGTTTCTGGGCTTCTGCATTGAAAATCAGGTAGTTAGAATCATTTTTCTAACTAACTGACTCAAAAATATATTCAAAAGTGTATGTCTGAGGTTGTTTTTGAAACACTTCATCCAAGGTCGCTCAAAAATCTTGGTTACAACAAGGAATATTGCCAAATTTGAATTATGGAAATGAACGGTATAGAAATACCTGCAGGAAACAGCAGGGAGGAGATAAAACTCAGGGACAAAGCCATCAAGGACTTCTACGCGTCATGGAACGCTGAACACCCTGACAAGAAGATGTGGAATGACGATCTGCAGGACTATATTCATGTGAGGTTTCTCTCGATAGAAGAGACCAGTGAAAAGGCTGCACGGCAATATGAATCAACCCTTGCAGTATTCCGTCTTACCGAACTTCTCACCAAATCCAAGAAGATCGATGAAGTGGAGCCTAAGAAAGGCACCAAGAACCAGCAGCCATTCGTTAAGATCCTGATAATGCGCCTCGACAACATCAAGATGACCGTTGGCGTACAGAAATCTGGAAACAAGATTCAGTACTGCATCACAGCGCTCGGAGAATGAAAAAACCACCGCTGATGCGGTGGCTAGATTGCAGGGGCTCGAAACTGCCGAAACAGAAAGGGTTGTCATCCCTTACGCGAATTCCCCTATGACGATGCAAATATAGCACTTTATTTTGAAATCAAAACAATAAGGAGAATTCTCTATATACAATTATCAGCAGTACAAACGAATCCTATCATGGCGGGACTTCACATCAAGGTC
>JAZLJK010000045.1:0-4508 GCA_045617865.1 Bacteroidales bacterium | reverse complement strand
CAGCTCCTTCACCTCGCGAACAATCGAAGCGAAAGTCTTGGTGCTGCCTTCGTGGCAATACTCGCTGAAGATATAGTTCAGAGTTCCGGACACAATCGCATCAATATGCTCGATCTTGTCACCGCTGCTCACCATCTGCTTTAGAGTATGGATAACGGGCAGTGCCGCACCCACATTGGTATCGTAGTAGAAATGAGCCTTGCCCTCGGCGGCGCAGTTGCGGATCTGACGATAGAGGTTCATATCCAGTGAGTTGGCTATCTTGTTGCATGTCACCACGCTGACACCGGCAGAAAGCAGCACGGGGTACTTGGTAGCAATGCCCATGTCTGAAGTGCAGTCTACGAAAATCGAGTTGGGAAGGCCCGTGGCAATCACCTCGTCTATATAGTCTGCAGTGTTGTAATGCTGTGAACGGGGCATTGCATCGATTGCTGGTGCAATCCCTTCCAGCTCCAGACCGCTCTTGTTGATGACGCGGCCGCGGCTGCAGCATACTCCCACAACATTCATTGCACTGCCGTTCTCGGCAATGACATTCACAAGCTGGCGTCCGACATTGCCGAAACCTGCGATGAAGAGGTTGAGGGTGTGCTGATATTCACTGAAGAACTCGCTGTGGATAGCCCTCACTGCATCATTCACATCGTCGGTGCGGATAACCACAGAGATGTTTCTTTCAGACGAGCCCTGTGCGATGGCGCGGATTGTGACTCCGGCGTTGCCAAGCGCATCGAACATGTGTCCTGTGACACCGCTCTGGCTCTTCATGTCGTCACCCACAAGCGAGATGATGGAATATCCTTTCTCTACCTTCAGAGGCTCCAGCTTCTTGAGGCTGATTTCGTATGCAAACAGCTCGTCCACTGCCTTCTTGGCCTTTGCGGCATCTTTTTCATCGATAACCACCAGCATTGTGTGGACCGAAGATGCCTGGGTGATGAGTATGATGTTGATCTCATTCTTCGAAAGAACGGCGAACAGGCGGCTTGAATAGCCGGGCACGCCCACCATGCCGCTGCCCTCCATAGAGAGGATGGCCAGCTTGTTGCTGCTGCTTATGCCCTTCACACTGCCGATGCCCTCGGGCGGGTTACGCTCTATGAGGGTGCCCTTTCCGTCAGGGTCGAATGTATTCTTCACCAGGATGGGGATTGCCTTTCCAACAACCGGCTGGATTGTAGGGGGATATACCACCTTGGCACCGAAATGCGAAAGTTCCAGCGCCTCGCGGTAAGATATGTGCTCGATTGTCTTTGCCTCGGGAACGATGCGGGGGTCGGCCGTCATCATACCGCATACGTCTGTCCAGATTTCAAGCCTGCGCGCACCTATTGCTGCAGCCAGCAGGGAAGCAGTGTAGTCGCTGCCTCCGCGGCCGAGGGTGGTGGTGCGGCCGGTGGCATCCGATGCTATGAAGCCCGGCATGATATAAAGCTTGGCGCGGGTGTCGTTGAAATAGTCCTGCGCATTCTGGTTTGTGGCATCCACATCCACCAAGTTCTGCGACAGGTCGAAATATGTCTTTACAATCTCTCTTGAATCCACCCAGCGGCAGTTGATGCCCATAGAGGTGAACTTGGCTGCAAGAATGCGGGTTGAGAGCAGCTCACCGAAGCTCATGATGAGGTCGAGAGTGCGGCATGTGAGCTCCTTGATGCGGAACACACCTTTGCAGATGCCCTTCAGCTCTTTGAAACGGGCAGCTGTCTCGTCGTTTATGTCAGCCTGAAGATATTGGGGGATCAGTTCGGAGATTATATCGTGATGACGGTCTTCGAGTTTTGCCAGTGCTGTCTCATAGCCTGCATCGCTGCGCTCCGCCATTCGGCCTATCTCGATAAGTGCATCTGTGGCGCCGCTTATTGCAGAAGCCACAAGAATGGTTTTGTCAATGCTGACCGCCTTGGTCACGATATCGACCACTTTCGTCATGTTAGTGGCATTTGCCACTGATGATCCGCCGAACTTGAGTACTTGCATGTTGGTTATATTTTAAAAGATATCGAAATGTTTCCGTATGGCCGCAGCGATCTGCTCATATTCGAGCAGGAATCCGTCGTGGCCGAAATTTGATGTTATCACTTCCAGTGCGCCGTTCTGCACCCCTTCCGCCAGCCTCCTGCTTTCATCAACGGGGAAAAGGATGTCGGAATCGATGCCTATGGCAAGAGTCTTTGCAGTGACGCGGCTCAGGGCAGCCTCAACGCCACCTCTCCCACGCCCTACGTTGTGGGTGTCAACCCCCATCGTGAGGCTGTAATATGAATATGCGTCAAAGCGGTCCACCAGCTTCTTGCCCTGATACTGCTGGTAGGTCACCGCCCTGTGTGCCTGAAGAAAATCGGGGTCGGGCTCGCTCTGGGTGCGGAGGTATCCCTCGTAGTTGCGGTATGTGAGCAGAGCGTTGCTGCGGGCTGCGGCAAGGCCTTTCGCTCCTCCGCGCGCATCCTTCGCCTCTTCGTATGTGGGATCTGCAAGGATACACATGCGCTGCGCCTCGAGGGTCGCGGTGCACCATGGGCTTACGATGGCCGATGTGGCCAGCATGCAGGCATTCTTTATCCTGTCAGGATAGCTTGCCGCCCATTCAACCGACTGAAATCCGCCGTTGGAGCCGCCTACCAGAAAGTCGATGACCTCTATGCCCAGATGCTCACGGAGCACTTCATGGGCATTCACAAGGTCCCTTATCGTGATCAAAGGGAATTCTTTCAGAGGCGCTGCCGGATATGTGGTGGGTCCTGTAGTGCCATAGCACGAACCCAGGATATTGGCACACACCACAAAGAACCTTTCAGTGTCGAAGAACTTGCCCGGTCCGACAAGGGTGTCCCACCACTCTTCGGGGTTGCTGTTGGCGGTGAGGGCATGGCATATCCACACCACAGGCCTTCCTGCACGCTCTCCTTCAGATGTGTGGTAACAGATTGTAATCCCGTCCAGAGTGCCTCCTGCCTCAAGCGCAAAGGGTTTTTCGTATGTATATGTGTGCTTCTGCATAATTATCGCAAGATAAAACTTTCAAATTTATGCTATTTTTCGAAAGTTCACAAAAATTATCTCTTGAGCATGTCCCGCTTTGGCTGCGCGGCCGCAACAGTGCAGCCCAAGGAAATCATAGACAGGGCGCTTGCTTCGCCCCTCGCTCAGGTGCTTGCTTACATCCTCCTGCATCTGCTTTCGGACCGCTTGCGCTGACGCGGGACATAGCTGCGACGGGCTCAGCCAACGCACAGAGCCCTGAGAATCCTCAGGGCTCTGTACATTATTTATGAAGGCAAGATTATTACGCAATTCAAAACTGACGAGTCTTGAAATCACCCTTTAGCTTCTTCAACATTCGTTGACTTGCCATGTAATTATTCACCGCAATTAACAGAGCAGTAAGTATAAAAATTATTATCTGTGCCCCGTTCAGAGCAGTAAAGAATACCTGCGAAGATAGAATCGCAAGTATCTGGAAGAAAACCGTGACCGAACCAATAATAGCAGGCACCGTTGTCACACGATTCCTGATATTCTTATTACTGATAACAATTAGGAACACAATAATGCATACGAGCAATACTGCCCCTGCAATTATCAGATATGAGTTGGGAACAACATCGAAATGTACGAGCCACCCCGCAGAAATACCAGCAACAAGACCGTACAGAACGTACAACACATTCAAAAGTATCTTATTCATACTCCTCAAATATTAATTTTCCAAACCACCACCAACACAATATCCAGCAAATGTACCCATACCCAAGACCTTCGTTATGCAACCGGGCAAAACTTTCTCATAAGAATTCAGTTTTATTTTGTGCAAGGGGCATTTGCATTTTACTGATGATCAGATGATTACTCCCCCACTTATTTTATTTGATATTCAGCGGGGATTATCTGATGTGACTTCTTTACAAAAATAATAAAAGGTTTTACTATTTCCAAATTTACGTAAACTTTGCCATCTCAGACCGCCCCTTCGTCGGTGTAGGATCAAACACAAGAAACGTGGCGCGGATGTCGCTGTCTATCAGACACTTAGACAAAACAGCCCCTCTGAAATCAGAGGGGCTGTTTATGCTATTTTATTGTATATCAGCAGCTTACGCGCCACACTCAATCACTGATTTTTCTCCTTCGGGTATTTCAAGAGCTCGCGGTTCAACTCCCGCATTGCAAAATTCAAAGCTATGCCGTCAACAAGAAGGATTATGAACAGCACCGTCCAGCCAACATGCAGCCATTCGTAAAGAAGCATGCACACAGAAGCCATAGCCAACAGGTCCATAACGAACAAACCTATTTTGATAATCTGCAGCTCCTCACGCTTCGTGGGCTTCTTTGCCGCAAAGAAATCAAACAAAGAGAGAAACCACATTCCTATCGAACCACCAAGATAGCCTCCTGAAATACTCGTTGCAACATTGGGGTTCTTTGCAGAGACTATCATCGTAATGGCATATATCACTACTGCCACAATTGCATTATAAAGAAAAAACTTTTTCATAAGAATT
>JAZLJK010000044.1:0-72191 GCA_045617865.1 Bacteroidales bacterium | reverse complement strand
CAATGACCCTCTCTTTTTCAATTCTGCTGCATCTCCCTATCTCTTCATCCCATACATTGGAAGTCCTTTTCCCGATGGCGGCAGTGAGACGTCCGAGAACTTTCTTCGCATCACCGAGAACACCGAGGTCCACCGGGATGTTCTTGCCTATCTCAGATGCATCGATATCGATATGTATTATCTTCGCCTGCTTGGCATAGGTGGAGACCGTTCCGGTGATTCTGTCACTGAAACGTAGTCCTACAGCGATGAGGAGGTCACATTTCTGGGTGAGATAGTTGTTCGCCAGCGAGCCGTGCATGCCGACCATTCCCAGATAATGAGGGTTGTCGGACTTGAGGGCGCTGAGTCCCAGCATCGTGGAACCCGCAGGAATATCAGCCTTGTCGAGGAACTCCTCAAGTTCCTTCTCCGCTTCGGAAAGTATGATTCCGTGCCCGAAGACCACAAAAGGCTTCTTCGCCTCGTCTATCATCCTGGCAGCCTGTTCTATGACATCGTCAGACGGTTCAGGATACGGGACATAACTTCGGATGAAGCTGCAGTCCTGAGGTATGTATTCAGCCATTCCGGTCTGGGCATCCTTCGGGAAGTCCAGTACGACAGGGCCGGGGCGGCCGCTTCCGGCGATATAATATGCTCTGGCAATCGCCCATGGGACATCTTCCGGACGGCGGATCTGATATGCCCATTTTGCGATAGGAGTGGCCATGCCTACGAGGTCCGTCTCCTGGAAAGCGTCGGTTCCAAGAAGTCCGGTGCTCACCTGACCGGCAATTACGACGACAGGGGTGGAATCCACCATCGCGTCAGCGACACCTGTGATGACATTGGTCACACCAGGTCCTGAAGTGACGATGACGGTGCCCGGCTTGTTCTTGATCCTGGCATAGCCCTGGGCGGCGTGAATGGCACCCTGCTCATGACGGACAAGTATGTGGCGGATGCGGTCGGTATAATCATACAGAGAATCATAGACAGGCATTATCTGTCCGCCCGGATATCCGAAGACAGTATCCACTCCCTGATGGATCAGGGATTCGAGCAGTATCTGTGAGCCTCTCAACTGTTTGTTTTCCTCCATCATATCTGTCAGTCTTCAATAATTCTTCTCGCGCCCTTGTCCGCACTGCTGACCATGGCAGCGTAGGATTTGAGGGCCTTTGACACCTCACGCTGGCGGACAGGCGGAGTGAACGCCTTCCTGCCACGGGCGAGCTCCTGCTCACGGCGCTGTGCCAGTTCCTCATCGGAAAGCCTGACATTGATGCTGCGTGAAGGGATGTCGATCTCTATGATATCTCCGTCACGGACGAGGCCGATATTGCCGCCGGCGGCGGCTTCAGGAGAGATATGGCCGATGCTGAGTCCGGAGGTGCCGCCGCTGAAACGTCCGTCGGTGATCAGCGCGCATTCCTTGCCCAGATGCATGGACTTGATATAAGAGGTCGGATAAAGCATCTCCTGCATGCCGGGACCGCCTTTAGGACCTTCGTAGTTGATGACCACGACATCCCCGCTCCGGACCTTACCTTCGAGAATACCGTCACAAGCCGCCTCCTGAGAATCGAACACCTTTGCAGGTCCGGCGAATGACCATATGCTTTCATCGACACCTGCAGTCTTGATCACGCAGCCGTCCTGAGCGATGTTGCCGAAAAGCACTCCGAGACCACCGTCCTTCGTATAGGCATGTGCGATGTCGCGTATGCATCCACCGGTGCGGTCCGTATCGAACGAGTCATAAGTGCAGTTCTGGGAAGCCATCAGAGTAGTCCTCTTCCCTGCAGGAGCGGCACTGTATATCTTCTTTGCGTCCTCGCAAGGATCCTCGCCTGCTATATCATATCTTGAAATGGCATCCGCCAGTGTCATGCCGTCAACTCTTCCGACTGAAGTGTCCACCAGTCCGGCCTTCGCAAGCTCAGACATGATGCCCATGATGCCGCCGGCGCGGCCGACCTCCTGGATATGATATTTCTGAGTGTTCGGGGCTACTTTGCATATGCAAGGGACTTTCCTTGAAAGAGCATCTATGTCCTTCATCGTGAAATCCGCACCTGCTTCACCGGCCACGGCGAGAAGATGAAGGATGGTATTTGTCGAGCCGCCCATGGCGATATCGAGGGACATGGCGTTCAGATAAGCCTCCCTGGAAACTATGCTGCGAGGGAGGACGGACTCGTCATCGTTGTCATAATATTTGAAAGTGTTTTCGACGATCTGCCGCGCCGCCTTGACCAGAAGTTCCTTTCTGAGCACATGTGTCGCCAGCACGGTACCGTTGCCCGGAAGGGCAAGACCGATGGCCTCGGTCAGGCAGTTCATCGAGTTCGCGGTGAACATGCCGGAACAGCTTCCGCAGGTCGGGCAGGAACATTCCTCGATGGCCTTGACATCCTCATCGCTTACGGTTGGGTCCGCAGACTTTATCATGGCATCGATGAGGTCGAGTCTTGCAGATCCCCAGACACCGGCCTCCATCGGGCCTCCGGAGACGAAGATGGTCGGGATATTGAGCCGCATCGCGGCGATAAGCATTCCCGGGGTTATCTTGTCGCAGTTGCTGATGCAGACGAGCGCGTCAGCCTTGTGAGCATTCACCATGTACTCGACGCTGTCGGCGATGATGTCGCGTGAGGGAAGCGAATAGAGCATTCCTTCATGCCCCATGGCGATGCCGTCATCTATTGCTATGGTGTTGAACTCTGCGGCGAAGCAACCTCTCTTTTCAATCTCTTTCTTTATCTCCTGACCGATTTCGTGCAGATGAACATGCCCGGGCACGAACTGGGTGAATGAGTTTACAATTGCAATGACGGGTTTGCCGACAAAGTTTTCTGTCATTCCGTTCGCTTTCCAGAGTGCGCGTGCACCCGCCATCTCACGTCCTGTGAAGGATTTGCTGCTGCGTAGCTTGATCATAATGTGTCTTATAAATAAAAAAAAATTGAACCCCGGCATGCGGAATCCAACAATCATAATATATTTTTGTAAATATCTGACCTCCCGATTCCGCTTCATTACATACAAAGGACAACTAGCAGCACAACCACTGATAGTAGAGAAAGAATGCCGGTTGAAATTGCAAGCAACATAATTGACAGATATTCACCTTTTCGTTTGCAAATGTAAGTTTTTTTTGCTAAAATAAACATCTCCATGTCAATTATTTCAATAAAAAATCGCAAATTTGTGCCTTGAAATCACATGTCGACCATGAACGAGAAACTCTATATATTTGATACCACACTGCGCGACGGCGAACAGGTTCCGGGCTGCCAGTTGAACACAATTGAAAAGATTGAACTTGCAAAACAGCTCGAGACCCTCGGGGTTGACATCATCGAATGCGGTTTCCCCATCTCCAGCCCCGGTGACTTCAAGTCTGTTGTGGAAGTGTCCAAAGTCATCACCGAATCGCGCATCTGCGCCCTCTCCCGTGCTGTGGAGAAAGATATCGACATGGCTGTAGAGGCGCTGCAGTCCGCCCGTCTCAAACGTATCCATACAGGTATCGGCACATCCGACTACCACATCAAGTATAAGTTCAATTCAAACAGGGAGGATATTCTTGAGAGAGCTGTGGCATGTGTGAAGTATGCACGCAAGTATGTGGATGACGTCGAGTTCTATGCGGAAGATGCTGGACGCACAGAAAATGAATATCTTGCAAGAGTGATCGAGGCGGTGATAGCGGCAGGTGCCACTGTTGTGAACATCCCCGACACCACCGGCTACTGCTTCCCCGCAGAATACGGAGAGAAGATAGCTTACCTCAGGAACAATGTCCCCAATATAGACAAGGCCATTATTTCCACTCACTGCCATAACGATCTCGGCATGGCCACGGCCAACACCCTGGCAGGCGTGATGAACGGTGCGCGTCAGGTTGAGGTCACCATAAACGGTATCGGCGAGCGTGCCGGCAACACAGCCCTCGAGGAAGTGGTTATGGCAATCAAGAGCCGCAAGGAATTTCCCGTATATACTGATATCAACACAAAACATATCACCAAAGTCTCACATCAGGTTTCATCAATGATGAGAATGCCTGTGCAGCCCAACAAGGCAATTGTGGGCCGCAATGCCTTCGCTCATTCATCTGGCATCCATCAGGACGGGGTGCTCAAGAAACGCGAGAGCTACGAGATCATCGACCCCACAGACATCGGCCTGGTGGATTCAACCATCGCCCTCACCGCCCGCAGCGGCCGTGCGGCGCTTGACCATCATCTTCACCGTCTGGGCATAAACCTCTCCGCACAGGAGCTGGCCATCGCATACGAGAAGTTCCTGCGTGTCGCCGACAGCAAGAAAGACATTGCAGACAGCGACCTTTATGAAATCGCAGGAGTGGGCGAGGGCAACGTGACTCAGAACATCAAGCTCAAATATCTTCAGGTCATCTCCGGCAAGAATTCTATTCCCATGGCAACGGTGACACTCACCATCGACGGTGAGGACTGCTCTGCAACCTGCAGCGGCATCGGTCCCATAGATGCGGCGTTCACAGCTGTCAAGTCTTTGGTCCACCGCAAGATAAACCTCGAAGAGATGCTCATTCAGTCTATCAGCAAAGGAACAGATGACATCGGAAAGGTGCATATCCAGATAGAGAACAAGAAACAGATCTACTACGGCTTCGCCGCAAACAGAGATATTGTCACAGCTTCTGTCGAGGCTTTTGTCAATGCCATTTCTAAACTGCTTTAATCTATGATTGCAAAGTCGGAACTGATCATCAACGAGGATGGATCCATATTCCATCTCCACATAAAGCCGGAACACTTGGCCGACACAGTGGTGCTGGTGGGCGACCCCGGCCGCGTAGGGATGGTTTCGTCTTTCTTCGATTCGATTGAAGACGAAGGTCAGAGCCGTGAGTTCCGCCACGCAACAGGCACATACAGAGGCTGCCGCATAACATGCGTGTCGCACGGTATCGGCACCGACAACATCGACATCGTGATGACAGAGCTGGACGCACTTGCAAATATCGATTTCGCAACGCGCGAAGTCAGGCCTGAGCACCGCACACTGCGTCTGGTGCGTATCGGCACAAGCGGCGCCATCCATGCCGACATACCCCTTGGAAGCTATGTCCTTTCGAATGTGAGCATTGGATTCGACTGCCTGATGCGCTGGTACGGTGATATCGACAAGATAAACCTGAACGATTACGAGCAGGAATTCCTGCGTTTCATGAACTGGGATGCAGCAGGTCTGCCGCATCCTTATTTCGTGCGTTCTTCAGAGAAAATGACAGAACTGCTGTCTGATTTCACCATCCCAGGCATGACAATTTCCGCCCCCGGCTTCTACGGGCCGCAGTGCCGCGTGATACGCGTGCCTCTGGCAATGCCTGATATGATGGAGAAGCTTGAGGCGTGGCGCTACGACGGCCGCCGCATCACCAATTTTGAGATGGAAAGTTCCGCTCTGGCCGGTCTTGCGGCCCATCTGGGGCATGATGCCACCACTGTGTGCTGCATAATCGCCAACCGTTATGCCGGTGAGAGCAACACAGACTACAAGCCGCATGTCATGGGGCTTGTAAAGGGTGTGCTTGACCGTCTTGCAGGATTCTAGACCAACTTCTTCACCCAATCTTCGCGCTCTCCCGGGAGAAGGTCCACGGGCGGGATTTCTATGAGTGTGTAGCAGCCCGGCTGCTGACGCAGCACCGCACGTGCCGCCGACACCAGAATCTGCGCGGTAAGGGCAGGGTTGTTGATCTTCATGTTGAACTCGAAGTTCTGGTTGTGGGTCTTGCCTGAAACTCCCTTGCGCACCAGGTTCACACCATGTCCCATATCCTTGAGGACATCCACGCTCTCAACCTGCATGACGTGTGTCTCGTCGTTAACGAAATAGGGGTCGGCCTTCACTGCAGCCGCGATTGCTGCAAAGTCGTATCCTGGCTTGATCTGGACGTATACCATGCGGCGGTGCACTCCTGTCCCCATCGGAATAGTGACAGAGAGGGCATCGGCCACGCCTTCAATGGCTTTTACCGCCACAGAATGTCCCATGCTCATTCCGGGACCGAAGTTGGTGTATGTGATGCCTTTGGGGGCGCAGGCCTCGAGCAGGGTGCGGACTACAGAGTCGCTGCCCGGATCCCAGCCTGCGGAGATGATGCTGGCGCGGCCGGCTTTCCTGGCGGCGGAGTCCAGAGAGGCGCGCAGACCGCCTATCTTTGTATGTATGTCAAAGCTGTCAACAGTGCTGATGCCAAGTTCCAGAGCCTCCAGCGCATACTTCTCGGTCTGGCGTGTGGGGACACCGAGTATGGCCACATCCACATTGCTGAGTTCTGTGAGTGAAGTCGCCACTTTGTAGGGCTGCAGTGCCTTAGGGATGTCAGTGGCATTGCGGCGCACAACACCTGCGATTTCAAAATCTTCGGCCGCTTCAAGCGCCTCGATGACGTATCTTCCAATATTGCCGTATCCAACAACGGCTGCACGAATCTTTGCCATAACCGTATGTTATTATATGATGTCCAAGTTTTGAAGTGTCCTGCGCATAAGGACCATGGTGCTTTCCGAAGCGGGCACCAGCGGCAGACGGAGCTCATTCTCCATCATCCCCATAAGTGAGAGGGCTGCCTTGGCAGGGATGGGGTTGCTCTCCACGAAGCAGTTCTTGAAGAGGTCGAACAGACGGTGGTGGATTGCGCGGGCGGTGACAAGGTCATTGTTCTGCATCGCCTCGGTCATCTGAACAAGCTCTTTCGGGACGATGTTTGACGCCACGCTCACCACTCCTGCGGCTCCTGTGGCCATGAGTGAGAGAGTCTCGTCATCGTTTCCGCAGAGTACCGCGAAATCTTTGGGTGCATGCGCAATGATGCGTGAGATCTGGGCGTAGTTGCCTGAAGCTTCCTTCACGGCAATGATGTTGGGGTGCTCCGCCAGCGCCAGGGTGGTCTCGGCTGTGATGTTGACACCGGTACGGCCCGGTACATTATAGAGCACAATAGGCTTCGGAGAATAGTCTGCCACTGCCTGGAAATAGGTGCGCAGACCATCCTGAGAAGGTTTGTTGTAATATGGTGTGACAACAAGGAAGGCGTCGGGGCCGTAAGGGGCGAGCACGTCGATGTTCCCTCGGGTCATCACCAGCGAGTTTGTGCCCACACCAACCATCACGGGGCGGCCGGCGGCGTTTGATTTTGCAATCTGCAGAAGTTTGATTCTCTCGGAATCCATAAGGCAGGGGGTCTCGCCTGTGGTGCCGAGCGGAACCAGAAAATGTATTCCGGCCTCTATCTGGAACTGAACAAGCTTTTCAAAGGCTTTGTAGTCAACCTCTTCGTTTTTGAACGGGGTGACAAGAGCAGTTCCGCAACCTTTCAGTAATAAATTGTCCATATTATTCTGCAGTGTTAAATATTAAATCCTTGAATTCGTGAACTCCGCTGAGGCCCTGTGTCATGACGGCGGCTTCTACGGCGCCTGCGGCAAAACCTTCGCGGCTGAATGCCTCGTGGGTCAGAGTCAGACGGTCGGCTCCGCCGGTAAGGTTAAGAGTGTGTATTCCAGCCACTTCGCCGATTCTGAACGACTCTATTGGTGTGCTTGTTCCTGCGGCTGCGTCAACCACAGATGCCAAGGTCTTTGCAGTGCCGCTCGGGGCGTCCAGCTTGTGTATGTGGTGTGTCTCTTCGATGGAGGTGGTGTATCCTCCGAAACGGGAGGCCATCCTTGAGATGAATTCTGCCGTGGCGAAGAGGATGTTCACTCCGATGGAGTAGTTCGACGAATAAATCATTGTGGTGCCGCACTTCTCGAAATATGAAATCACATCCTGTCTGATATCGTCCCATCCGGTGGTGCCGACCACAACGGCCTTGAAATTCTCTGCAAGGAACTTGTAGTTCGCACGGAAAGCATCCGGCACAGTGAAGTCGATGCACACACATTCCTTCGCCGTTTCTTTCGGAGTGGCGGTGATGTCTTCGCTGCAGGCTGCGCACTCTATGCCCCTTGTTTTCAGGCAGGCCTCAACCATGTGTCCCATACGGCCGTAGCCGCTTATGATTACTTTCAAATTATTCTGCTCCATTTTCAAAGAATACTTTATGAAGTGTGCGTACAATGCCCGCCATTTCCGGGCGGTCTATCACAAGCGACAGGTTCAGGAATGACGAGCCCTGTGACATCATGTAGATCTTGCAGTCGCTCAGGGCTTCGAATATGGTGGCGAAAGCACCTTTTATGCCTATGATGTTCTTGCCGATGATTGAAACCTGTGACTTGTCGCGGTCGACGGTGACCTTGCCGTACTGGGCGAGGTCTGCCACAACCTCTTCCAGGGGTTGTTTCGCATCCACTGTCACAGATACGCTGGCCTCAGAAGTGCTGATCATGTCAACAGACACACCGTGACGGCCGAACACGTCGAATATCTTGGCCATGAAACCTGTTGCGTTGATCATCTTGGGGGAGTATATGTTCACCACCCTGATGTTTTCGTTGTATGAGACAGACTTTATGCCGTCGAATATGCATGAACGGTTGAGCACCACCGTGCCGTCTCCGCCTGGATTCATTGAGTTGAGCACATACAGCGGGATGTTTTTGGTTGCTGCTGGCTCTATGCAGAGAGGGTGGAGCACTTTTGCACCGAACCTTGCCAGTTCGGCCGCCTCTTCGTATGAGATCTTCCGTATGCCGCGTGTGTTCTCGACCATGCGCGGGTCTGCGGTGCGGATTCCGTCCACATCCGTCCATATCTCGATGCGGTCTGCGTCAAGCACCATGCCCAGAAGTGATGCGGAGTAGTCGCTGCCGCCGCGTCCGAGCACTGTGGGGTCGCCTTCTATGGTCACGCCCACAAAACCCTGTGTGATAACGGCGTCATATCCCTTGTATGCTTTGGATATCACTTTGTCAGCCCTCTTTGCAACTTCGTCTACAAGAGGGGAGGCGCTCATATAGTCTTTTGATGTGATCATGAAATGCCGTGCGTCAACCCAGGCGGTGTTTATGCCGAAGGTGTTCAGCATGAAGCATATGATGTTGGATGAAAGATATTCACCCATCGATGTGATGTATGCCTTGTCGCTGTCGGGAATCTGCGCGTTGAGGTGGGCTTTTGAAAGTGTCCACAGCGAGTTGCATATCTTGTCGATTGTGGCGGAGATGTCACCGGTGCACGGCTCTGATTTGTATCCGCCTGCCTTGATGCAATCCTCTATGATGCCTTTGTGACGGGCTCTGAGACCGTCCACCAACACCTGGCACTCTTCTTTCTGCCCGGTTTCTATGCAGTTGATGAGCTTGTAGAGTGAATCTGTGACTTTGGCACAGGCGGAAACCACAATTACAGGTTTGTCCTTCAGCTTTTTCGATACAATCGATATTGACCTTTTTATTGCGGTGGCATCGGAGACCGACGTTCCGCCGAATTTCATTACTATCATTTGCGTGCAAGTTGTTTTCAGCCTCAAATTTAAGAAAAATATACCTTTAAACTATTGTGCGGTTCAAAAATAATTGCTATTTTTAACAAATTATTTTGGAGACGAAATTATCATTAAAAATAACCTATGAAAACTTTAAGAAAAACACTTCTGATGCTGGCTGTGGCAATCGCCGCAGTCTCATGCAAGGCTCCTGAGACACAGGGGCCGAAACTCGCCGTGATCCTTTATTCAGTCCGCAATGAAATGGCGGCCGACTTCAAGGGTACACTTGAAAAAGTTAAGGAAATCGGCTACGAGGGTGTGGAGTTCGCCGGCCTTTTCGGCAACGATCCCGCACAGGTGAAGGCGTGGTGCGATGAAATCGGCCTCAAGCCCATCTCGGCACACGTCGCTCTCAACGAAATGAGAGCTGACATCGACAAGGTCATCTCTGACTACAAGACTATCGGCTGTGAATACATCGTTGTTCCTTATCTCGAGACAGCAGACCGCCCCGGCACCGAGAATTTCGAGAGCACACTCTCAGACATCAAGGCTTTCGCAGAGAAAGCAAAGGCAGCGGGACTGAAGATGCTCTACCACAACCATGATTTCGAATTCGTGGAGATGCCCGACGGCACATTCGGCCTTGACTACATGTACAACACAATTCCCGCCGATCTCCTCGGCGCAGAGCTTGACCTCTGCTGGGTGAAGTATGCCGGCCAGGATCCTTGCGAGTATGTTACAAAATATGCCGACCGCGAGAATGTAGTGCACATGAAAGACTACTATGCTACAGCCAAGGTTGAAGGCGATCCCTACGCACTCATCGGTCAGGAAGAAGGTGAAGTGGAGGAGTCTCCCGAGACAGCATTCGAGTTCCGTCCCGTGGGCATGGGCCTGCAGAGCGTTTCTTCAATCCTGACTGCTGTGAAAGATACCGACATCGACTGGATCATCGTAGAGCAGGACGAACCCAGCATGGGACTCTCTCCTCTGGAGTGCATCGAGCTCAGCTATAAGGTTCTCGAGATGGTTATGGAGTCAGGCGAGGATGTCCAGGTGGAGATTGGCTGCTGTGACGGTGACTGCGACTGCGAAGACTGCCAGCACAATCATGAAAAAGCTGAATAATCACACATAACACAATACATTTAATTTTATCTACAAACTCAATGGCAAAGATTATTTACATCATTGGTATCGTTCTCGCCATCTGGTGCGTTTACGATCTCTTCGCTCACAAATCTATCGGAGTCATCTGGAAGATTATCATCTCTATCATCATTCTCTCACTCAGCTGGGTGGGTCTTCTTCTCTATTATTTCATTTTCAGAAAATTAATCAAATAAGATAAGAAACAGACAAGACAACACTTTACACAAAATATCAACAGAAGGGTGGTCCCAACGGAACCGCCCTTCTGCGTTAAATGCAGTGCACCCTTGTGAGCTGGGGCTGTGCCTGATGATCTTACGGCGCGTCCATCGCGCTGCAAAATGGTGTCTGGCAGAGTGCTGCCGGAGCACAGCGGCCAGCGCGTCATAGGCGCGGCCCAATATCGATATACATGCCTGGGAGTGTTCACGAAAACTGTGGAAAACGTGAACGGTCCCGTGCAGTATAATACAGTAGAAGGGCAGCGCCGTTCCCGGAACCGCCCTTCTGCGTTATACATAGTCAGCTTATGGTTACGATGTTGTGCGGACTAAACGATGCCCTGAGCCACCATGGCGTCGGCCACCTTCATGAAGCCGGCGATGTTTGCGCCCTTCACGTAGTTTATATAGCCGTCATCTTCTGTGCCGAACTCGACGCAGCGTTCGTGGATGTTTGCCATGATGCTCTGAAGCTTCTGGTCAACCTCTTCCTTGCTCCAGCCGAGACGGATGGAGTTCTGGGTCATCTCGAGACCCGATGTGGCAACGCCGCCGGCATTTGAGGCCTTGCCGGGCGAGTAGAGAATCTTAGCGTTCTGGAACACTGCGATGGCGGCAGGAGTGGTGGGCATGTTGGCTCCCTCGACGACACATGTGCAGCCGTTTGCAACCAGAGTCTTCGCTTCCTCTTCGTTCAGCTCGTTCTGAGTGGCGCACGGCATGGCAATGTCACATTTGACAATCCATGGACGCTGGCCGTCGAAATACTGTGCCTCGGGATATTTTGTGACATATTCACGGATACGGCCTCTCTGGACGTTCTTGAGCATGAATACGTATTTGAGCTTCTCTTCATCGATGCCCTTGGGGTCATAGATGAATCCGTTGGAATCGGAGAGGGTCAGCACCTTCGCCCCGAGAGCGGTGGCTTTCTGTGCTGCGAACTGAGCCACATTGCCCGCTCCGGAGATTGCGACTGTCTTTCCCTTGTAAGATTCGCCGCGTGTGGCAAGCATCGCCTGCCCGAAATAGCAGGCACCGTATCCTGTCGCTTCCGGACGCATTATCGACCCGCCGAAGCTGCGTCCTTTGCCTGTGAAAGTGCCGGTGAACTCATTTGCCAGACGTTTATACTGGCCGAACATATATGCAACCTCGCGGCCGCCCACTCCGATGTCACCTGCAGGTACGTCGGTGTCGGGACCGATATGACGGTAAAGCTCTGTGATGAAGCTCTGGCAGAACCGCATGATCTCCATCTCTGATTTTCCTTTGGGGTTGAAGTCAGAACCGCCTTTGCCGCCACCCATGGGCAGAGTGGTGAGGCTGTTCTTGAATGTCTGCTCGAAAGCAAGGAACTTGAGGATGCTGAGGTTCACGCTGGGATGGAAGCGGACGCCGCCCTTATATGGGCCGATGGCGCTGTTCATCTGGATGCGGTATCCTTTATTTATCATCACCTCGCCTGAATCTGACACCCAGGGGACGCGGAACATGACAACTCTTTCAGGCTCGACTATCCGCTCCATTACCTTGAGCTTGAGCAGCTGGGGGTTTTCCACAATAAGCGGGGCCACACTTTCCACCACTTCTCTCACTGCCTGATGGAATTCCGGTTCGTTGGGGTTCTTTGCAATCACGTCGGCCATGAACTGGCTTACATATTCTTGTGCGTTCATATTGCTTTCAATGTCTAATGTTTGGTTATAAATTTTCAAGCGCAAAATTATATTTTTTGATATAAAAAACAAAAAAAGTGCGTCAAAAATGTATGTAGTGCACTTTTTTGTGGATTACAATTTGAAACCCGAACGGACGTTTGTCAGGCCTATTATTAATAAGTGTAGATTGATAAAAGAAAAAATGCCCTCAATGTTGCAACATAACGTAAAAAATACTACTTTTGTGAAATTTTAAATGCACAAAAAAATGCAACTCTCATCAACCGCAAAATCTGTTCTCCAACTATACAATAGCCTTGATTTTCAAGGCTATTCTTTTGGATACACAACCCCAGCCTGCGGTGTCCTCACCTTCACTACAGCAACTGCCGGGTTCCCGGAAAACCTTACCGACCCTTCTTTCGAGGGGCAGATTCTCTGTGTGACCTATCCTCAGATAGGTAATTATGGCGCTCCTGCCGAAGTTGTCATCGACAATATCTGCCAGAGCTACGAAAGTGAAAACTGCCATATCAGAGGACTGATAGTGACAGACATGTCATTTGACTACAGTCACTGGAATGCTGTATGCAGTCTCAACGACTGGCTCATCGAACACAAGATCCCCGGCATCTACGGAGTTGACACCCGCGCCATCACAAAAGTAGTGCGTGAAAGCGGATCGATGCTCTGCCAGATAATCCCTGACGGTTTCGACCCCGTCCCTATGACCGATCCCTATTCTGAAAATCTTGTCGAGAGAGTTTCCTGCAGTGAAGTGATTAGATATGCCGGGCCGGAGGGCTGCAAGAAGGTTGTGCTTGTTGACTGCGGAGTAAAACATAACATTCTCAGAATACTTGTCGGAAACGGAGTTGAGATAGTAAGAGTTCCCTGGAACTATGATTTCAACAATGACCCCGCAACCGCCGACTATGACGGACTTGTGATTTCAAACGGTCCCGGCAATCCCACTTTCCTCAAGGATACCGTGGCACACATCAAAGAGGCCATGGCAAAAGGCAAGCCTATTCTCGGTGTCTGTATGGGTAACCTTCTTATGGCAATGGCGGCAGGAGCTAAGGTGGTCAAGCTCAAGTCGGGACACCACACAAACCAGCCCGTCAGAATGAGCGGTACCACAAGATGTTACACCACATCACAGAACCACAGCTTCGCCATCGCCGCCGGGTCGCTTCCCGAAGACTGGAAGGTCACATATGAGAATCTTAACGACGGCACGATTGAAGGAATAGCTCACAAGAACCTTCCGTTCCAGTCAATACAGTTCTATCCTGAAGCATACGGCTACGAGGTTGACACTGCATACATATTTGAAAGTTTCATAAAATCCCTTTAATACAGGCAGACAATGGATACAGAAATCAAAAAAGTCCTGATTCTGGGTTCCGGCGCACTCAAGATAGGTGAGGCCGGCGAGTTTGACTACAGCGGCAGCCAGGCACTCAAGGCAATGCGCGAGGAAGGCATTGAGACAGTCCTCATCAATCCCAATATTGCTACGGTGCAGACTTCCGAAGGAATAGCAGACAAGATTTACTTCCTGCCTGTAACACCCTATTTTGTGGAGAAAGTCATAGCGAAGGAGCAGCCTCAGGGCGTCCTGCTGGCTTTCGGCGGACAGACAGCACTCAACTGCGGTGTGCAGCTGTTCGAGCAGGGAATCCTTGATAAATATAATCTCAAGGTGCTTGGAACACCTGTCCAGGCAATCATAGATACAGAAGACCGCGAATGCTTCAACAACAAGATGGAGGAGATTGGTGTCAAGATCATCAGGAGCCATGCGGTTGAGAGCATCGAAGACGCCCGCAAGGCGGCAGCGGATCTGGGCTATCCAGTCATCCTCCGCGCAGCATATGCACTCGGCGGTCTGGGCAGCGGTTTCTGCGACAACGAGCAGGAGCTCAATGTGCTTGCTCAGAAATCATTCTCATATTCACCCCAGGTCCTTGTCGAGAAATCGCTGAAAGGCTGGAAAGAGATTGAGTATGAGGTGGTCCGTGACAAGTACAACAACTGTATCACAGTCTGCAACATGGAGAACTTCGATCCTCTGGGAATCCATACCGGAGAGAGTATCGTGGTGGCTCCCTGCCAGACACTTTCGGCACACGACCACGCCAAGCTGCGTGAGCTTGCCATCCGCATCGTGCGTCATATCGGCATTGTCGGAGAGTGCAACGTGCAGTTCGCCTTCGATCCCGCATCTGATGACTACCGTGTGATTGAGGTGAACGCCCGACTCAGCCGCTCGTCTGCACTTGCATCAAAGGCCACAGGATATCCTCTGGCATTTGTGGCAGCCAAGATAGGCCTGGGATTCGGTCTGTTCGAACTTAAGAATTCAGTTACAAAAGTAACTACAGCATTCTTCGAGCCCACTGTGGACTACGTTGTCTGCAAGATCCCCCGCTGGGATTTGAGCAAGTTCCACGGTGTAAGCCGCGAAATCGGCAGCAGCATGAAGTCTGTCGGCGAAGTGATGGCAATCGGCCGCACATTCGAAGAGACTATCCAGAAAGGTCTGCGTATGATAGGCCAGGGTGCCCACGGCTTCGTGGCCAACAAGGAGATTGTGGTGAATGACATCGACAAGGCGCTCCGCGAGCCTACCGACAACCGTGTCTTCGTGATAGCGAAGGCCTTCCAGAAAGGTTACACTGTAGACCAG
Organism: Bacteroidales bacterium; assembly: GCA_045617865.1. Lineage (GTDB taxonomy): Bacteria > Bacteroidota > Bacteroidia > Bacteroidales > UBA932 > Equibacterium. Next base: position 57,038 of record JAZLJK010000044.1, on the reverse strand, counting down.
ATTCATGAGCTTACAAAGATCGACCGCTGGTTCCTCTACCGTCTTGAGAATATTGTCAACATCGGCAAGGAGATTGAGAAATGCGGCAGCATAGAAGAAGTGTCACACGACCTCATGCTCGTTGCAAAGCAGGCCGGCTTCTCTGATTTCCAGATCGGACGTCTTGTATATAAAGACAGCATCGATACTGATGAATACACTGATGTGGTGAGAAAGTTCCGCAAGCAGATGGGTGTGGAGCCTGTTGTCAAGCAGATCGACACTCTCGGCGGCGAGTTCCCCGCAAAGATCAACTACCTGTATCTCACATACAACGGCACTGAGAACGACATTGATTTCTATGACGACAAGAAGTCTGTGATTGTGCTCGGCTCCGGTGCATACCGTATCGGCAGCAGCGTTGAGTTTGACTGGTGTTCTGTGAATGCACTGCAGACAATCCGCAAGAGCGGCTGGCGCGGCATCATGATCAACTACAATCCCGAGACAGTCTCAACAGACTACGACATGTGTGACCGTCTCTACTTCGACGAGCTTACATTCGAGCGCGTCATGGATATCCACGACAAGGAGAATCCTCACGGTGTGGTTGTATCTGTTGGCGGTCAGATTCCCAACAACCTTGCACTCAGAATCCAGCACCACGGTGTGAACCTGCTCGGCACTTCTGCCGAAAGCATCGACAATGCAGAAGACCGTCACAAGTTCTCTGCAATGCTTGACAAGATTGGTGTTGACCAGCCTCAGTGGAAGGAACTTACAACGCTCGATGATATATATGAATTTGTAGACAAGGTCGGGTTCCCCGTGCTTGTCCGTCCTTCATACGTCCTTTCCGGTGCGGCAATGAACGTATGTTCGAACCGTTCCGAGCTTGATGAGTTCCTGCAGCTTGCAGCGAATGTTTCCAAGAAGCACCCTGTAGTTGTCAGCTCGTTCATCCAGCATGCGAAGGAGATTGAGTTCGACGCTGTGGCAAACAAAGGCGAGGTACTGGCATACGCAATATCAGAACATATCGAGTTCGCAGGTGTTCATTCAGGTGACGCCACAATCCAGTTCCCTCCCCAGAAACTTTATGTGGAGACTGCCCGCCGCATCAAGAAGGTGGCCAGGAAGATTGCCGCCGCCCTCAACATCAGCGGCCCGTTCAACATCCAGTTCCTGGCGCGCGAGAATGACATCAAGGTGATCGAATGCAACCTGCGTGCGTCACGCAGCTTCCCGTTCGCATCCAAAGTGCTCAAGATCAACCTCATCGAGCTTGCAACCAAGGTTATTATGGGTGAGGACGTGGTTGCTCCTCACAAGAGTGCCTTTGAGCTTGACTACGTCGGCATCAAGGCTTCACAGTTCTCGTTCAGCCGTCTGCAGAAGGCCGACCCCGTGCTTGGTGTGGACATGGCCTCTACAGGTGAGGTGGGCTGCCTCGGTGACAATACAGACGAAGCCATCCTCAAGTCTATGATTGCCGTCGGATACAGGATCCCCGGCAAGAAGATCCTCCTCTCATCCGGCGAAGGTGAGCAGAAGGCTCAGCTGCTCAAGGCATCACGCCTGCTGATAGAGCACGGCTATGAAATATATGCAACAGACGGCACATACCGCTACTGCAAAGACAACGGCATCCCCGCAACACGCGTCCTCTGGCCCAGCGAAGTAGGGCAGGAAGAGGGTGTCAGCGCGCTTGATATGGTCCGCAACAAAGAGGTCGAACTGGTGATCAACATTCCCAAGAACCTCACGCAGGGCGAACTCAGCAACGGATATAAGATCCGCCGTGCAGCCGTTGACTTCAACATCCCTCTGATAACCAACCCTCGTCTTGCCGCTGCATTCATCATTGCATTCTGCAATCTGCCGATGGATGACATAGCAATCAAGAGCTGGGATCAATACTAGTATCGGGATGTTTCTGACAGTACTTTTTTTCATTCTGGGCATCGCCCTCACTGTCTTTGGCGCCGACCTTCTGGTCAACGGCGCCACTGGCATTGCTAAGAAGTACCATGTCTCGGAGTTTGTGATAGGTGTTGTCATTGTGGGCATAGGCACTTCGATGCCTGAGCTCACAGTCAGCCTTTTCGGGGCCCTGAAGGGGAGCAGCGGCATTGCCATCGGCAACGTGTCGGGCAGCAACCTGTTCAACACTCTGTTCATTCTCGGCGTCACAGCGCTGATTTCTCCGATAGACTATACCCGTTCCAATGTCCGCCGCGACATGCCGTACAACATTGCAGCCTCCCTGCTGCTGCTGTTCTTTGCGGTGAATTTCTGGACCGGCAGGGGCGGCCAGACTATTTCGTGGCTGGAAGGACTGGTGTTCCTTGCCTGCTTCGTGGGGTATGTGCTGGTCACTTTCAAAAACGGGCAGCCTGAAGATGAAGAAGAGAATGAACCTTCCGCCGGTAAGAGCGTGTGGCTGCTTGCACTGATTGTTATTGCCGGCATCGGAATGCTGGTGCTTGGCGGAAAGCTGTTCGTGGATGAAGGCTGCGTCATTGCGCGTGAACTCGGTGTCTCAGAAACGGTCATTGCCATAACACTGATGGCGTGCGGCACATCGCTGCCCGAGCTTGCAACCTGCGTGGTTGCGGCGGCAAAGCACCGCAATCAGCTGGCTCTCGGCAACATACTTGGCAGCAATGTGTTCAACATCCTGCTGATTCTGGGATGCTGCTCGCTGGTGCGCCCCCTGGCCGTGGATCCGCTCTGCCTTGTGTCACTGTATGCACTGCCTGTGGTGGCGCTGGTTCTGCTGCTCACCGCCTTCGTCTTCAAGAAAAACAGGCTGTGCCGTGCAGAAGGTGTATTCTTCCTGCTGCTCTATGTGGCGTATGTTCTTTACACTGTGGCAGCCTGATCTGACATTAACTAATATTAACAAAATAGGACTATGATTTACACAATCATCTATCTCCTGATCTTCATCCTGGCACCGGCATTTGTGCTGTGGCTCTGCAAGAAGGTCAACTTTCTGGGAAAGATCGGCCCTATCCTGATCCTTTACATACTGGGCGTTCTTGTCGGGCAGATTCCCGGCTTGAACAATGAGGCCACTTTCTCATTGAAGGACACCATCACCACCGTGATGATTCCGCTGGCTCTGCCGATGATGCTCTTCGGCTGCAGCTTCAATTTCAAGGATATGAAAGGCATCGGCAAGTCACTCCTGGTGGGCATTGTCGCTGTGCTTGTGTCTACAGTACTGGGCTATATCCTTTTCGGCCACAGGGTCGAGAACGGACCTCAGATAGCCGGTCTTCTGGTGGGCTGCGAAACAGGCGGCACCATCAACATGGCTGCATTGAAGCAGGCCCTCCATGTTTCGAACGAGACGTATGTCCTGCTCAATTCCTACGACATGCTGGTATGCTTCCTCTATTTCATCTTCCTGCTGAGTGTGGGTATCAAGTGGTTCCGCAAGGTTCTGCCTCACACAGAGGAGACCTACACGGCTGAGAATGAGAAGGAGGTGCAGGCTCAGATCGAGGCTGCCAACGCCAACCCCTATGCCGGTCTCTGGTCAAAGTCAGGTATCAGCCAGATATTCAAGGTGCTGCTGGCAGTGGTGGTATGTATTGTACTCTCCGCCCTTGTGGTAGTGCTTACCAATGTCACAATGACGTTGATAAAGGGCGAACCTTTCGGAATGTCTGCGCTTACAGGCGGTTTCGGAAAGGGCTGGTTCATGCCTGTGTTCATCCTTTCTCTCACCACTTTCTCTCTTGCCGCATCGTTCCTCAAATCTGTCAGGAAACTTGACAAGAGCTATGACATAGGTCTGTATCTGATCTATATCTTCTCTATTGCAGTGGCTTCGATGGCCGACATCACCAAGCTGAACTTCGGACAGGAAATCTACACATTCCTGTTCCTGGTCTTCATCATATTCGCTTCTCTGCTTGTCCAGGTGGTTCTTTCCAAGCTGTTCAACATCGATTCGGACATGATGGTGGTGACCTCAGTATCGCTCATCAATTCGCCTCCCTTCGTGCCTATGATGGTAACTGCCATGAAGAACAAGAAGGTGCTTGTGCCCGGTATCACCGTGGGCATCATCGGTTTCGCGGTAGGCAACTACCTGGGCGTGCTTATGTGTCAGCTTTTCTCTATGTTCTAGGCGTGGCATGTCTTTCATGCGGAAAAGGGGTTGGCCGGTATAGTGGTCAGCCCCTTTTTGCTTAAAGATGATTTGCATTTTTTTTTTTTTTTTTTTTTTTTTTTTTTTGAGTAATTTTGTGGCTCTTTATGAACGATTTGAATGAAAATAAAGCAAATTATCTCACTCTCTCTAATGGTATTTTCACTGGCTTCCTGCCAGATATTCAATCCACAGGAAAGTCTGGTTTCGTCCGGTAGCGCAGTGGCCTTCATTGTCGGCGGTGATGCCGCGAAGACAAAGAGCGCTGCCGCACCAACGGTAGGCCCCGTTGATCTTTCCATTGAAAGCGGAATCGCAGGGCTTTCTTTGTCGGAAACCGTAACAAGCCTGGATGAGGCTTATTTTCCGGAGAACGTAATTGAAACGAAAGGTACTCCGGTTTATACGGAGAACTTCGATGCCGTTTACGGGGGATTTTCGGCCGCCGCATTCGAGCCCAAGACAGACGGAAGCCTCCTCACTGACGTATGGGGCGCCGGGACATATCTCGAAAACAACGGCGTGGTTCCATTCAAGAAAGCAGAGGGCAAGGCAAACACATATTACTACGACTACAACACGGGTTACACCAGCAGCAAGGTGGACTGGCCGGAAAGCGGTTCGCTGTTATATTTCCTGCAGACCCCATACAGCAAGACAAAGGACCTGAATGCGAAGTTCTACGCGCCTGATGGAACCTCATCCAATCCAATGGGCAGCATCCAGTTCGATTACACTTCGCCCACCGGCGGCACTGCCGGGAAAGATGCGGAAGCCCAAACAGATATCCTGTTTACCAGCAAATTAATGGATATGGGTACAAAAGACACCGACAACAAGGTGCTCTTCTACCACGCTCTCACAGCCATCAAGTTCAAGGACGGCACAACCGGCAACAACAATGGCAATGACCTTGTCCACATCAAAAAGGTGATATTCAACAATATCGTCGGATCCGGCCGTTGCACTATCTCACCGTCCTACATCAACGGGACTCACACATCATCTGAATGCACATCCTGGTCAAATCTCGGAGAAGCCGACTGCAGCTTTACGCAGACATTCACAGGCAAGGTGAATGGATACAATACAACACTTGGCAGTGGATATGTGCCGGATTCTTTCGATGATTACGATACCGCCCTGAACAATCTCAATAATGGAACTTTTACGCAGACATTCATGCTCATACCCCAGACTTGCGGCGACGATGCAACGCTTACCGTCGAATATACAATCGGTGAAAACAGTGATGTCCACAGCCGTACTGTAAGCCTCAAGGGGATGAAATGGAAAGCAGGCGAACTCCGTACGTTTACAATCTCAATCAATGATGTAAAGGTGAATGTTTCCGATAACATGTCAGGAAACAGGAAGACCAAGTACGGCATATTGATGGAGAATACTGGCAATGTCACGGCATATCTCCGTTGTGCCCTAGTGGCGAACTGGGTGTATGATGACCCGAATACCGCAGCGAATGAAAACGTCATAGTTTCTGCTTGCGACATTTTCAAAACCGGAAAATTCTATAAGAACGAAGATGGAGGTTACGGTTTTAAGAATAATTGGCTTGTCGGGGATGACGGGTATATATATTACGCAGATCCGGTGCCGGCACAGAAAGCGACAAAATACAGCCTCTTCCATGAATATGAGGCCCCGGAAACGACACCGTTCAAGGATGCCCACCTCGAGATTGCCATCGCTCTTCAGGGAGTGCAGTTTGACGAAAGCAAGGCATGTGTCAAGGCGGCCTGGGATGTGGAAAATGTGCATGTTGTAGAGCTCTCATTCGACGGAAGCGGCAATATGACACAAACCCCGACATCAGTCACTGTTGCCGAGGCTCTCGGAACAGAACCCCAATCCTAACGATAAAGTATGAACACCATGAAAAATATACATATTGTCAAGATAGCATTCATCGCAGCTGCACTGGTCTGCCTATGTGCTACAGCCGGGGCACAGACTGACGAAATCAAGTACCGTGACGATATCAACTCCGTCAAGATGTTCAAGAGTGTCGCAAAGCATCCGACCAAACCTGACCAGTACCTCATCACCCTCGAATCTTTCGTGACAGGCTCCAAGGAGACGCATGAGATGGAAGTTCGCAAGCCTGTGGACATGGCTCTCCTTCTTGACCTCTCGGGCTCCATGGGGGCAACCATTGCCACCGACAAATATTATACGGTGGGAAATTCTGTTGAGATTGGCTACGATATGGTAAAATATGAAGACTATGAATTGTCAAGAAATTGGGTATCTGTGGACGGAGCTGCGTATCCATTCCTGCTTTCTCTTTCAACAAAGGCAACCGCTCAATGTTCACAATTGTATTTCCGCCACTCAGATGGGAATTTTTATCCTATCCGCAGAGGTTATTGGGTCTATTCTGACCATGGTGAAAAAATCACTGACATTGATGGCAACACGTTAATGGGAGATATTGACTATATCTTTTACGAAGTCCCTGATGAGCAGCAGATAGCCAACCCGTTTGGTGTGACTAAGCCGTCCATTCCAATGCGTTACTTTTTAGGGTACAATCAGGAAACAGGCAAATATGAAGCTCTGCCGACATGTGGCACAACAGCACCTCTGAAATTGAAGGAGGGGAAAACTCCTGGAAGCGCGGATAAGGCCGACTACTATGCAATACCAGGTTTCTTTGTGTGCACAGGTGCGGCCCCGGGGTCGCATAACGCAAATGCAGCATTGAAAGCAGAAGCTGGAGAAATTACCTTGTACAAAGGGAAAAACTTGGGAATTAAATCACGTACCGGTGCCCTTGTGGATGCTACGGCCTCATTCCTGGATGTAATCGCACAGGACGATGCCGAGCACCTTGATGATACAAAGGGCCATCACCGTTTCGGCATTGTGAAATTTGCCGGAAATATGTCTGACGAAACGGGCAATACGATGTATGCTAAGTCGGGAAATACGACACCATATCGCTACAACAACACTCAGATACTAAAACCGTTCAGTTCCATTTCTGAAGCATCTGCCGCCAAAGCACTCATGAGTCAGATTATTCCCGCCGGAGGTACTTGCACCGACTGGGGCTTGGAGAAGGTTCAGGAATTGTTCTCAAATGCAACAGATGACGGTAAAGAACGTGAAAGGACTTTGGTGATCTTCACAGACGGCAGTCCAACCAGAAGTGATAAATTCAGCAATGAAGTTGCCAATGCGGCTATTTCTATCGCGAAAGATTTGAAGGATGATGGTGTCACCATTTACGTGGTTGGCCTTATCGATGATCCTAGCGACAACGTCATGAGATTTTTGGAATACCTGTCATCAGACTATCCCGATGCCGTGAGCATGACTAATGGTGGATCCGGCAAGCAGTTCGACAAGTATTTCAGCCTGGCATCGACCGGTGAACAGTTGAGCAGCATTTTCTCGACCATCGCTGACACCGAGGCCAAAACGGAGATCGGATATGACCTTTCTGAGACAGGGCAGGTGGTGCTGGATGCGCTCACAGGCCATTTTCTGCTTCCGGAGGGTGTGACTGCCAACAATATCTCCGTGGGCACGAGAGACTTTCTCGGTATCAACAATGACATCTATAACTTCGATGGTGGCGATCCAGTGCCACTGGCAGGGGCAAATATTACTGTCGGCGGTGAGAACAACAGAGAGATTGTAGTGTCAGGTTTCAACTTTGCCGAAAACTGGTGTGGACTGTGGCGGAGTGTCTCTGCAAGCGGTGACATCACTGATGTATGGCAGGGCAAGGAACTGGTAATCACCATCCCTATCGTCGTAGATCCTGCCAATCCGGGAGGCGCCAACAATCCTACAAACGAGGCCTACTCAGGCATATACCTCGCGGACGAATCGGACCCGACAAAGCCTGATATGAGCAAATCTGTCAAGAAGTATCCTGTACCTACATTGACAATGCCTAACATCGTCATAAAGAAGAACGGTCTCAAGGGCAACGACTGTGCAATATTCAAGATTATCAAGCTTGACGAATCTGGCAATCCCGAAGCCGGGTATGAACCGTTCACGGTAATGCTCACTCCCTCAAGCAATGGCAAGGTGACAGTCAAACTTGTGGCGGAAGGCCGATATAAGGTGGTGGAGGAAAGCTGGAGCTGGTCTTACACCATCACACCGTCGAAGACTTACACCAAAGATGATGGAAATACAGTTGCCGAAAACAATTACATCATCCGCAACATAGTTGAAGCGACAGTCGATCCGACCGAGAATGGCACAGTATTCAACTTCAGCAACACCAAGCGCACAGATCCGGCAACAGTACCTGCGCACGGTGAGGATGCTGTCAACAACGTATTCTTCACACCTACGACTGTCGTTCATTAAAGCCACGGGAAAAATGAAAACATATACAAGATTCGATATTCAGGTGGTCAGGATTGTGACGGAATGTGACCTGCTACAGACATCCATCCATGTGCAGAAACAGGAGGTAAAAGTGGATCCCTACGAGACAAAGGAGGCTGATGTATTTGATTTCAACCTCGATAGTTTCGGAAGTGGTTCTTTTGAATGACGGTATTGCCCCGTGTCAATAATGCACTGCACTGTCTGCGCAGCCGGCGGGACGCTTCACTACAGCGCGTTTTGTCTTGCTGTCGATGTAGATGGTGAGGTCCTCCGGGAATTTCACAACGCGGAACCATTCGCCGTCGATTGCGGCCGGCATTGCGTCGAGGGTTTCCTGGTCGAACACTCCGTTGCCGCGGAACGGGTCGATGGAGAGATATCCCACGCCGAGGGAGGTCACATTCTGGAAGAAGTGAGTCCCCTGGCTGGCCTCGATGTTGAAGTTCTCAAGGGCCATCTCCACAATCACTTTCGCTTCGGATATGTGGGACCACTTGACCGGAACCCCGAGGCTGGGATCGGAAGAACCCCAGCGCCCGGTGCCGACAAGAACATATTCATGCCCTTCACCGCGCATCTGAGTGTTTATCTTGAAAAGTTCGTCGGCTATCTCGTGTGTCCTGAGAGAACTGAACTTGTCGAACTTCATGTACACCAGATGCCTCAAACCTTTTATCTGACCTATGCCAAGCGCACATTCTGAATAAATCAGAGAGCCAGATGTGTCGATGGCCGACCAGTCTACCTTGGACACCTCCATGCCGTTGATTATGGGTCGGATCTGCAGGAAGTTGAAGATCCTGGGTTTGCCCGGCGCCACGTCCATGTTCACCGCAAACTCAATCTCGACGGGGCAGCGCAGCTCTTCTTCGCCAATCTTCAGCAGGCTGCTGATGATTTCGGCAAGAGGGAAGGAGTTGTATTTGAGAATCCTGTTGAATGTTATCACCTTATATGACTGTCCGAAAGTGGGGCCCTCCACAATGCGGTTGTTGGTGAAATCGAAATTAGAGCAGACAAACTTAGCATTGCGCGAGTTCTCCACCTTCTCGATGGGCAGTGTCTCGATGTTGACTGCATCGTCTGTCGAGGTGGTGAACCGGCCAGGGTCCAGGTTCAGCGCCATCACCCCCGTCTGCGCATCGCTCATGGTAAGCTCTACAGTGGATGTCTGAAGCACTTTGTCTGGATATGCAGGGCAGAACCTGAGAGTCTTGCCTCCGTCCACCACAGCTTTGCCCAGACCCATGACTATGTTGCACACACCGTCTTCGGCCTTCTCATAGCCGAGCGGGTATGCGTTCTGCGAGCGCGCCACTCCCGAGAGGGTGGGGAACCAGTATCCTTCATGCTCTGTGCCGCACACCTCCTGGATAAGCACAGCCATCTTCTCTTCGCTCAACACGTTCTGTGATGATTGAATGTATGCTTTCGACGAAGTGAAGAATACCGATGCGTAAACACTCTTGGTGCCTCTGATAAGCATTCGCAGCATCTGGTCGTCATCGTCGCAGCGCGGAATCATATATGTTGAGTAAACACCTGCAAAGGGCTGGAAGTTAGAGTCTTCAAGCTTTGATGACGAGCGTATCGCCAACGGAGCCTTGCATGTCGAGACAAACTTCTTGAGCTTGACATACAGGTCGGGCGGCATGATCGAGTTAAGGAATTCTGAGAGCAGATTTTCATCCGAGATGTCCTGGGTGATGATGTGCTGCAGGCCGTTCATCTTCATGAACTGCTCGAAGTAGTCGGTGGCAACAACCACGCTGCGCGGAATGCGCACTCTCACATCCTTGTATCTGTTGTACTGGTGGTATTTCGAAAGCACTCCGTTCATGAACGCCAGACCGCGCGCCTTGCCGCCTATCGAACCTTCGCCAATCTTCGCGAAAGCGATGGAGCTGTTATAAGTGTTTTCGTCAAACTGCACCATGATGCCCTGACCCAGCAGCCTGCGGTAATCGTGGAACAGTGATACGATTGCGGCACGGTGGTCTGCCATGCTCTGGAACTGGCTGTTGTCGAAGCTGCGCAGAATCTTCGCGATGGGGAAGAGGCCCCTGGCGTAGAGCCACTTGGAGAAGTGCATCTGTGAAAGGTGGTATTCCAGCGTTTCCTCAGGCACTCTTTCTATGAGCTTCTGCATCTGGTAGAGGTCTGCCGCCTGCCCCACAATCTTGCCGGTATGGGGGTCCTTGAACACGAAGTCTCCGAATCCGAACTCGCTCAGTATGATGTTCTGAAGCTCTTCCAGCAGCGTCTTGCTGGTCTTTGCTATGAAACCCACTCCAAGCGATTCTGCAAGTGCGCTGTAACTTACCTGCGATGACTGCATGATGACAGGCATCCATGGGGTCTGCTCCTTCACCATCCTGCAGATGTCCACGCCTGCGTCAGGCTTTTCATTCTCGCTCAGGTCGCCTTTGTTTACAATCATGCCGAGGTCTGTAATCACACCAAGCAGGTTCTGTCTGTAGGTCTGATACATCTCGACGGCTTCGGAATAGTTGGTCGCAAGCAGCACTTTGGGGCGCGAACGCTTGCGCATCACCATCTGCTGCTCGTTGTAGGCATCCTTGATGAACTTGCTGTTCTGGGCAAGGATGATGCGGTAAAGCTCCGGCAGATATGAAGAGTAGAAGCGGAACGAGTCCTCAACCAGCAGTATGGCCTGCACACCGCCTTCCAGAATGTCGCGGTGGGCGTTCAGCCTGTCTTCCATAAGCTTGATGATGGCTATTATGAGGTCGGCGTTGCCGTGCCAGCAGAAGACATTGTCAATTGCGTCGCAGCCGCTCTCATCTATCCTGCGGTGGATCTCACGCGAATAGCTGGTGAGCAGCACCACGGGCATGTCAGGATTCAGTTCCTTCACACAGCGGGCGAAGTCGAACACGCTGAGCGATCCGACGTTGTACATCGTGAGCACAAAGTCAAACTTTTCTCCGGCTTCAATCATCTCCAGCGCCTTTTCTGCGGAGGAAACCCTGATTATGGAGGGAGGGTTGCTGAGGTTGAGCTCGTTGTATTCGTTGAGTATCTGCGACTCGATGTGGCCGTCTTCTTCAAGAGTGTATCCGTCGTAGTTGCTGCAAACTTGCAGGATGCGGCTGATGCGGAACCTCATGAAGTCGTGGGCCGTATCGTTTTCAAAAGAAAAATGCCTGTATTCTTCCATCTGGAGCGGTGATATGGTCTGATTTTTGTGCGTAATCACAAATTTACGAAAAATATTTATATAAGCCGCCAAAAAACGGTATATTTGCCCGTCTGTACAATTCATACAATGAAAAAGATATTTATTCTCATCGCATTCATCGCGATATTCCTCTCAAATAATTTTGAAGCATCAGCACAGGGCCGCTCGACTGTAAAAATCTCGGTTGTCGACTCGCTTTCAAAGGAACCTGTAGGTTTTGTTACTGTGATGCTCCTGCCCAAAGGTGATACGGTCTCAAAATATTACACGACCACAGACATCGACGGCAAGGCTGTCATTGAAAAAGTAAAGGCCGGCGAGTATACCGTCAAGACTGACCTCCTCGGATACCAGCCCTATACGAAACCGGTGAAAGTGGAGAAAAGCACGGAGGACTTCGGTCAGATACTTCTCAAGGAAGATGTTGTGATGCTTGAAGGTGCGTCCATTTCGGCTGTGGGCAATGTCATCACCATCAAACAGGATACGGTGGAGTATAACGCCTCTGCTTTCAAGGTAAACGACAACGCCATGCTGATAGACCTTCTGAAAAAACTCCCGGGCATCGAGGTCGAGGATGACGGTACTGTGAAGGCGCACGGTGAGACGATCAACCAGATCAAGATCAACGGCAAGTCGTTCTTCCTGAACGACCCCGACATAGCGAAAGAGAATATCCCTGCTAAAGTGGTTGAAAAGGTGAAGGTGATAGACAAGAAATCAGACCAGGCGATTTTCTCCGGCATCGAAGACGGTGAGAACGAAAAGATAATAGACATCAGCACCTACAAGGGAATGTTCGACGGCTGGTTCGGTAACTTCACCGGCGGCATGGGCTCTGATATCCGCTCTGCTGCGGCCGCAGATTCCAAGTTCCAGCAGGATAACGACATGCGCTACTCCGGCAACGCACTCCTTGCCAGATTCAGCGAAGACCAGCAGATCGCTTTTATCGGAAACGGCAACAACACCAATACGGGCGGCTACGGACGTCGCGGCGGTGCTTTCGGAATGGGTGGCGGAGGCGGCATCACAAATCAGTGGGGCGGCGGTGTCAGCTACACCACCACGAAGAAAGAGCATCTGGAGGCCACCCTCTCTGCAAATGTCAATGGCTCTGATTCGGATTCGCAGCGTATCAGTGAACGCACCACTTTCCGCAAGGATGAAGACAACATGTATACATCCTCTGATAGCAAGACCCTCTCAGACAGCCGTACACTGGGTGTCTCTGCAGAGATCAAGTACAACCCCGACCGCATAAGGCTCAACATAACTCCCAGCCTTTCGTTCAGCAAAGGTACAAACAGAGGGTCTAATTCAAATGTCACCCAGTCCGGTGAGGAGGGGGCGGCCCCCGATCTTTATGAACTCCTGAATGATGATGTGTCATACTCATACGGTGTCAACACATCACGCAGCGGAAGCGGCAGGTTCATGTTCGGCACCAGGGTCGGGCAGAAAGCCGGACGCACAATCTCCGTGCAAGGCAATTTCAGCCTGTCAGACAGCGACAGGGACAGCAAGGAGTTCTCTTTCACAAACTATTATGCAAATGACTCAGTCAGGGCGATAGACCAGTATTCTCACACAGATTCGAAGAATGTATCGTACAATGCAAATCTGTCGTATACTGAACCGTTGACAGAGTACATGTTCCTTACATTCAGCTATCAGTATTCTTACAGCCGCAACAAGTCTGTGCAGAACACATTCGACTATAACGGCTCTGCAGCACATCAGATGATGTCAAACCTCATGGACATGACAGATGCCTTCATCTGGAACCTGGACGACATTTCGTATTATGATCTGCCCAACAGCTACTACAGCAGCACGATCGACAACCTCTACATAAACCAGACTGCCGGTGCAAACCTGCAGTTCCAGAAAGACCGCAACTTCGTGCAGATAGGTGCCAACCTTCAGCCTACCTATAACGAGACAAAGACTGTGAAGTTCAATGAGAATTCCTTCATACCCGGTGAGTGGCTCCTCAACTGGGCTCCTTCGGTGCGTGCGCGCTACAACATCAGCCGGACCAAATTCCTGAACGCCCGCTACAGCGGCCGTTCGTCACAGCCGCAGACCAACAGGATGCTTCCTATTCTGGACGTGTCCAGTCCCACATCCATCTCAACAGGTAATGCATACCTGCTTCCTTCGTTCAATCACAGTGCAAGCCTTGACTACACCAGCAACAATGTACGTACCTACTCATTTTTCCGTGTCGGTGTCAGCGGTGGCTACAACATCCGCAACATCGTGACTGCAAGCTGGTATGACGCAGACGGTGTGCGCTACAGCGTGCCTGTTAATTCAGGTAAGCCGTCAGAGAACTTGAGCACATACATCTCATTCAACACGCCTATTGCAAAGTCAAGCTTCTCGTTCAGCACAAACACCAACGTGGGGATGAATCTGGCAACAAGCTACCAGAACACAACTTCGCGCGGCGGTGTAAACGCTGCGGAATTCGATTACGATTCGTTTATGGAAGAATTCTGGGGTGATTCAAACGGAAACAGATTCTACTCGGGGGAGAGCGGTTTCGGCGAGAGCAAGACCACAAACTACAATGTGAGCGAGAGTGTTGACCTGCGTTACAACGGTGACAGGTTCACTTCGACAATTTCAGGAAGTGTAAGATATAACAATTCTCAGTATTCGTTGAACTCGGCTGCCAACAAGTCTACCTGGAACAATTCGGTTTCGGCCAGTGTGATGTGGGAAATCTTCAAGGATTTCAAGTTCGATTCGGACGCTTCCTACAGATTCTATCACGGATATACCGGTACGGGTTTCAACGATCCCCAGCTGATCTGGAATGCCGGTTTTAACTGGAGAATCAAATCGTTCACGGTTGCAGCCAGGGCTTACGACCTGCTCGAGCAGAGCAAGAACATTGCCCGTACTGCTACAGAAAACTACATCTCCGACAGTTGGAGCAACCAGCTCGGACGCTATTTCCTCGTGAGCCTCACATATACTTTCGGCAAGTTCGCCGGACGTAACGGCGGCTGGGGCGGCTTCGGCGGCGGCTGGGGCGGAGGTCGCGGCGGCTTCGGCGGCTTCGGCGGTGGCTGGGGCGGAGGCCGCGGCGGTTTCTAGCCTGAACCATAAATTTGGGTAATAGGAAATAATTCATTACCTTCGCGAAAATACATTTTAACACCACATTATGGCTGCCGAAGAAATGTTCGCCTCATTCAAGGAAAAAGTGGAGAGACTTATCTCCATGTACGAGGCCGAGCGCAGACACAGCGCCGAGCTTTCGGAAGAGCTGCTTGCATGCAGGAGCGAGCTTGCGGCTGCCATGGATAAACAGAAACAACAGGAACAGACAATACAGAAACAACAGAACAAGCTGAACAACTTGCAATTGGCAGGTGCATTTTCAGACTCACCACAGGACCGTGCGGCGGCGAAGAGGAGGTTGAACACTGTGATCAAGGAGATAGATGAATGTATATCGATGCTGAACATGTAGAGGTATGGAAGAAGAAAGACAGAAAGTTAACGTTACAATTGCCGGTCGCCGGTATACCTTCCATATCAAGCCGCAGAATGAATCCCGCTTCAGGGAGTCGGTGGGGCAGATAGAGGAGAAGGTGGCGTTCTACGCTTCGAAATATACGACGAAGGACATGCAGGATATATTGAGTATAGTGCTGGTGGAATACGTGATGAGTTATATCGCACTTGAAGAGAAAGATGATGTCAAGAGCATTATTGATGGAATGGAAGCGCTTGACAGACAGTTGGAAGAATACATTAATAGCGGCCGTTAGTTAACTCTTTGCCAAAATCAACACTTTAAATTAATCCAAAAGAGTTTCTCGGCTGCCAAAAACGGGCCTAGGTGACCCCTGCATGCAGGGGGATTCCCATCAAGGGGACGGAGGAAGTTTGCGGCATATTGTTACCGGTGAGCTTAATCCTGATATTATCAGATTTTTGGACTTACAGTAACTAACGGCCTTTTTTGATAATCTCTTATATTGCCGACAGTCAGTTGTTCTATAAGTGAAGGAATATAACTTATAACATATAACTGGTAATCATGGTAAATTATATCTTACTGTCATTGGTTGCTGCCGCCGTGGGCATTGCGGTCTACATTCTTGTGCGCAATGTCATCCTCAAGAAGAAAGGCAGCGAAATCATCAGAAACGCAGAGGCCGAAGGGGAGAACATCAAGAAGGAGAAGATCTTCCAGGCAAAGGAGAAATTCCTTCAGCTCAAGGGTGAGCACGAAGCCTTCATAAACGAAAAGAACAGCCAGATCCAGCAGGCTGAGAACCGCATCAAGCAGAAAGAGAATCAGGTGAACCAGAAGATGGGCGACCTTGACCGCAAGATCAAGGAGAACGACCAGATAAAGGACAACCTCAAGGTGCAGTTGGAGCTTCTCAACAGGAAGAAGGAAGAGTATGAGGCAATCCGTCAGGATGCCATAAAGAAGCTTGAAGAAGTTGCCGGACTCACAGCCAACGAGGCCAAGGAGCAGCTTATGGAGAGCATGAAGGCAGAGGCAAAGACTCAGGCCATGTCTTACATCAATGATGTCATGGATGAGGCCCGCCTCACTGCAAGCAAAGAGGCGAAGCGCATTGTCATCAACACCATTCAGCGCACCGCACCTGAAATTGCAATTGAAAACGCTGTAACAGTGTTCAATATTGAGAACGATGAGGTCAAGGGACGCATCATCGGCCGTGAAGGACGAAACATCCGTGCCCTCGAGGCTGCAATAGGTGTCGAGATCGTTGTGGACGACACACCCGAAGCCATCCTTATCTCTGCATTCGACCCTGTCCGCCGCGAAGTGGCCCGCCTGGCACTGCACCAGCTGGTGGCCGACGGACGTATCCATCCCGCACGCATCGAAGAGGTGGTTGCAAAGGTTCAGAAGCAGCTTGACGAAGAGATCATGGAAATCGGTAAGCGTACCTGCATCGACCTTGGTGTGCATGGTCTCAACTCGGCCCTTATCAAGATGGTGGGCCGTATGAAATACCGCAGCTCTTATGGTCAGAACCTGCTGCAGCACTCACGTGAGGTTGCAAACATCTCTGCTATCCTGGCATCTGAGCTTGGTCTCAATCCCAAGGCTGCGAAGCGTGCCGGCCTTCTCCATGATATCGGCAAGGTGGCTGAGGAGGAATATGAACTCCCTCACGCAATCGTAGGTATGAAGATGGCTGAGAAATGCAAGGAGAAACCAGAAATCTGCAATGCGATCGGTGCTCACCATGAAGAGGTTGAGATGACAAGCCTTATCGCTCCGCTCGTGCTTGTTGCCGATGCTATTTCTGGCTCACGCCCCGGCGCCCGCCGCGAGGTCATAGAGAGCTACATCAAGCGTCTCAAGGATATGGAGAACATTGCGGCTTCACACGAAGGTGTAGTCAAGGTATACGCAATCCAGGCTGGCCGCGAACTGCGTGTGATCGTTGGTGCCGACCAGGTGTCTGACGCAGACTGCGAAGCTATCTCACAGGATGTTGCACGCAAGATCCAGGACGAGATGGTTTATCCCGGTCAGGTCAAAGTGACAGTGATCCGTGAGGTCAGAAGTGTGGCATTCGCCAAATAACGATTTAATACAGTGATACTATGGACAATCCTAAACAGCAGATCAATATTGAAATAACCCCTGAAATTGCAGGAGGTCTCTATTCAAATCTGGCACTCATCGCCCATTCGCCCAGCGAATTCATCATCGACTTCGCACAGGTTATGCCAGGTGTGTCTAAACCGAAGGTGGCAAGCCGCATAGTGCTCACTCCCGAGCACGCTAAGAGGCTGCTCAAGGCACTTATGGACAATGTTGAGAAATATGAGTCGGAAAACGGCAAGATTGTGCTCCGTCAGGGGCCGATGCCAGTTCCACCTATGGGAAACCTTGGTGAAGCCTAAGCCGTCTCAACAGCCTTTACGAACTCTTTGAGCTCTTTGTAGAGCATCCTCACGGGCAGCCCCATCACGTTGTAGTAAGAGCCCTCGATCTTCGAGATGCCCGCAAAACCTATCCACTCCTGCACACCATAGGCTCCGGCCTTGTCGTAGGGGTGGTAGTTTTTTATGTAATATTCAATCTCTTCTCCGGACAGTTCGTCGAATGTGACCTCGGTGGAGGCTGTGAAGGTGCGTACGCGGCCCGAGGCATCCCTGAGGCACACTCCTGTGAGTACATGGTGCGTGTGGCCCGAAAGCATGCTCACGATGCGCACTGCGTCGTCATAATCCTTCGGCTTGCCCAGAATCTGCATGGTCCCGTCTTCGGCCGCCAGAAACACCAGAGTGTCTGCCGTGATGAGTATCTCGTTGTGTTCCAACGCTCTGTGGAAGCTTTCGGATTTATGCTCTGCAAGAAACGAAGGGACCTGGTCCCAGGGGATGTCGTCGGAATAGGCTTCCTTCTCATCCTTGCTGCATTCGACAGTGAAATTGATGTCAAGGCCGGCAAGCAGCTCGCGGCGGCGCGGGGAGGCTGATGCCAGAGTGATCTTATAGTCTTTAAAGAGTTCCATGATTGCAAAATTGCTCTCTTTTTGTTATATTTGCAAACTATTATCCAATCATTTGAAGCAGACAAAGAAAACAGAAAAGATCAAAATGGAACTAGCTGCTAAATACGATCCCTCTCAGGTAGAGGACAAGTGGTATGCATACTGGGTTGAAAACAAGTTTTTTCATTCAGAACCTGATGAAAGAGAACCATATACGATAGTTATCCCGCCGCCAAATGTGACAGGTGTGCTCCATATGGGCCACATGCTCAACAATACTCTTCAGGACGTTCTGGTGCGCCGCGCCCGTATGTGCGGCAAGAATGCAGTGTGGGTGCCCGGCACCGACCACGCTTCAATCGCCACCGAATCAAAGGTCGTGAAGAGACTGGCAGAACAGGGCATCAAGAAACATGACCTCACCCGTGAGCAGTTCCTCGAGCATGCATGGGACTGGACTCATGAGCACGGTGGAATCATACTCAAGCAGCTCCGCCGTCTGGGGGCATCATGCGACTGGGACCGCACAGGTTTCACAATGGATGAGAAGCGCAGCGAAAGTGTCATCAAAGTGTTTGTTGACCTTTACGAAAAAGGCCTGATCTACAGGGGGCTCCGTATGGTGAACTGGGATCCGAAAGCTTTGACCGCCCTCAGCAACGAAGAGGTTGTCTACAAAGAGGAGATGTCGAAGCTCTACCATCTCAAATACTATGTGGCTCCTGACTGTGACTGCAGCGAGTTTGATTCGATGCCTGTGAACGATCCCGAAAATGCGGGCGGCAATGTCATCCACCGCGATGAAAAGGGATATTACGCCGTGGTAGCCACCACTCGTCCCGAGACCATAATGGGCGATACTGCAATGTGCATCAACCCCAAGGACCCCAAGAACCAGTGGCTCAAGGGGAAGAAGGTGGTTGTCCCCATGGTTGGCCGCGTGATTCCTGTCATTGAAGACCGTTATGTTGAAATAGAGTTCGGTACGGGATGCCTCAAGGTCACTCCCGCACATGATGCCAACGACTATATGCTGGGCAAGACCCACAGTCTCGAGACTATCGACATATTCAATGCCGACGGCACAATCTCGGCCGCTTCGCCTCTGTATGTGGGCATGGACCGTTTTGCGTGCCGCAAGCAGATTGTGAAAGATCTGGATGCAGCAGTGCTGCTGGAGGCAGTTGAAGACTACAAGAACAAAGTGGGCTATTCAGAACGCAATCCCGACACGGCAGTCGAGCCGCGCCTCAGCCTGCAGTGGTTCCTCAAGATGCAGCATTTCGCTGACATCGCCCTTCCTCCCGTAATGGACGGCGACATTGAGTTCTTCCCTCCTAAATACAAGACCACCTACAACAACTGGCTGTCAAACATCCAGGACTGGTGCATCTCACGCCAGCTCTGGTGGGGGCACCGCATACCTGCCTACTACTTCGACAACGGTGGTGAGGAGAAGGATTTCGTAGTGGCGGAGAATGTGGAGAAGGCGCTTGCAAAGGCGGTGGAGAAGAGCGGCAACAAGAACCTCACGGCGGCAGACCTCACCCAGGACGAGGATGCCCTGGACACATGGTTCTCATCATGGCTTTGGCCCATCTCTCTGTTCGACGGCATAAACAATCCCGGCAACAAGGAGATAAACTACTACTATCCCACATCAGATCTCGTGACAGGTCCCGACATCATCTTCTTCTGGGTTGCCAGAATGATCATGGCCGGTTATGAATATGTGGGCAAGATGCCTTTCAAACATGTATACTTCACCGGTATCGTGCGTGACAAGCTCGGCCGCAAGATGTCGAAGCAGCTTGGCAACAGCCCCGATCCCATCGGGCTCATAGAGCGTTTCGGCGCAGACGGAGTGCGTATGGGCATGCTTCTCTGCACTTCTGCCGGCAATGATATCCTCTTCGACGAAAGCCAGGTAGAGCAGGGACGTAACTTCTGCAACAAGATATGGAATGCATACCGCCTTGTCAAAGGCTGGAATGTGGCTGAAACAGAGGCCCCCACCGCGGCTAAGATTGCTGTGGAGTGGTTCAATGCGCTGCTTGACGAAAGCATCGCCACAATCAACGACCATTTCGACAAGTTCCGCATCAACGATGCGCTCATGGTGGTGTACAAGCTCTTCTGGGACGATTTCTGCGCCTGGTATCTGGAACTCGTGAAACCTGCGTTCGGCGAGCCTGTCTCACGTGAGGTGTATGACGCCACAATAGCAATCTTTGACAAGCTGCTCAAGCTCTTGCATCCCTTCATGCCTTTCATCACAGAAGAACTCTGGCAGAATCTGGAGCCCCGCAGTGAAGGTGAGACAATCATGCTGCAGAGACTGCCCGAGGCAGGTGATTCAGACAAGGTGATAATCTCTGATTTTGCAGTGGCGTGCGGCGCTGTGGTTGAGGTGAGGGCAATCCGTCAGAGCAAGGGCATCAGCCCCAAAGAGGCCCTGAACCTTGTGGTGAAGGGTGCTTTCCCCGAAAAGATGATTCCCGTGGTTGCTAAGATGGCTAACATCAGCAAGCTTGACATTGCAGAGAGCTTTGACTCTTACGGTGCGGGACAGAGCTTCCTGGTCGGCACCACTGAGTTCTTTGTGCCTCTGGCGGGAATGATTGGTGCCGAGGCCGAGAGGGCGAAGGTGCTTGCAGAGATTGCGCGTTACGAAGGCTTCCTGAAAGGTGTCAACGCCAAGTTGGGCAACGAGCGTTTCGTGGCCAATGCACCCGAGGCTGTGGTGGCTATGGAGCGCAAGAAACAGAGCGACGCAACTCTCAAGATAGAGGCACTCAAGGCACGTCTTGAGCAATTATAATCAGATTATTAAACTTTTATAAAACAATAAGTTATGAAGACTATTCTTTTGTTCGGATCTCTCGGTTGGCCCGAGATCATCATCATCCTCTTTGTTGTCGTACTCCTTTTCGGCGGTAAGAAGATTCCCGAGCTTATGCGCGGCGTCGGCAAGGGCGTGAAAGAGTTCAAGAAGGGAATGAAAGAGGTTGAAGGAGAGGTGAACGAAATCAAGGCTGAGATTGAGAAAGAAGAGCCTGCTGAGAAAAAATAGCCTTTAGAAGAGATGGCGGAAAAAGAGATGTCCTTCTGGGACCATCTTGACGAGCTCAGGGGCGTGCTGCTCAAGAGCGCGGTGGTTATTCTGGTGCTGATGATGGGTGCTTTCTTCCTGAAAGAGCCTGTCTTCAACATTATATTCGCCCCGCTCGACAGCAATTTCGTGCTCTACAGGGTTTTCGACAAGTTCCTTGCTTTGCTTGGGTGGGGTAAGGTGCCCGATTTTGATGTACAGGTAATCAACATCAAGATGACGGCGCAGTTCTTCACTCATGTGAAGGTCTCTTTTTATGTCGCACTGATAGTGGGGATGCCGTTCCTGTTCTATGAACTGTGGACATTCGTGCGCCCCGCTCTTTATGAAAAGGAGAAAAAGGCAATCAAAGGCTCATTCGGATTTGCCGGCATCCTTTTCTATCTGGGTGTGCTTGTGGGCTATTATCTTGTCCTGCCCCTCACAGTCAGATTTCTGGGAACTTACCAGGTTTCTCCTGAAGTGCCCAACTCCATCGATCTGAGTTCATACACCGGCATGTTCACTTCCCTTATCATCATAATGGGGATTGTGTTCGAGATGCCGATCCTGGCTGCCCTGCTTTCAAAGATTGGGGTGATTTCAAAGGAGATGCTCAAGGAATACCGCCGCTATGCAGTGGTTATTCTGCTCACTCTTGCGGCAATCATTACTCCCAGCGGTGACCCGTTCACACTTATGGTTGTGGCCATCCCGCTCTATCTGCTGTATGAGGTGAGCATCCTGGTGACGAAGAGCAGGGATGACATTGATGCGGATGATGATGAAGATGAAGACGAAGAAGAATCAGAGAAGTAGCTGGAGATGATTTCAATCAACAACCTCACACTGTCGTTTGGCGGTTTCACACTTTTGAACGACATAGACCTGCACATTTCTGAAAAGGACCGCATAGGTCTTGTAGGAAAGAACGGTGCCGGAAAGACGACTCTGCTCAGAATAATCACCGGCGAGACTCATCCCACATCAGGAAAAGTGATGGTTCCTGATTCACTGGTGATAGGGTATCTGCCGCAGCAGATGAAGCACAATAAGGGGCGCAGTGTGATAGACGAGACGATGACCGTCTTCGGCGACATGTTTGCCCGCCAGCGACGCCTTGAAGAGATATCAGTCGAGCTTGCAACCCGTGAGGACTACGATTCCAAGGAATACAACCGCCTGATAGTGGAGATGAACGAGATCAACGACCATCTGGCCATGGATGCCGGTGAGTCGCCCCGCGTTCAGGCAGAAAAGGTGCTGCACGGCCTCGGGTTCAAGGATGATGAGCTGGACCGCCCCACCGAAACTTTCAGCCAGGGGTGGAACATGCGTATCGAGCTTGCCAAGATTCTGCTCCACAATCCTGATGTGCTGCTGCTTGACGAGCCCACCAACCATCTCGATATCGAATCCATCGAGTGGCTTGAAGAGTATCTTCATAATTTCACCGGGTCACTGGTGCTGATATCACATGACCGGCGTTTTCTCGACAACTGTACAAACCGCACTGTAGAGATAATGCTTGGCCGTATCCACGACTACAAAGTGCCATACAGCCAGTATGTCGAACTGAGGAAAGAACGCGTGGCGCAGCAGCGGGCCGCGTATGACAACCAGCAGCGCACCATAGAAAAGACAGAAGAGTTCATAGAACGCTTCAGATACAAGCCTACAAAGAGCAATCAGGTGCAGAGCCGCATCAAGCAGCTCGAGAAGATGGACCGCATAGAGCTTGAGATTGAAGATAACTCTGCGCTGCATCTCAAGTTTCCTCCCGCTCCGCGTTCGGGTGACGTGGCCTTCAAGGTTAAGGACGCTGTGGTGAGCTATCCCGACGCACCTCAGAAAATAATCCTTAACGGCGCCAACATAGAGATCAAAAGAGGGGAGAAGGTGGCGTTTGTGGGGCGTAACGGCGAAGGCAAGACAACCATGGTGAAAGTGCTTATGCGCAAGCTTTTCCCGGTGGAAGGGGAGGCTGTTGTCGGACATAATGTTAAAATTGGATATTACGCACAGAATCAGGACGATATGCTTGACAGGAACGATACTGTGTTCGACACTCTCGACCGCATCGCAGTGGGGGATGTGCGCACACAGCTCCGCGACATCCTGGGAGCATTCCTGTTCCGTGGCGAAGACATAGACAAGAAGGTGGCGGTGCTCAGCGGCGGAGAGAAGGCGCGTCTTTCAATGGCCCGTCTGATGCTTGAACCATATAACCTTCTGGCGCTTGATGAGCCCACCAACCACATGGATATCCGCTCCAAGGACATCCTGAAGCAGGCCCTCAACAAGTATGACGGTACACTGATAGTGGTTTCACACGACCGTGACTTCCTGTCTGGGCTTGTTGACAAGATATATGAATTCGGTGACGGGCGCGTGCGTGAGCACCTTGGCGGTGTGGATGATTTCCTGCACCGCAAGAAGATAGAGAATCTACAGGCGCTCGAGCGCCAGAAACCGGCCGCCCAGCCCGTGGTGGAGCCGGCGGTAAGGCAGACTTCCACCCAGCCTGCACAGCAGCCCGCAAAGGCATCGCAGGAAGACCGCGCGGCACGTAAGGAACTCTCACGCCTGAAAAACAGATTCAACAATATCGAGAAGGCAATTGCAGAGTTGGAAGGGAAAATGGCTGAAATCGAGAAGGTTCTGTCGGCCCCGAAGGATGGCGACGACATTATGGAACTTACACGCCAGTATCTGGAGCTGAAACGCGACCTTGACATCAGGATGGACGAATGGACAGAACTGGCGGAAAAACTTGAACAATAATCTAATCTTTATAAGGAAATGAACTATCTCTATGGAATGCACCCTGTTAAAGAGGCTGTGGAAGCCGGGCGCAAATTTGAAAAAGTGATGCTTAAACAGGGTCTTGAAGGACCTCAGTTCCGCGAGCTGATGGAGCTTTTGAAAGAGAAGGACATACCATATCAGTTTGTTCCTGCCGAGAAGCTCAACCACCTTGTGCACGGTTCGCACCAGGGGGTGATAGCCTATATTTCAGAGATCGACTATGTTCCTTTCGAAGAGATGATAGAGATGGCTCTGTCGCGCAAGGCCGCTCCGCTTTTCCTGATACTTGACGGTGTGAGTGACGTGCGCAACTTCGGCGCTATCGCCCGTACCGCCGAATGTGCCGGTTTTGACGGGTTGATTCTTCCTGCAAAGGGCGGTGCTCCCATCAATGCAGATGCAATCAAGACTTCTGCCGGTGCGCTGGTGCGCATCCCTACGGCAAAGGTCTCAAACCTGAAGCTTCCCATTTTCTATCTGCGTGATTCGGGGTTCCAGATTGTTGCGGCAACAGAAAAGGCAGAGGGATTTATCTACGATGTAAACTTCAAGAAGCCTACTGCAATCGTCATGGGAAGCGAGGGCAGCGGTATCTCAAATGCAGTGCTTGATCTGTGTGATATCGACGCCAAGATACCCATGTCCGGTACAATAGGCTCCCTGAATGTGTCAGTGGCTGCCTCAATCTTTATGTACGAGGCTGTACGGCAGCGCAATCTATAGCTTTTTGAGGCTTGCCGCGCGGCCTACCTGAGGAATGATCTTCAGGCTCTTGTTGTCGCTCCTGTAAAGGCATGTGCTGACACCGGAAAGGTTCACTTCCAGCTCTTTCTCCACATTTATCTTTGTGGTGGATGCTCCGCTGCACTCGACGTCGGCTCTGTCAACTGTCAGCTCGCTTGCGTCAAGGTGTGACGCACCGCTGCATTCACATTCAAGTTCCGATGCGCTCCCGATTAGTGTGACCTTGGCGCTTCCGCCTGTCTCCACACCATATTCGTCGCAGTTGCCGGTTACTGATACAGAAGCCATCCCGGCCGCCGCTATCTCCACTGAAGAGCACTCTGCCAGTATGCATGCCTTGGAAGTCCCGCTGATGTCCATGTCAAGTTCGCCGGCTGCAACGGAGAGCCTGTCGATAGAGGATGCTCCGGAAAGGAAGATGTCGAAGTCGCCGCGCAGCCCCTGGAATGTCTCTTCCGATGTGAGGGAGCAGCTTCCTGAAAGATGGATGCTGGAAAGGTCAGGCATGGTGATGGTGAGGGTGGGATGCGGTGCGGACAGTGAGTTGATCTGGTTTACAAGTTTTGTGGGGGCACCTTTGATACTGACATACAGGATGTTGTTCCTGACGTTCACATTGAGGTACTGCTCCATTTCTGTGTCAATCACAGCTGTTGCGGAGTATTCCTCCCCCTGCTGCAGGGTGATGTCAAAATTCGATGATATGTCTATTCCGAAGAAAGAGTCAAGGCCTGGGAAGTTACGTGTGATTGTTCCGGCGCCTGCGCTGATGCAAAGCAGAAGTGTTGCTGCGGCAAGAAGGAATTTTTTCATACTACTTTTCAAATTGATTTATTAAATTTGTAAAATTTCAGTTCAAAATTACAATTTTATCTCAAAAACCGTGCTATCTCTCAAACAGACTTTCCTGATGCTTGCGGCATTCCTGATGCCGGTCACTTCTTTCGCCCAGAACAGTAACAACGGAAAAAGCGTGCTGAATGACCCGTCATTCACGAAAGGACTTGCTGTGGAGAGTATTACGGATCCTGCATCAATCTCCGGCAATCTCCTGGTAGACACCACGGCAAAGCCGGTATGGCATCTGTGCCAGCCGAATTCACGCTTTGATGCGGCCAGGTGTACCATGGAGACAAGAGGCGACAACACAATCTTCAATGTCGCCGGCAACGGAAATCTGCTGGCCAAAGTGGTGCGTGTCAATCCTGTGAGGAATGTGCTTTATCTGGAATGCAACGCTTCTGCGGAATATACCGGCATCCGACGGGAAAATCAGCCCTGGGTGGGGCTGTGGGCCTCGCAGTCACCAGACAGCCTGATGGTGGCGTCATGCCGCCAGCTCGCACTTCAGATGGAGTACCGGGTCACTTTCTATGAAGACTGCATGGGCTTCCTTGCCGACAAGGGTGTCCATTCTGCCGTTTGCTGTGCCGGCCTGACTCTGAAGAATACTGACAAGGAAAGCGATGCGTACGGAAAACGCCTCAAGGTGGTGGTGCCGATGTTCGACAACTGGAAAGTAGGATCTTCATACGGCAGTGAGGTGGAGATGGATGGCGATATGGTGGTGTTCAGACCGGCATCTGAGAAATGTCTCTCTTCAGGAAGGTTGCCAAAGGTGAAGCAGAAAGAGTTTGTGAATGTGATACTGCTGCCAGTCATAACACAGGCTGTCAAAGCTGCCGCCATGAACGGCTACATGCCCGGCGCTGTGCCCGGGGATTTTCTGATTGAAGGGTTCAGTGTGGGCTGGGAGATGAAAGGCACCTTCAATTCTGCAGTTGAAATAAAGAACCTTAAATTGATATATCTATGAAAAAATCATTATTGATCATTGCTCTTGCCTTTGCTGCAGTCTCTTGTGCCGACAAAGCCCAGGAACTTGCACTCATTCCGCAGGAAAACTTCACCCAGGTGGTGGATGGCAAACAGGTGTCTCTGTATACTCTTGCCGCCGGTGACATCACTATGCAGGTTACAAACTACGGCGGCCGTGTGATATCGCTCTGGACCCCGGACCGCAACGGACACAAAGAGGATATCGTGCTAGGATATGAAACCCTTGACCGTTATCTTAACAATACCGGTGAGCGCTACCTCGGCGCATGTGTCGGCCCTGTGGCAAACCGCATCGGCAACGCAAAATTTGAAATTGACGGTACCGAATACTCGGTTGAAGCAAACGAGGGCGGGCTCAAATGCCTGCACAGCGGTATCGGCGGAGTTGACCTGAAAGTCTGGGATGTTGTTGAGACCACTGAAAACAGCATCGTGCTCCACTATCTTGCAGCCGACGGCGAGGGCGGATTCCCCGGCAACAGGGACATCAACATGACCTACACACTTACTCCCGAGAACTGCTTCGAGATCAAATATGCAGTCACAACAGACGCTCCCACATATTTCAACATCTCACATCACTCATTCTTCAACCTTCAGGGAGAGGGCAACGGTGACAACCTTGCATACGAAATGGTCATCAACGCCGACAGCATCACTCCGGTGGATTCGCTCCTTATCCCTACAGGTGAGTTCATGCCCGTTGAAGGCACACCGTTTGATTTCCGCGAGCCCCATACTATCGGCGAGCGTATCAGTGACGACCACCAGCAGCTCAAATATGGCAACGGCTACGACCATAACTGGGTCTTGAACCGCAGCGGCGACGGTGTCGAGTTTGCTGCTTCTGTCTACGATCCCGAGTTCGGGCGTTATCTGGAAGTGTTCACAGACCAGATCGGCCTTCAGTTCTATGCCGGCAATTTCTTCGACGGTACCGCAACTGGAAAGACAGGCAAACCTTTCAACCACCGTGCTACAGTCGTGCTGGAAACTCAGAAATTCCCCGATTCATGCAACCAGCCGTCATTCCCTTCAATCCGTCTGAATCCGGGCGAAACTTACACCCAGACCTGCATCTACAAGTTCAGCGCAAAATAGACAGGCAGCTACAACACTGTCAGAAGTCTGGCTTTCCTGGGATATAGATAACGGCGGATAGACTGCTTCGGAGTCTTCTCAAACTCTTCGGCACACATCCTGATGGCTGATATCTTTTCGTAAGAAGCCACTTTCGAATTCAACTTCTGGAGATTCCGCTCCATCACTTCCTTGAGGTGGGCGAAACTCCAGTTGTTTTTTCTGGCCTCGTCAAGGTTGGGGTAGACCAGAGCCACCAGCCTGCCGTCTTCCTCCACCACAAGGCTTTCAGCCACGCATTCACATTCATTCAGTTTGGATTCTATCTCTTCAGGATAGATGTTCTGCCCGTTTGCGGTGAGAATCATGCTCTTGCACCTGCCGCACAGATATACTGTCCTGAACGGATCGCAGATGCGACCCACATCTCCTGTGTGGAGCCATCCTTCTGCATCAATGACAGCTGCGGTGGCCTCGGGATTCTTGTAATAGCCAAGCATCACATTCTCTCCTTTCACGCAGATTTCGCCTTCTGTGGCGCTGCCGCCGTCAACAGGCTCGATTCTGGCTTCCAACCAGGGGAGAAGCCTGCCGCAGCTTCCCTGCAGATAGTCGTCGTGCCAGGCGTATGAAATCAGCGGTGCGCATTCTGTCATTCCGTAACCTATGGTATAAGGGAATCTGATCTTATGCAGCAGCTCGTCCGCTTCGCGGCTGAGTGCCGCACCGCCCATGTTCATCTCTATCATGCATCCTCCGAATGCATCCAGCAGCTTCCTGCGGAGAGATGCCCAGATGATTCTCCTGATTCCCGGCACTTTTGTGAGAAATTTGACCGGCTGCTTCTCCAGAATGGGAAAGACGTTCTTTTTCAGAAGTTTCTCCACAATCAGAGGTACGGTGCATACAAGATGCGGTCTGACTCTCTTCAGGGCTTCCATGAGCACTGACGGGGTGGGCATTTTGCCAAGCATGGTGATTGTCGATCCGGCCGCCAGCGGAGTGAGCATGTCAAATGCACAGCCGTATGCATGCGCAAGCGGCAGAAGGGCCAGTGTGCGCGAGCCGGCGAAATGCATCTTGTGCTCTATGGCAAACTGCACTATCACCGAGATGTTTCTGACAGACAGCATCACTCCCTTGCTGAATCCTGAAGTGCCTGACGTGTAGCTGATGGTCATGAGCGAATCTGGATCGGGAATGTCATACTGTACGTCGTCAGGGCCGAAGCCGGTGTAGTACTGAGCGGCAAAACGCCCCGTGATCTCTCTCTTTATCTCCTCAAAATCGAAACCGTCTGATATGGACAGAGCCTTGCAGGTGTCCAAGTCAATGACAGCCACAATGCTGCCGGAATGTGTGCTCCCCATTGCCTTGTATATGGAAGCATTTGTGAACAGTATCCTTGCATCACTGTGCTCTATGATGCTGCGTGTGTCTTCGGGGCTGAAGTTCTGAAGTATGGGTACAATGACGGCGCCATAGGTGACGGTGGCGATATACACAACCACCCACTGAGGATTGTTCCGTGCCACAAGGGCAACCTTGTCGCCTTTCCGGATTCCCATGAATTCATACATCATGTGAATCTTTCTGATATGGCGTGCGACATCTCCGTAGGTGTAGTCTTTCTTTGAATGATAGTCCGAGAGGGCTATGTCCATCATGTGCTCTCTGAAAGAGCGCTGATACATTGAAATGAGATTCTCCTTCATCTTGTCTGTTCTGTTTGAAAAACATCGCAAACTTATGAGTGCCCTGCGGTTCTGGGAAATAAATGCCATTTTCAGGGACGAAAATGTCATAAAAACTTTATTTTTGTGACGAACATATCAATTTTGTGACTAAAATTGTATAATAATCCATTCGTCACAGCCTATGAGTACACATAACACAATGCAGGGAATCCTCCAGACCAAAGCAATTTCGGCCAAGTTCAAGCTTCTGTCAACGCAGTTGCTGTACATTCTTGTGATTCCATTCTTCTTCCTTTGCTTCGTTGCAATCTACAAGCCCTTTGACCTTGAAAGCATCCTTTCGTCAGACAGGGTGTCTTTCACTTTCAACATAGTGATGATCATGTGCATCCTGCTGCTTGTGATGATTGTGTCCAGACTTACGGTGTATTTTACCGGACTTCTGAAAGGCGCTATGCGCTCGATGGGATGGTACAGGACCTGGTGCTGCTTCGAGGTGGTGGTGTCTTCATTCTTCGTTGCGATGTATGTGCAGCTTATCATGGACACAGGATACCCATATCTGGAGGTGATGGTGTGGTCAACCTATTTCCTGGCTCTGATCCTGTTCATCCCTTATATTGTGATCGATCTTGCAATTTCACTCTCTTCTGCGAAGGACAAAACAGATATTGCAGATGAAAATTCAGACAGCAAACTGCGTTTTTACGATACTCGTCACACTCTGAAGTTTGTGGTGAGCACCGACATGGTGCTGTTCATCCGCTCCGATGAGAACTACATCGTGATCCACTACCTTGACGGTGACAAGGCCAAGGAGTATGAGCTGCGCAGCTCCATGAAGAGTGTGGAGGAGATGTGCCTTGAAAACAATATCCTGCGCTGCCACAGGTCGTATTTCATAAACCCGCAGCATATCAAGGCTCTGCGCAAAGAGCGCGAGAATGTGATTCTGGCCGAGCTTGACATCGCCGGCCTTGTCCAGATTCCTGTCAGCAAGCGCTACTACGAAGACATAGCAGCTTCGCTCTAATCTACTGTGCCGGAGTGATGGCTGCGAAAGCGGCGTCGATGCGGGCGAGGGTTTCGTCCTTGCCTATGAACTCGCAGATTGCAAAGATGTCGGGGCCCTGGCCGATGCCCATGATGGCGATGCGGAGCATGTTCATGATCTTGCCCATGGGGAGCTCGCCTGCTGTGATCCACTCGCGGACTTTCTCTTCGGCGCTCTCTTTCTCAAACTTGTCAAGACCGGCAACTATGTCGCGCAGACCGTGAAGGTACTGCAGGTTGTCTGCCTTCCAGAACTTGTTTACGCTCTTTTCATCGTATGATGAGGGAGCTTTGAACATATATTCCGTGAGTCCGAGGAGCTCCTTGGGGAATGTCACGCGCTCCTTGATGATTGCAACAGCTGCCGCTGCGCGCTCCGGAGTGGTGCTGAGACCTTCTTTCTCAAGCTGGGGGATGAGCAGCGATGCGAGATACTCGTCGCTGCTGGTACGCATATAGTGTGCGTTGAACCATTTCGCCTTCTCTACATTGAAACGTGCTCCTGACTTGCTCACCTTCTCGAGAGAGAACTGCTCGCAGAGCTCTTCCATAGAGAAGATCTCCTGCTCTGTGCCTGGATTCCAGCCCAGCAGGGCCAGCATGTTGATGAATGCCTGAGGCTGATATCCTTCCTCGCGATAGCCCATTGTGATTCCGTCTGCACCGTTCCATTCCAGGGGGAATACGGGGAATCCGAACTTGTCGCCGTCACGCTTGCTGAGCTTGCCCTGGCCCTGAGGTTTGAGCAGGAGGGGGAGGTGTGCGAACTGAGGCTGGCTGGCTGTCCATCCGAACGCTCTATAGAGCAGATAGTGGAGAGGAAGTGAAGGAAGCCATTCCTCGCCGCGGATGACGTGTGAGACTTCCATCAGGTGGTCGTCCACAATGTTTGCCAGATGGTATGTGGGCAGTGCGTCTGCAGACTTGTAGAGCACTTTGTCGTCGAGGGTTGAAGTGTTGATGGTGATGTGTCCGCGGATGATGTCATCCATCTCAACATTTTCGTTTTCAGGCATGAGGAAGCGGATAACCCACTGGTCGCCGCGCTCTATGCGTGCCTTCACATCTTCGGCGGGAAGGGTGAGGGAGTTGCAGAGAGACTTGCGGGTGGCTGCACTGTAGGCGAAGGTCTGGCCTTTCGACTCCATTTCGCTGCGGAGCGCATTGAGGTCTTCGGCACTGTCAAATGCATAGTATGCATTGCCGCTTTCAACAAGCTGAAGGGCATATTTCAGATATATGTCACGGCGTTCGCTCTGACGGTAGGGGGCATGAGGACCGCCCACGCCAACACCCTCATCAACAGTGATTCCGCACCACTTCAGTGATTCTATGATGTAATCCTCAGCGCCGGGAACGAACCTCTGGCTGTCGGTGTCTTCAATACGGAGGATGAAATCACCGCCGAAATGACGTGCAAACAGATAGTTGTACAATGCTGTGCGGACACCTCCGATATGGAGGGCGCCTGTGGGGCTGGGGGCGAATCTTACGCGAACTTTGCTCATGGCAGAAGAAATGAATTTCTAAAATAATCCTTTACAAAAAAGGCTGCCACTATTGGGCAGCCTCCTGTTGGTACTCGATAGGAGAATCGAACTCCTATTTAGAGATTGAGAATCTCTTGTCCTAACCGTTAGACGAATCGAGCGTTCAGTGTGTTTTGGGATGGCAAAAGTATAACAATTTTTTGAAATACCAAACAAATTGTAACTTCGCACTCAACTTTTTTGGAAAAAAGTCAGATTATGGGCAAAATTCTGCTGATATATACAGGCGGCACCATCGGAATGGTGCAGAACAAAGAGACCGGAGCACTGGAAAGCTGCGATTTCGATTCGCTGGTGAAACATATTCCAGAGATGGAGCAGTGCAGCGCTGAAATAGATACATTCTCGTTCGAGTCACCGATCGACTCTTCCGATATGAATCCGGAAATCTGGGGAAAGATTGTGAAGGTGATCGCAGACAATTATGATATGTATGATGGATTCGTAATCCTTCATGGTACTGATACAATGGCCTTTACTGCTTCTGCGCTCTGCTTCATGCTGGAAGGGCTGAACAAACCTGTGATACTTACGGGAAGCCAGCTTCCCATCCATTCGCTCCGCACAGACGCGAAGGAGAATATGATCACAGCCATTGAGATCGCTGCTGCAAAGGACAGTAACGGGCATCCCATGGTGCCTGAAGTGTGCATCTATTTCCATGAAGAACTGATGCGCGGCTGCAGGTCCACCAAAATCAGCGCCAGCAACCTGGCCGCATTCTCTTCCAACAACTATCCTCTGCTGGCCCGTTCCGGCACCGAAATCACCTATTTTCCCGAGTACATCAGACCTTTCAATCCCGACAGCAGGCTGAATCCGCACTACAAGATGGATCCGTCAATCATAATTCTGTCACTTTTCCCCGGCCTGGGGCGTGAAATCGTTGACGGAGTTCTGAAGAATGATGCAGTGAAAGGCGTGATTTTCAGAACATTCGGCTCTGGAAATGCACCTCGGAACGGCTGGCTTGAAGAGTCTTTGAGCGAGGCGGTCTCCAATGGCAAGGTCATAGTCAACATTTCACAGTGTGCCACTGGCTTTGTTCAGATGGAAAAATACAGAACCGGCCGCGGCCTGCTTGACGCAGGTGTAATAAGCGGCCTCGACAGCACAGTCGAAGCCGCTCTCACAAAACTTATGTATCTTCTGGGCGAAGGCTTGTCTCAATCTGAAATTTGCCTTAAAATGAATCTTTCCCTCGCCGGTGAGATTACTCTTTAGAAAGTTACTGTCTGACTCGCAACCTCCACGAAAGGCAATACTGTAAGAGTGTAAGTGAGTTCGTTTGTGGTAAGGTCGTGGTCGTCGGCAGGGTCGCCTCCGTCACCGGGATTCTCGGGGTCGTCGTCACCTGTGCCGCCGGGAATACCTGCCTTTGTGATGGTGATGGCATAGTCGTATGAATGGTTGCGCGCCACTCCGTAGTGTGCAGTGTCGGACGAATCGAATGCATCGGCTTTCCAGGTGTCTCCGTTGTTTACAGGAAGTGACCAGTAGTAGTCCTGACCGTCGATTGTGCCTTTTACGCAGAGTCGGATGCAGTTTCCGTCAGTTACCTTTGAGTCTGTGGTCCTCGGATAGCAGAAGAACTGGTGCCCTGTGACAGCATTGCTGCCGCTGACAATGTCGCCATAGCTGTCGCAGACTTCGAAAGTGTCTTTGTTATCGGCCAGGAGTCCGGTGGTGTAGCTTGTCCCCGGAGTGCCGTCGTATGCGCAGGTCGAGGGATAGTTCTTGATGTAGACTTCCACATCACTGACTGTCTTTCCTTCGTTTGCTCCTGTGAGGGCAAAGGTAAGCGAGCTTACGCTGATCTTGCTGACAAGTCTTTTTACGCTGATCGGAACGTTTGTGGTGGCATCGGAAATGGTCACTGTGCTCTCACCAATCATCACCATATCTGCAAGCCCCTCGTTGGAAAGGGTAGATACAAGTGCAAGCATTGCGGTCGGGGTCGATACTGCGTTGAATGTGAACTCGGAGTTGGGGTTGACGACTGCAATGAAGTGACGCTCGCCGGGGGTGACCTCTATCGCACCGGAATTCGCATTTGTGATGCTTGCCGACCCGTCCAGGCGGTTGCCGTCAAATGCAAATACATAGACAGAGTTGATGGCGTCGTCGTCGATGCCAGAGGTGGCCTTGGTGGCCATTCCGAGAGAGAAGTTGACTTTTACTTTCCCGCCATGGTCTTCATTTGCCGAATTGTCCATCTTGTTGCAGGATGTAACTGCCAGTACACCTGCCAGAGCAATCATAATAAGATTTCTTTTCATGTTTTGTTGGTTTTAGTTGTTAGTTGAAAATATGAGTGTGTGAATTAGGATCTGTGACATGGACTGTGATCGACGGGCTTCTGTGACCGTCGTATGTGAAATACATCTTTACATCGCCCAGACCTTCTCCCTGAATGACATTGTCTTCAAGTGAGATGGCGAATCCGGTACCTGTCGACGACATGTCGTAGTAGAAACGGCTTGATATGGGTTCGAGGCTGCCGTCCTCCCTCTTCAGAAATGTGTTGACGTGAATAGTATCATTCAGCGCCACATAATACTCGGAACTTTCTGCGAACACTTCGGAGACTGGGCTGACAACCGGCGGATCGACCGGCACGACAGGGTCGGTGCTGCCGTTGACTGTTATGGTGCAGGTGGCGCTGAACCTGCTGAATTCGGCAAGTGTGGCGGTGATGGTTGCTGTGCCATATCCCACGCTGGTGACGCCCCCGTCGTTGTCGACAGTGGCGACGGAAGGGTTGTCGCTTGACCAGATTACGTCATACCGATCTGGGGACGCCGGGGATACATACGCTATGAGATCGGTGGTGAGTCCGGTGCCGTCGAACGTGTATGTCTCCGGATATATGTTCAATGACGAGATCATTATTGAGCGGATGTCTGCATCAATCCTCC
Organism: Bacteroidales bacterium; assembly: GCA_045617865.1. Lineage (GTDB taxonomy): Bacteria > Bacteroidota > Bacteroidia > Bacteroidales > UBA932 > Equibacterium. The sequence continues at coordinate 22,020 of JAZLJK010000044.1, read as the reverse complement.
AGTCCGAGCCGAGAGCGCCGTTGTCAGTCAGAAAGATGCGTATCACATAATGCATGTTTCTGCATACGCTGAAGTCGGAAGTCTGGTTGCCGCCGAGGTAGAACCTGTAGGTGAATCCGCCCTTCAGAATCATTCCCCTGTCAGAATAATAGTCCCCGGAGAATTCAATATAGCTGCACTTCTCTTCGTTGTCGCTACCTTCTTCAAAATATTTGGTGCTGTCTGAATGGTTGTCGGGCAAGAGCACCCCCTGGTCGTTCTCAAACATGTAAAAACTCACCTCGCCTCCGTTGTTGAGCAGGACTATGTCGCCGCTGTCCGCGCGGTCACCGTCAGTGAAGCAGTCTCCGTCAGAACCGGCCCGGGAATCCTCAAAAAGAGCAACCTTCGACGGCGTGTTCTTTATTTTCATTGAGTTTATTGTCATGGAAGCATTCCGCAGGGCGCTGTCGTCAATCTGAATCGATATGAGTGCCACGCACCTTGTAAGACCGATCTCTACGTCAACGCCGTCACTCACAGGAATATACCCGCTGTGCCCAGACATCGGAACCGCTCCGGCACCGTTGACTATTTCCGAATAGTCGCTGATTCGGTACTGATAGGACGCCAGGTTCGACTCGCGGGTGAACTCTGCGTTGTGAGTGATGTCACCGATGTTGCATACATAATAGAAAATATATTCCGCTCCTCTTGCAAATTGGTGCGACATCGAGGTCAGAGGACCGTCGGGGCAGTATTCCCCTGTGACCAGATTGCCGTTGCGGTCGTATGCCATCACACAGCAGTCTGATATGCAGTCGGCGTCGACTGCAAGTCCTTTTGTGAGGGTGTTGTCCAACCTGAAGAAGACAGTCACGCTGTCATTCGGAAGGTTGTCCTTCCGTCCACATGCGGCAATTGCCGCCATAATTAATATGAAACATACCAGCTTTTTCATTTTCATGGTTTTATAGAGTTATTTCAAAAGTGTCATGTCTGACCCAGCCGTCAGTGCTTATGGAGATGAATGCCGACGAAGATCCCAGTACAATGTCTATCACAATCGGCCGCCCGTCGCTTTTCGTAAGGTCTTCACCGGCTTCAAGCAGCAGCCTGCCCACATCGTACTCCCCGGTACGCTGTTCTCCTTCAGAGATGAATTCAAGCCTGAGCATGGCCTTCGCCGTTTCGGCCTGCCTTGTGATAAGTGTCTGGAACTGATAATAATCATTGCCTTCTGCGGGCGATCTGACAAGCTGCGGCACAAGCTGCCCGGGACTGCCCGCCGGCACGTCTCCTCCGAATGAGAAGGTGTTGTCTATGCCGGTTATCATGGTGTGCACACCGCTTATGCCTGATATCTGCCCGCGCAGCAGTATGACCACTGGTTTGAACTGCCTTTCCGGAGCGATTTTTATGTAAACGTCTTCGCAGTCAGTGCGTACTGTCTGCCTGAAAAGCCAGACGCTGTCCCGTCCGCCGGGCAGATGTATTGTCTGCTGTGCAGGGTCCAGCTGTGAACTCTCCAGATTTCCCCAGGCACAGAACTGAAGCTCATTCCTGCTCACCGGGATGATGATTTCTTCCCCGAACGCAGCTGGCCATGCTGTATGCGTGCCGCTGAATACACCTTCTTCAAAAAGCATCAGGTCCATCCTGTGTATTGCTCCTGTGTCAAGTTCTGTCATATCCACATGAAGAAAGCAGGGGCACACAGAGCGGTCTTCCCTGATGCAGGAACACATCAGGAATAAGTATAGCAAGCATAGATGAAGAACTCTTGACATGGTCTAACGATGAATTACACAGATGATTGATAAAGAACAGTCCAGAGGAAACAGACCAAACCCTTTTTTACGGTCCAGAATGCGGCCGCAGTGTGCCCCTGCGTAGTATGTGGTGTTATGATGGTATGCTGTAGTGCCGATGTCTGCAGACAATGCGAACCGGTCTCCAAGCCGGCGGCAGTACCCGGCACTCACTCCGGCTCCCGCCAGTGTGCCTTCGGGAAAAGAGTCTGCCTTGATTCCGGCTGCATTGTAGGCAGACCAGAGAACCTTGCCCTTTGCATAAAATCCGTCGAAAGGAGAGCCCGGCCAGATGCATAAAAATAGTTGTGGGGTGATGCAGCGCATCCTCAGTGGGACGGACTCTCCGGTTTTGAATTCGAACGGATTGTATTCTATTGTGCATCCTGCGCTTGTGTGCGCGCCTGATGCATGGTGTATTCCTGCATTTATTGTGCAGAGCCGGGCCCACGCCGCAAGGTCGGTGGATACTGCCCAGCCGGTGTCGGCTGCAGAGGCGCTGCAACAAAACAGCAGGGCCGCGGCAATGCCGGTCAGACTTCTTCTCAATCGCTTCATATCTCTTTCATTTTGTCCGATGCAAAAGTAGAGCGGAAAAGAGGCAGTTCCGGGAAAATGCAGGCTATTCGGTAAATATTGTGGAACATCAAAAAAACTCCTGGCTATTATTGGCGGATAATGACTATATTTACAAAATCATTTTTTTAACGGAAAGAGAGATGAAAGAGACACCGATTCTATTGCTGACCGGATATCTCGGCAGCGGAAAAACCACATTGGTGAACACGATCCTGAGCAACCGCAAGGGCATCAGGTTCGCAGTTATTGTGAATGATCTGGGCGAAGTCAATATCGACGCCAGCCTGATTGCAAAGGGGGGAGTGGTAGGCAAGAAGGACGACAGCCTCGTGTCGTTGCAGAACGGCTGTATCTGCTGCACACTCAAGATGGATCTTGTGGAGCAGATAAACGACCTCATAGCAATGGATGCATTTGACTATATTGTGATTGAGGCGAGCGGAATATGCGAGCCGGCTCCCATCGCGCAGACTATATGCTCTATCCCGAGCCTCAGCCCCGAGTTTACAAAAGTCAGCATACCGTTCCTTGACTGTATTGTGACAGTGGTGGATGCACTGCGTATGAAAGATGAATTTGCGTGCGGTTCAAACCTCCAGAAGCAGAATCTGGACGAGGAGGATATCGAGAACCTGATTATCCAGCAGATTGAGTTCTGTAACAAGATATTGCTCAACAAGGCTTCTGAAGTAGATCCTGAAGAACTGAAACATATAAAGGCGATAATCCGCGCCCTCCAGCCGAAGGCGGAGATTGTGGAGTGCGACTATTGCGATGTGGACCTTGACTCACTTCTGCACACAAACCTTTTCAACTTCTCGAAAGTGGCCACTTCAGCGGCGTGGATCCAGGAGATGGACCATCACGATGATGACGACGATGATGAAGATGAGGAAGAGGAGCACGGGCATCACCACGGTCATGAAGATCATGAAGATCATGAAGAGCATGAGGAGCACGGGCATCACCACCACCATCACCACCATCACGATGAAGGTGAGGCCGAGGAATATGGTATCCGCACGTTCGTGTATTACCGCCGCCGTCCGTTCGACATCAATAAATTCGACAGTTTCATAGCAAGGAAGTGGGACAACAGCATAATCCGTTCGAAAGGCGTATGCTGGTTTGCAGACGACAATGACATGTCATATCTCTTTGAAAGTGCCGGCCAGCAGAAGAAGCTGAGCGAGGTCGGTTACTGGTACGCAACGGCTCCTGAGGAGGATCTGGAAAAGATTGCACAGGAAGATCCCGACTTCATGAAAGACTGGGATGACGAGGTGGGCGACAGGATGCAGAAGATCGTATTCATAGGGCAGCACATCGACAAGGAAAAATTATTTGAAGATCTAGATTTCTGCCTTATTGACAATGTCTTTACTATTTCTTAACTTTGTTCATTCAACTTAAAATTCTAAAAAATACAATTATGGGTAAATTTGAAATCACACTCCGCAAAAACGGCGAAGTTCAGTTCAACCTTAAAGCCACTAACGGCCAGGTAATCCTCACAAGCGAGGGATACAAAACAAAAGCAGCATGCCTCAACGGTGTTGAGTCAGTAAAGAAAAACTGCCTTGAAGACGCAAGATTCGAGCGCAAAGAGGCAAAGAACGGCAAACCTTACTTCAACCTCAAGGCTTCTAACGGCCAGGTGATCGGTGCAAGCCAAATGTATGCTTCTGTAAAGACTATGGAGAACGGTATCGCTTCTGTCAAGAAGAATGCTCCCGAGGCAGCAGTTGTTGACCTTACAGAGTAGTCTTTCAGAGATCAGAAGACTGAAACAATAAGGTCGGTCCCCGTCAGGAGACCGACCTTATTGTTTGGCAATGATACCGGCTATTGTCCGCAGAAGCACTTGACGCATCTTACGGGCAGGCAGCGGGCGCGGTCTTCGGAATAGAAGGCGGGGCCGTCGAGTCTGGTGTCGTTACACTCCTTGCCCAATCTGAAAGCCCTTCCAGATGTGATCTGATTGGTGGGGGCGAACCAGTCGCTGTGCGAAGTCCATACGGTGGCCCAGAGGCCGTCGTCAACCGTACCGTCAGAGTTTGTCACAGGCGCACTCTCGATGCTGTAGTCGTAGCAGTTGAACGAGACGCGTCCCGCATAGGGCATGCGGATGTGCTTTCCTCCGTCTGCCTTTATCAGGCATTCTGTTGCAGATGAGAAATCAACCATGTCGGCTGTGATGTCACAGAATACGTCTGTGCAGGGGACCATATAGCCGGCAGGGCAGGGGTCATAGATGGTTTTTTTGAGTGATTCGGGCTCTGCAATATATTCGGCGTGCGGGTTGCCCCACAGATAATTGTTGCCCGGAATCGAGCACCAGTCTGAATTTGTGGCGGAGAATGCACGGTCGGGGTATTTGAACGTGTTCTTGAGAGTTGAACTTACATACATTCTTTTCACCACTACCGCAGGGTCGAACGGGTCTTTTCTGCCCCACTGGTAATACAGACCGTATGCATCCTTGCCGCCTTCCGCTGTCACCGCACCCAGATTGCGGTCAAGAACGGTGAATGTCCTGCCGCAGCTGTCTGTAAGATCCACCTCTGCGGGAGCGTCGGTACACCAGATGTGCCAGCTCCAGATGATGGTTCCTCTGGAAAGGACTGCCACAAGCGCATTGCCTTTGTTGCCTGATGCATGGAAATGGACCAGACCGTCTTCATACCTCACGTCGCTTATGACATCGTTCTGGCACCATACGATTTCAGCCTCTTTGGGTTCCAGATATGCTTCATGAGTGTGGAATCCGCTGTCATTGCCTTCATATATGCCGCTCTGCCCGCATCCCATCACATCTCCTTCGAAGCACCAGTCGCCGGCAGAAGTCACGATGTAGCAGTTCGAAGTGCCGTTTATGCTGAGATTGAACTTGTCTGCATCAGTGGCGGCGCGTCCTTCCTGCCTGATATATGTCCTTACGGTATATTCTCCCGATTCGAATGATACATAAGCGGAACGGGGGTTGAATGATGTGTTCTCACTCACCGTGAATGTCACGGCATCTTCGTGAACAGCCTTTGACTCAACTATTTCAAGCCAGTCGGCGGCCGGGTCCCAGTCCACTTCATATTCAATGTCAGTGGTGAGTTTTATCGTGGCAGTTCCACCCTTGTAATCCATTATCGGACACTCTTCCGTAACCTCGAAGGTATAGTCCGGCTCTTCAGCTTCAGGAATCCCGTCGGGAGTGTGGATGGCTGGAACATCGAATATGAGAAGCCTGCCGTTGAAAAGGGTGATTACTATCTTCCCTCTGTCCTGTTCAATGCTGCGGATAATCTTTCCTCCATCGCGTGCCCGCCTGTTCTCGATCACAATGTTGCCGGCATTCACGAAAGTGAAAGAATATTCTGTTATCCTCGATCCATCGGATACAGGTGTGAAATCGGTGAGCACGTCCCCGTCAGAGACTGCATCAATGACAGCCTGAAGTCCGTCAAGTGACACAAACAACCCTGACTCAGTCTCTTCAATGTCGTCGATCTTCTCTTCGATATCTGTAAGAATCTCAGTGTAGTCGGTGCAGGCAGCAAGCAAGGCTGCACATATCATGACCAATAATGTGTAAGTCTTTCTCATCGTCCTGTACTAATTGATCTGGAATGTCAATGCTTCGCCCTTCTTAAGCAGATACCTGTAGCTTCCGGGCAACACGTATGCAAAACTGCCTTCTTTGTCAATATGAGACACCATCTCTGAAAAATCGATGGTCACGATATTGTCTTCATACGGGGTTCTGCCCACCACCACGAGATACCGGTGACCGTTGTTGCTTATGACAGACACCAGCGCGGCCTTCTCTGCCTCGAGCGAACCGACTTCCTCGGGAAGAACTGAATTGCTGAATCTTCTGGCTCGGTTTGGGACATCTGCAGTGTGCCAGACTCCCTCCACTTTTCCGCCTGTAAAGATGAAAGCACGTTTGTTCGCCTCCAGGTTTGTGGCTTTCACATGGTCATATACCTCTGTATATCTTCCGTCTGGAGTAAGAGGGTTCTGCTCATTGCCCTCATACGCGTAATAGCAGATTGTCTGAGCACCGTATGCAAGGCATGTGTACATCTGGTACTTGATTCCTTCCTCGGTGGGAGCGGGCATCACACTGTTCCAGACACCCGATGCAAGATACGCCCACATCGGCACTCCAAACTTCTCCGCCTCGTCGGATACATATTCCAGCGACTCGTAGAATTTGGTCTCAACTTTCGGAGCGGCCAGATCCAGCGGGTAACTGTCGAAGCAGATGAAGTCCCACTGTGTGGTGTTCATATAGTGGTCCAGATAGTCCTGGTAGTTGTTGATGTAGTTCGCTCCGAACTTCTGCACGTACTGGTTGTAGTAGAAATCCATGTCGTCCTGGCTGATACCGTAGGTGAAGAAGGGGAGAGAAGCGTTGCACCCCGCAATGTTGCAGAAATAGACATGGTCGGTGTCAAGCTGCAGCATATAGTCCTTGACCGCCCTGATGCCTTCTATCTGGTGCAGCACCTTGGGTTCGTCGGCAAACGAATATCCCCAGAGCGCAGGATGGTCCTTCACCCCGTCGATGTATGTCTTCACCTGTTCGAAGCTGGCACTCAGATGGTCTACCCAGTAGCCATACACGAAATCGTGAAGTGATATCATGACCTTCATGCCGGCCTTGTCGGCGGCATCCATTGCCGTGCGGTTCAGCTCCACACTGTGCCCCATGTACTGGCTTACAACAGTGAACCCGGCTTCTGCGAGCTTCCTGTAGTTATCTACGGATGAATTTTCATAGCTGAAACCGTTGGCGATGATTTCCAGAGCCGGCCTTTCGCCCGGCTCCTGGTGTGGCTGGTCTATCTCAAGATTGTCAAATATCTCTGTGGCTCTGTCAACCTCGGCGGAAAGACTGTCAAGCCTGTGCTGAAGGTTGTCAACATCAAGCTGGCTGTATCCGGTACACCCGGACAGCAGCAGCGCGGCACATACCAGCGGAAGTGTGCGCCTCATGCCTACAGGTCGTTATAGTTGGGTGAGAATGTGTCGCCAAGTGCAGGATTACCTGTGGTAAGACCTTTCTTGAGCCACTTTGTGCGCTGGGCACTTGTTCCGTGTGTGAATGAATCTGGAACAGTGCGGCCGTATGCCTGTTTCTGCAGACGGTCGTCACCGATTGCGGTGGCGGCGTTCAGACCTTCCTCGATGTCACCAGTCTCAAGCGAGCGGTAGTTCTTGTTGTCGTAGTATGCCCAGATTCCTGCGTAGAAGTCTGCCTGGAGCTCCAGACGCACGCTGAGCTTGTTGGCTTCTTTCTCGGATGCCCTTGCTCTTTTCTGGTTCACCTGGTTGAGAGTGCCGAGAAGATACTGCACATGGTGACCCACTTCGTGTGCGATGACGTATGCCCACGCAAAGTCGCCGCTTGTCCCGAGCTGTCTCTGCATATCCTTGAAGAATGAGAGGTCAAGATATACACACTGGTCTGCACTGCAGTAGAAGGGACCTGACTGTGCAGTGGCTCCGCCGCAGCCTGACTGGACGGCACCGTCGAAAATCACAAGTTTCGGTGGAATATATTCAAGGTTGTTCTGCTTGAAAATCGCGCTCCATACATCCTCCGTGCCGGCAAGGATCACTGATGCGAATTCATAAAGCTCCTTGTCTTCCGCACTTTCGATATATTCGGTGGTCTGACCGGATGTTATGTCACCTTCATTGATGTAGCTCAGCACCTGTGTCGGATCCTGTCCTGTGAGAAGCAGGATGAGTCCTACGATGATGGCGCCTCCGAGTCCGATGCCTCCGCCGATTTTACCTGCTGAAGAGCCTCTGCGGTCTTCAACGTTGCTGCTTTGTCTTCTTCCTTCAAGTTGCATAGTATAGTTGTTTTATGGTTATAATCGTGTGATAATCTACAAAGGTATAAAACTATTTGCTAACCGCACTCTTTATTTTTGGCACACCTGTTGCTAAATACATACGCTGTACGTATTACTAACAATTACAAAAACACTAAGATCATGAAAAGAACTGTAAGATTTGCATTTGTCCTCAGCATCTTAGTGATGTTTGCAACCCTTGGCAACGAGGCATGGGGACAAAGAAGAGTTTCAAATTCTTCAAACCACGCTACTGAAACTGTCCGCAGCAATGCCGGCAGTGTCTCTCGCTCTGCTGCAAACAATTCCCGCGGCACTGCAGCCGTGAGCCGCAGCACTTCTTCAAGTGCCGGCAGTTCATCAGCATCAGTGAACCGCAGTGCAAACGTAAGCCGCAGTGCCAGCGCAGTGCGCAACAGCTCTGCAAACGCAGGCAGCGTAAACGCATCGCGCAACAGCTCTGCAAGTGTTAAGGCAGCTTCCGGCAATAGCTCGGCAGTACGCTCATCAAGCGCTGCATCAGCAAGCCGCAGTGCAAACGTGAGCCGCAGCACTTCTTCAAGTGCCGGCAGTTCATCAGCATCAGTGAACCGCAGTGCAAACGTAAGCCGCAGCGCCAGCGCAGTGCGCAGCAGCTCTGCCAACGTCAAGGCTGCTTCAAACAGCAGTTCGGCTGTACGCGCGGCAGGCTCTGCTTCAGTAAGCCGCAATGTGAACGTAAACCGCAGCGCGAATGCGGCACGCAACGAGATGCACATCTCAAACAGCGGCAAGGCTGAAATGCATGTCAGCAACAACGCAGTGCACATGAACAGCCACGTGGCACCCCGTGCCGACATGGGACACTGGCATCATCCTTACGTGAATGACCGTCCCATGATCGCACCTTATCACATCGGCCATCACAACTACGGCTACCGCATCCACGAAATTCCTTTCGGAGCACGCGTGGTTCGCTACAGAGGCCATAAGTACTATAACTACGGAGGCATCTGGTACCGCCGCTACCGCGGAGACTACATCATCGTGAGACCTCCCTTCGGTGAACGCATAGCAGTTGCAATGTTCAACTTCACCCTTGCACGCATCTGGGTCAACACTGTGATTAACGATATCAGAAGAGCCGAGAGGGCCGCAGAACTTGCAAGAGCATACGCCGCAGTCAACACTTCATACGTTGTCAGGAACGCAAATGAGATGAGCTACGCTGCAGACAACGTGAACTACTACTACAACGACGGTGTCTTCTACATCCTTGACGGTAACGAATATGTAGTGATCGAAGCTCCCATCGGTGCACTGGTAACTGAGATACCTGAAGATTACGAAGAGATTGTTGTGGGGGGCGAGACTTACTATAAGGTAGACAACATCCTGTTCAAGAGTGCAGTCGTTGACGGAAACATCTACTTTGAAGTTGTAAGCAACTTGTAAAAATATTCTAATAAATGAATAGCGCCGCGAGGCGCTATTTTTTTATATCTTTGCCGCCGCAAAAACAAATCAGACAATGCAGGCAATCTGGACAATCCTTCTTCTTTGTGTATCCAACGTATTCATGACTTTCGCTTGGTACGGTCAGCTCAAGCTTCCCGAGATTGTGCCCGCGGCGAAAGACTGGCCACTGGTGGTCATCATCCTCATGTCATGGGGAGTCGCCCTGTTCGAGTACTCCTTCATGATTCCCGCGAACCGCATAGGCTCCACCATCAACGGCGGCCCGTTCAACCTGATGCAGCTCAAGGTGATTCAGGAGGTGATTTCTCTCACGGTGTTCACTGTGATTGTGTCACTTGTCTTCAAGAACCAGCCCATTCAGTGGAATCACATAGCAGCTTTCGGCTGCCTGGTGCTTGCTGTCTTCTTTGTTTTCCTGAAATAGGGGCAGGGCTTTGAACAACCCTTTGTCGCTCACCTCCGGAACAGGAGGGATATAATCTTCGTTCTCTATTCCGCACACATACAGACCAATGATGTCTATGTCAGCGGTTTCGTGCGCTCCTGCAAATCCGCTGATCTCGTTGGGAGATATCATTGTGCGGTAGGCTTCAGTGTAGATGTCTGCCAGCGGAGCGTAGCTCCAGTGCCACTTCTCTTCTTCATAACCGGTGCGGCCGCCGGCTTTTGATGTATATGGCTGAAAGAAACCGAAACGGCCGGCATTCTTCTTCAGCCAGCTGTATGTGCGCCGCCCGGTCTCGCTCTGCCAGAAGGCCAGCTCTTTGCTGCAGAAATCCATGTCGGTGCCCCAGTGATGGCGTGATGTGCCAGGCATCGAGATGTACTGCAGGCTTTTCCTCACGCGTTCCGGACCTGTCAGGTCTCTGTTCCTTTGCCAGCGCTGCTCCCAGATGAATTTCTGCACCCAGAAGTTTCTCGATGCCGACGTAACATTAAGGGTGATTCCGTCGGTCTGCGCAGCCTGACGCATTTTGAGATATGCCGCGTAGGTCTCTTTCTGTATGAATGAGTATTCATACGCAAGGCGGGTGTATGCGCGGCTTATGGGTACAAAGCAGGTGTCTTCTTCATAATGTGTGCGCCCCATCAGGAAATCATGCGTGACTGGATGCCCCTGTGCGGCCAGAAGCAGCGGGAGGCAGATTGCAGCCGCAAATGATATGATTGTGCGCAAATGTTTCATCTGGGCGCAAATCTACAAAAGAGAAATCAGTTTGAGGTTGAATTCAGAGATTTTTGCAGTGTTGCGCTCATCAACCAGCTCCACAGCGCGGCTGTTGCCGCCCATATAGGTATATGTGAGCGGGATTCCGGCGCCGAGAAGTGCGGTGACAAACATTTTACCCGCCGCCTGGGTGACTCCGAAAGTTATGACTATTCCGTTCAGGGCAAGGCTCAGCGCTCCTTCCTCCCATGCCCCGGAATAGAAGTGCCCCAGCCCGGGGATGATGGAGAGAACCAGTGCGGTGTTTTCATTGTGCCGGCGCGGGGCCTTTTCGTAGAGATTGACCACGTCACGGTATGTTCTGGCATCGGCTCCTGTGCTGCGGAGGTGGCGGCGGACACAGCGGAGTCCGTCATCGAAGCGGAAACATTCGTTGTATATGAGCGAAGCGAGGAGCATGTTGCCAGACAGCGAGTCAATCGCAAATGCTTCGTCAAGATATGTGGCGGCACTTTCGCTGTTCCCTGCCAGATGGTTGGCAAGGGCCTTCTCATGAAGCAGGCCGCACCTCTCTTCTGCAGATATGCTGCGCATGGGGATGCGTTCCAGAGTGGATGCCGCCTCGCTGAAGGAGTTGAGGTTGATGTAGCAGCGCGCCTTTTTCTCAAGCGCATCCGGTGCCTGCGTGGCATCTTCATACGCCAGCTTTTCATAGTATGCTGCCGCGAGAGCCCATTCACCGTGGTCGAACAGGCTTCCTGCAATCCTTGCGGTCTCCTGCGCGCTAGCGGAGAACAGAGCGCAGAGGAACGTGGATATTATACATAATAGCCTGGTTCTGAGCTTCATGGGTGTAGGAGTTTATGCGTTCGACAGAAAAATAACTGCCGTATATGTTGCCAAGGTAGAAGAGTGCCCCGATGGCACCGAAGGTGATGCTGCGCCAGTCGCCGCATCCTTTCTTGGAGATGCATTCGGCTGTGACTGCGCCAAACGAGCCAACCACCAGAAATGATGCTATTCCTTCTGACAGGTTGCCTGCATACACTTTGCCGAGACCCGGAACAATGGCTGAGGCGGTTGCTGCGATCCACGGCTTTTTCTCTTTCGCACCTGTGCGGTCGGAGTAGATTCTAGCAAGAGCCTGTTCTGCCTGCATTACAGAGTATGATGTGGTTCCCGATGAGGAACCGGAATACTCCAGATAATCAGAATAGTCATCTTTAAGAAGCGATGCGGCTTCGAGCTGCAGCCGCTTAAGGTCACTGCGGGCGCCGTTGTAGCTGTTCAGCAGTGCCACTGACTGGGCGTTGCATCCAAGCTCCATCAATGAGGCTGTGGAGTGGAAGAATGCCTGGTCAAAAAGGGGAGAGGTCTGCCCGACGCAGCCGAGGTAATACGATGCCGTGCCGAAATCCCTGAGGTAATATGCAGTCAGGCCGCGGAGATAGTTGAGTGTGTCTGATGGGGCGTATATCCCGTTCTGGAAGAGGATTGCCGCAGCGTCGCGCTTCATCCCCGATTCCAGGAGGTAGTTTATGAATGACCAGTCGCCGCCGGCATTGCCGCTGCCGGGTGCGATGGGGGTGATTTCTATGTGAAGGGGTGTTTGTTCTGCCTCGGAACTTTTTTTGAAACTGTATGCTTCAAAACTTTCGTGCAGAAGGTGGTCGGAAGGGTCACGGAACGAGTCGTTCTGGGCGGCCATCCCTATGCGTCCGCTGCGGTTGATGCGGTCGAAAGTGGACAGGATGCCGCCGATGACGCCGAACCGGTTCACTGCTGCCGGCAGGTAGTAGTTCGATGCAGGGGAGAAGGATCGCCCGGCACCTGTCTGGCGTGCTATTGCGTCGGTTGCGCGGATGTACATGCTGCTTGAGTCGGGCCAGTGCTCTGATTGAGCCAGCAGTGCGGTTCTGCCTGCCGCAGACAGGGCAAGCGCCGCAACAAGTATGACCTTCAGCACCCTGTGCATCGTATGTCTTATTTTGCTGTTGTGATGATTTTAGCGTCGGCTGGAATTGTGATGTCGAACGCGGGGTCTGGAGTGTTGACCTTTATGTTGGAATAGAGGTCGAGCTTCACTACAGAGTCCTTTGCGTTGAGATATGTGACTTCGGTGACTCTGTGGGGGAACATAAATCGGTCGGTGAGTTCATACTTCGAATAGTATGTCTTTGTAATCACTTTCCCCTTGCGGTCGAGATATGCACAGTATATGGGAAGGTAGTCCTGCATCACCAGCTCGATGCGGGCGCACTGTGCCGCCTTGTTCTTCGGTTCGAAGATCTTCTTGAGGTTAGCACCTTCGTGCTCTGTCTTCACCAGGTTGTACCCCAGGCTTGTGAAGCCCATGTCATCGATTCTCTGCAGGAGGAACACCTGCAGGAGTTCGTCGGTCGAGGTGACCGATCCGCTGTTGTCGGACATCACTTCGTTGCGCGCCTGATTGTAGATGCGCGTTTCACCCTGGATGTTGGTGAATACGTAAAGCTTCCCTTCTTTTGTACGGGTGATGGCTACCATGCGGCCGTCATTCGTGCAGCAGACACTTTTTGTGGTGGTGCTGGCCCTGCCGTTCTGTACCTGTTTCACAGTTACATCGGCAGAAACTCTCTGCTGCGCTCCCAGTGGAAGTGCAAAGCTTAAAAAAATGATGAGGCCGAGCGGCCTCATCATAGTTTTCAGTACTGTCATAGCAGTTATGCCCACATCAGGAATTTGGGATTGCCGATGTAAGAGTCTGTGCCGTTTACAACGTCAATGAGCAGCACAACCCAGTCAACCAGAGGAACGATACCGAAGATACCGCCGGCTGTGATGGTGTAGATGAGCCACATCAGGTTGGTGGAACCGAGAATCATGCGGTGGATTCCGAAGAAGCCGAGTCCGATGGTGTCGATAACCCATGCGATGATGGTGGTGTTGCTGCCTGAAGTGAGAACAGCTGCTGTCTCTGCTGCTGCAGAAGCCTCAACCATTTCTGCATTCTCAAACAATGCGTCGATTGATGCGTCGTCAACAGTGTAGTTGGCTGCATTCATAGAGATTGCGCCTGCTACGAGAGCAACGATTACAAAAAGGAATTTTTTCATAATACTGTTAGTTATTAGGTTTGAATTCTGATTACAAAGATATTATTTTTTTTTAATTATTCTGCAGAAGGGATTCTCACGCAGCGCACGCTTCTGAGGGTGGGGCGGAGATAGCCGCTGAAGTACTGGCCCCAGTAGTCTATGAAATTGGGGCTGATGTGGACGGCGATGTCCTGACCGTTAGAATAAGCCTGGGGTATTGCAGTGTCGATTGACATGCCTGAACCTCCATCGGGGGAACCTGATGCTGCCGGACCTGTGCCGAATGTGTGCGCGCAGGCGTTGAACCAGCATGAGAATGTGAGTGTGCCGTGGCAGATGGAGTCTGACTTTCCAGACTGTGCGGGGCTTTCTCCCCAGTATGCGTACCATCCGTCGTATGTGTGTCCGTTGTCACCCTTGTCACCGATACCGGCATAGGGGAAGAACAGCTGCTGTCCGTCGGCGGCAGCCACATAGAAGCCCTGCTCGGCTGTCTGTATGTCATCAGGAGAGAGGTCCTGGAATACATCTGTGGAAGGAACCATATAACCGGCGGGGCAGGGGTCGTAGATTGTCTTCACTGTTTCTGCAGTTTCAACAATCTCCTCTGCTTCGCAGTTGCCCCAGAGGTAGTGGTTTGTGTGGTTGCTGCGGGTGCCCATCCAGTCGTTGGAGCGTGTCTCACCCCTGAAAGCCTTGTCGGGCATCGTTATGGCTGAATAGAGAGAGTTGTCGGGATTGTCGACCATGTCGTCTCTCCATCCTGCGTGAAGGAGGAACGGATCCTTGCGGCCCCACTGGTAGTGTGCTCCGAAAGTCTTCCTTCCGTCTGCTGCGTCGCATGATGTGGCTCCGAGGTTTCGGTCCATCACATAATAGTCGACTTCATAACATGAAGAATAATACTTGATGCTCTTCGGCATCTCGGTGCACCAGATGTGCCAGCTCCAGAGAAGTTCGTCGTATTTGTCATACACACCGATGATTGCATTTCCTTTTGTTCCGTCAGACTTGAAAGTGATGACCTTCTTGTCTTTGTCATACTTGACATCGGTTATCATGGTGGTGGTGTTCTGGTTGTTGGCGTCTTTCTGCCAGATGACGTCTGCAGCAGCAGGCTTGCCTACAGATGAGATGGAGGCATCGTCGGTGTGGAACTCAACGCCGTCGGGGTCGTCTTCGCACTCAAGGATACCGTCCTGGCCGTTTCCGTAATACTTGCATTCGAATGAATAGTCGTCGCCGGCCTCGATGACAATGTAGCAGTTGGCGATGCCGTTTGCTGAAAGATCGTGGCTGTAGGGGAGGTCAGAGGGATCTTCGCTTCCGGGCTTGCCTTCCTGGAGTACAACCACTGATGCCGAGTAGCTGTCTTTTGCAAATGTGATGGTGGCGGTGCGTGATTCGTATGAATCATTCTCGTCCACGAAGAATGAGAGGACATCCTCTCGTACTGCCTTTGTGTCTTCGGCGTGGATCCACTCTTCGCTGACTGATACGGTATAGTCGAGGTTGGTTGAAACGGTTACAGATATGTCACCGCCTTCGTATGAAACCTCATATGCTGTGAGGGATGTTGTAAGGACTGGGTCCTCCACGGGCTCGTCCGGAACATCGGGTGTGTCTGGAGTGTCGGGTGTGTCACCTCCGTGGTCTGCACTTCCCAGAGGAATGGCTGTTACAACCGCTTTGCCCTTGTTGTCAGAGAGAAGCACGAGCACAGGGAATTCTGTGATTGGGTCCGGTGCGGTGACAGCGATTGTCCCGGCCGACGCTGAAGTCTCACTGATGACTGCCTTCCAGCCTGCCTGAGTGTATGTTCTGATGAAGATATTGTCGGTTGCTCCTGTCACTGAATAAGTAACAGTGGCGGTTTCACCGGCTTTCATCGACTGCGGGCAGCCTGAGAAAGAAATTGAGAATGCCTGCTCCTTGGGGAGAGTGATGGTCTGTCCGCCTGCGAGCTTGAAATACACTGCCGCTGCATCTTCAGTCACACTTTCAATAAGATTCTTTGCCACGCTGCCGGCATTGCTCCAGTTCGCGCCGTTGTCAACAGAATACAACAGGTTGTCATTCTCAATCTTGAACTGCGGCACGGCTGCGTTTTCTCCAACAATGCCTATGCGGTTGCCATCCGCATCCTTGAGCCACTCACTTCCAGTCTTCCAGTAGTAGCTGCCGTTGTCTTCCCCTACAGTGATGGCTGCCGGGTTGTTGTAGACAGTGACGCTGCCTGCATTCTTGAACTTGACGGTATATCCGGCAACGGCCCCGTTCTTTTCGACAGGTGTGATGCTCTCGACCTTGTCGCCGCTGCTGATTGCGTTTACAATCTGCTGCAGTGACTCCATGTTGGAGTTGAAGTCTGTTGCTGCTGTCTTGATTGCATCAAGCTCTTTCTGCATTGACTCGATGTCCTGGTCGTAATTCTGACAGGATGCCACCAGCATAGATGCCAGTGCGATGATTGATAAGATTCTCTTCATATTTGTCTTCATTTATTTCAAATTAATCAAGTCTGAAAATGAGTGCGTCGCCCGGGTCCATGGTTTTCTGGAATACACCTTTTGCAACTGTGCTGACGGATCCGTCTTTGTTGACCTGCCAGATGTCTTTGTTGAATGTGAACGACACGTCGTCGGTCTCGCTGAATGATTTGTTGACCACCATCATATACCGGTGGCCTCCGTTGGTGAACTGCGAGATGAGTACAGGTTTCTTCACCTCCACGGTGTAGTCGTCAAGCTCTGCCGGATAGTCCTCTTCCATGAATTTTGTGGTGGAATAGGGGACAG
This sequence comes from Bacteroidales bacterium, assembly GCA_045617865.1. Taxonomy (GTDB): domain Bacteria; phylum Bacteroidota; class Bacteroidia; order Bacteroidales; family UBA932; genus Equibacterium. The sequence continues at coordinate 5,283 of JAZLJK010000044.1, read as the reverse complement.
GCGGCTGGAAACGGCGGTCGGAAGTGTGGCGGACCGATGTTACATTGCAGCCGAGGAATATGTGTGCCAGGTTCTGGATCTCGTTGTTTACTGTAGAAATGGCATCGTAGATGTCTGTATATGACCCGTCGGGCTGGATTGCTGAAGTGTGGCCCGGGGTGACGGTGCCTCCGAAGTTGTTGCCTATGAGAAGCTCGAACATGAAGTAGCAGAGCCCCTGGGCGCCGTAGGCGAGGTTTGAATACTGCTGAAGGCGGATGTTGGCCACATTGGGATATGCTTTGGTATCGCTTTTTACAACATTGTTGTCGAACTGGCATGCGTTGGCGAATCCCCAGAAACTGATGCCGTTCTGCTTTGAGAGGCGGCTGTTGACCTCAAGTGATTTGTACCAGTGGGCATCTACCTTGTCGTTGATCAGGCAGGGGTAGCTGTCGAAGGCATAGAAATCGGGCTTCACAATGGTGAGCAGTTCGTTGATATGGTTTTCATACCACGATTCCTCGTGGGTGTAGCACTCACGCATGTTGAAGAAGCAGAAGTGGTCGGGGTCGTTGGCGTATGCAAGCTCTTTGAAATGGGCCATCTTGAGGAATGTCTCGGTGTCGCCCGGCTCGGGTTCGTCGCGTGTCTGGTAGCCGCCGAATGCGGGATGGTCTTTCCATTTGTTGATGAATCTCAGGATGGCTTCGTCGCTGGAGCCTACGGGAGCATATATCACCTGCTTGATGCCTGTACCGGTGGCGGCATCCATTATTTTCTGGAAACGGTCTTCGACTGTGTCGAATCCTGTAACCTCCGTCATCTCTTCGTTGAAGAGTGCAACCTGGTCTGTGCTGTAGAGGGCGTGAGGCATATTGAGGGTGAAACCTGCCGCTGCCATGTCTTTGTACCCCTGCTGGGATGCATGTGCCGCAAGACCCGCCCATGCCAGTATCGGCATTTTCGCGGACTGTACGGGCTCCTGCGGGTTGGTAAAGCTTTCGATGTCAACTGTGAGGGGGATGGCCTCGACAATCACTTTGCCATGGCCGTCCGACAATGTGGCGCAGACCGGGCTGCTGTTGCAGGGGTCTGTGGCTGTGACGGTTATCACTCCTTCAAAGTCTGATGTGTGCTGCGCTTTTGCCAGCCAGCCGTCGGGTGCGATAACCTGGACCTCTGGAGTCTCTATGCTTCCTGTGACTCTATAGGGAACGGAGACAGAAGGACTGTCTTTCGTTATTATCATGTCGGGAGCGGCGAATTCAAGTCCGAACACATCTGCCTTTTCAATTACGATGCTGCTGCCGTCGGCAAGTGTCACGGTGATTGCATACTGGCTGTCAGTAATGCCTGTCACGCTTTCCTGCGGAAGGGAGGCTGCATCTGCCCAGGTGGCTCCGCCGTCGAGCGACATCTTCAGTGTGTTGCCTTCTACTTTGAACTGTGGTGCGGCGCTTTCTTTGGAAATCTCAACCTTTCTGCCGTCAATCATAAGAGGTTCTCCATTCTCGGCCCACCAGTATCTGCCGTCCTGCTTGATTACTGAAAGGGCGCAGGTGCTGTTGTAGACAGTGACCTCGCCGGATTCTGAAAAATTGATCTTGAACCCCACGACACTGCCTCCTTCCTTGACGGCAGTGTATGAAACAGCAGACTCGTTGCTGCTGATGGCTTCAATCATTTTCTGCAGTGATTCTGCATTTGAATTTGCTTTGTTGCAGTCGGTTGTGAGCTCGTCGATCTGCTTCTGCAGGTTGTCCAGCCCTGGTTGGTAATCGGTGCAGCCGGCCACAAGCGGTGCAGCCATCATCAGAATGAACAGTAAGAATTGCCTCATAGGTTCTAAGGTATTAAAGCGTAAATTTACACAAAAATTCCTATAATTGTGAAAAATTGCTTTGAAATGATGTTCTACCTGCTTTTTATGCTTATGGTTCAGGCCGAGTTCCGGATGCCTTTCTACAGGAATCCCGAAAAGGTTGACGTGGTGGTTGAAGTGTCTCCGGATGACTGTGTTTCAGAAGCTTCAGTGATGCTTCGGTCTGTTGAGACCGGCAGTGAATATGACTGCGGCTCCTTTGCTCTCGACGCTGGCAGCCATACATATTGGATAGAAAAGAACATACCGTCTCTTCCTGCGGGACGCTATGATGCATTTTTCAATATTGGTGCAGACACACTGAAGAGAATGCTGAGGATAGACCGGCTGCCGGAGCCACAGCTGCCTGTTGGCCCTGTATGCCAGAAAAAGATGCTTGTAACCCCTGACGGCTGGCTTTTTTCAAAAATCAGAAATGTGGACGTTGTCCCCGGCAGGGCAGAACTTGTAGAAGCATACAATACTACAGAATCTGTGTCGCCCACGGCACTTCAGACAATCGATCCCGAGCTTTACAGGCTGGCTGACGGCCGTTTTGTGGTGAAGGTGTCGGAGCAGGATTATGTTCCGGACACAGTGTTTTCTTCTCCAAGAAGGAATGTGTATGTGGTGGGGGAGACTCCGGAAGGACCTTTCACTCCCATCGACTCGCTTCCCGAAACGGTGCCGGCGGATTCATCGTTGCGTGTGCTCGGCAATCTGAACGGCGGGTATCTTGAAGATAGAGAATACGAGCTGTATGATCCGGCCCGCCACGGTACTTATGAGTTGAAGGACGTGCGTATCATGCGACATCAGTATGGCTTCACCGACTACGGCTTCGGTCCGTCGCCCGACAGGTCATACTGGGTGGTGGCGCGTACTTCAACGGGTGAAGTTGTATTCCTTCGTGACAAGCCGCTGTTTGTGGACCATCCGATATATTACGGTGACGAGATTGACGACGGATTCATGACCAATGACAATTTCGGCAATTCGTGGTTCAGCGCCGACGGCAGAACCCTTTATCACATCCAGGGACAGGCAGTGCGCCGGTTTTATCCGTTCGACACTCCTTTTGACGTGTTGCACAATGCGGCGCGTCTTGCCACACTCTACAGCACCCGAGACGGTGTGAACTGGAAGTATGAGCATGTGATAAGCCCGCTGGACAGCCCGGCATGTCAGCACTACGGTCTCACTGTAAGGTATGATGCGGATGCAGGCGTCTACATTGGATACATCAATGCGTATGACACAGATTATCAGCAGATATATCTTGATATAACCTATAGCCGCAACGGCGTGGACTTCTACCGTGTGCCCGGCAGTCATTTCGTGCGTGTTACAGAAAAGGACGGAGCTTTCTATAACGATATGTTCTGCGGTACGAATATCTACCGCAGCGGAAACTGGTGCTGTCAGGCGGTGCAGGGACAGGCCTGGCCTCATTTCTATCCCGAAGCCGGTTACTGGAAGGGCATCGCCAGCCTGGAGGGTTTTACACCGGAGGTGATACGGGCTGAGTTTGAGGGCCGCAACCTGGCGGAGCGGTTCGCCCGTTTCGAAGAGTATGGCGGATATGAAGGCATTTCAGAAAGCATGCGCCATCCGCGTGCATCGGTGGGGATTCTCAAGTTCCGTGCAGACGGCTGGTATGCCGCCGTGGCGGGTCGTCGCACCGGCAAACTTGTCACAAGGGAGATCGAGGGTGGCGGAACTCTGATGGTCAATGCCGACATCCGCGGCGGTATGAAAGTCTGTCTGACAGACGGGTCGGGCCGTACCATAAAGAAAGTGCGTCTGGAGGGTGACTCGGTGGCGCACTGTGCATTTGATCTTCCATCCGAAGGCACATATAAAATAAAGGTCCGCATGAAAGATGCAGACCTCTATTCTTTATCAAGAGAGTAAGACTGTTATTTGCTTACATTGAACTTGAGGGCGAAGGGACCTTCTGTGCCTTTGGGTACATTGACTGTGACCTTTCCGTCCTTGACGGTGTATTTTACAGTCTTGCCTGTTGATACCATTGTCATCTTGCCCACAGGGATGTTCTCGCTCCACTCGATGGTTGCGGGCACTGTTCCTTTCTCGTCAATTGCAAAGATTGCATAGAGTGTCTTGTGGTCTTTGCTTGAGTTGAACCAGATGTTGTTGTCCTTGCCGTCGCGGTAGTGGGGAGTGGTGGTGGTGTAGTAGATGGCTTCTCCGTTGGCTTTCATCCATTTTCCCATTTCGCGCAGAACTTTCTCTGCATCGGGGTGGATCTCCCCCTCTTTTGTGGGACCGATGCCGACCATCATGTTGCCGCCTTTCGCGGTGATTTCAGCAAGCTTGCATACAAGTGTCTGCCAGCTGCTGTAGGGACGGTCGGGAACGTATGCCCACATGCCGTTGAGGTTGAAGCTGCACTCCCAGGGATAGTTGTACTGTCCGTCGGGAACATAAAGCTCAGGAGTCTGGAAGTCCTCGTTCTTTCCGCCGTAACGGTCGGCTGAAATCATGCCGGGGTTCTTCACACGTGCCTTGTCAATGATTTCGTCAAGGTTGATCCAGCTGCCCGGCAGCCATCCTCCGTCAATCCAGAGCATGTCGATGTTGCCATAGTTGCTGGTGATCTCGTCCATCTGGTTGGCTACATATTCTGTGTATTTCTTCCACCAGTCGGGGTGCTTCTCACGGTTGTAGTTCTGGTTCCTGTCGCCTGTCGCGAAGTAGGGGTTCCAGTAATACTCACTGTGCCAGTCGGGCTTTGAGAAGTACAGACCGATCATGAAGTCCTTCGCACGGAACGCATCCACGATATGCTTGGTGACATCAGCCTTGGGATTGCTGCCGAAGATACCGTTGGTGATCTTGAAGTCGGTGTACTTGGAATCGTACATGCAGAAACCGTCGTGGTGCTTGGTGGTGGTGTACATGAACTTGAAACCGGCGTCAGCCATTATGTCAGCCCATTTCTCAGGATCGAATCTGTCGGGATAGAAGCACTTGCTCTGGTCGAAGTACCATCTCTTGTATTCGTCATAAGTCATTGTTGTGTCACGTGTGATCCATGCTTCGTCTTCAGAGCAGAGTGTCCATGACTCAACCATATCCACACCGGCACCGGCAACAGTGTAGAGTCCCCAGTGGAAGATGACACCGAACTTGAGGTCCTGCCAATGTGCAAGTTTCTCTTGAACCAGGGGGTCGGTGGGGTAATGGTAGCCATTCTCGCCACCATAGATGCACTCCTGCTTTGGAGCGTCAACATCCTGACAGAAAGCAGAAAAAGCCATCATCAGGGCTGTGAGTGATAGGATGATTTTCTTCATATTGATTGTTTTGATTGATGTCTGTACAGCAATATATTCAGCAAAAATAGCGATAATAATCCAAAATTTCAACCTACAGTGCCGATATGAATGCATCTCGGGCAAGAAGGCAGGCTCCTG
>JAZLJK010000043.1:0-43362 GCA_045617865.1 Bacteroidales bacterium | reverse complement strand
CCACTGCGGCGAACATCATGATTAGCTTTTTCATAATCAATAAGACACAAAAAGGGTGTCCCACTTGTCCGTGGAACACCCATAATATTTATAACTAGTTAATAATAAGCTGTTTACATACCCCCCCCCCGAACGGTCGGGACATTCACAGCAGCACACACCATCCGTGCCGGCCGGCGAACAGATGTGAACACGAATCCGTATGATGATCTGCTCTGCATCTGAATGGGGTCTGATTCAACGCGTAAAAGTAGTAACAATTTGTAACTAATCCAAAAAAAATGAATGATAAAAACTAGAACTCTCCCCTCAGGGCTCTGGCTGTGGGAGTGTCCTCATCTGCAAGCTGCTCGGGAGTGCCGCTGAATATGAGGCTGCCGCCCTCGGTGCCGGCACCGGGGCCGAGCTCTATGATATGGTCGGCAGCGGATATCACATCCAGATTGTGCTCCACAACAATTATCGAATGACCGCGCGATATCAGTGCCGCAAAGGATTTCAGGAGTTTCTCGATGTCGTAGAAGTGCAGGCCGGTGGTGGGTTCGTCGAAGATGAAGAGTATCGACCCGGACGCATTGTCTTTGCCCAGGAACGATGCAAGCTTGATGCGCTGGCTTTCGCCGCCGCTCAAGGTGCTGCTGCTCTGACCAAGCTTCAGGTATGAAAGCCCCACATCAACAAGCGGCTGCAGCTTGAGAGCGATACGCTTTGCCGTGGCGTCTTCCTTCGAACCGAAGAACTCCACAGATTCTGCCACGCTCATGTCAAGGACATCGCAGATGTTCTTGTCGCAGTATCGGACTTCAAGGATATCCGGCAGGAAGCGTTTGCCGCCACACGATTCGCAGGTCATCGTGACATCGGCCATGAACTGCATCTCAACCCTCACCACGCCCTCGCCCTGGCATTCGGGGCATCGGCCGCCGTCGATATTGAACGAGAAGCAGCTGTGGCCGTAGCCGTTCATCTTTGCATATGGCTGTTCAGAGAAAAGCTTGCGGATGTCGTCATACACTTTGAGATATGTCACAGGGTTGGAACGGCTGCTCTTCCCTATCGGGTTCTGGTCCACATATTCAACGGCAGTGATTTTCTTCAGGTCGCCCTCTATCCCGTGGAATGCACCGGGAGTTTCGCCAAGCATGTTGATATGGCGGTTGAGCGCCGGGTACAGGATATCACCCACCAGCGATGACTTGCCGCTGCCGCTTACTCCAGTCACGGCCACCAGGCACCTCAACGGGAACTTCACGTCGATGTTCCTGAGGTTGTTCTGGCACGCCCCCTTGACTTCAATGAAATATCGTGGTGTGTTCTTCACTGCCGGAAGGTAGCCCTTGCGGCGGCCTGCCAGATATTCGAGGGTAAGTGATTTGTTGGACTCCCAGTCAAAATCAGGTTTCAGATACGCCTTCGGGTCGCCCTGATACACCACCTCGCCTCCGAAGCTGCCGGCACGCGGCCCGATATCTATCAGATAGTCAGCCGCCTCAATAATTTCGCGGTCATGTTCCACCACGACCACAGTGTTTCCCAGGTCACGCAGCCTCTTCATCACCTCTATCAACCGTTTGGTGTCGCGGCTGTGCAGCCCTATGCTGGGCTCGTCAAGCACATACATCGACCCCACCAGATTGTTGCCTATCACCTTCACAAGGTTTATGCGCTGGCTCTCGCCGCCGCTCAATGTACTTGACGCGCGGTTGAGAGTGAGGTAACCGAGCCCCACACCAACAATATATCTGAGACGGTCCCTGATTTCCTGAAGAGGCAGCTTCACAAGCTCCTTCTCTCTGTCGTCAAGCTCGAGATTATCAAAGAAATTGGTAAGATCCTTTATCTGCATCGCCATCAGCTCGGCAATGTTCTTTCCGCCAACCTTCACATAAAGAGCCTCCCTGCGCAGACGCGACCCGCCGCACTCACGGCAGACCGTCTTGCCGCAATAGCGGCTCTGGAGATAGCGGAACTGTATCTTGTATTTGTTCTTGTCAACCCAGTTGAAGAAACCGTCTATTCCTGTGAAATATTCGTTGCCGCTCCACAGCAGGGCACGTTCCTCTTCGGAAAGCTCGTTGTAAGGCTTGAAAATGGGGAAGTCAAACTTGTATGCGTTGTTGATGAGTTCGTCCTTGAAATATTTCATCAGTTCACCCCTCCAGCACGCAATCGCACCATCATATACGCTGAGGGTGGGATTAGGCACCACAAGAGCCTCGTCTATGCCAATCACACGGCCGTATCCGCCACACACCGGGCATGCGCCCAGCGGGCTGTTGAAGCTGAATAGATTCTCGTCCGGCTTTTCAAACACAATACCGTCAGCCTCAAAAAGAGCGGAGAACCGCCTCATCTCTTCCTGCACACCTGCATAAACCACCCCTTCCCCTTCCTCGAAAGCAGTCTTGAGCGAGTCGAGAGCGCGGGTGCAGAATTCATCGGAATGAACATCCTCAAGCCTGATGCGGTCTATAAGCAGCCCGAGCGTCTCACCGTCAGGCGCCTTTTCTTTGCGTGAAAGCAGATCGTCTATCTTGAAGACCCGTCCGCTTTCCACCACCACAACTCTGGTGTAGCCCTGCTCCTTGAGACCTATGAAGCGCTCTGTCATTTCATCGGGAGTGAGGTCAAGCTCTGCCGCAACAAGTACAAACCCGCCCTCAGGCAGGCTCTGCAGAAACTCCAGCACACTCTTCTCACTGTCACACACAACCTCCTGCCCAGTCACAGGGGAGAAAGTCCTGCCAATCTTTGCATAAAGCAGGCGCAGGTAATTATAGATCTCTGTGGTTGTGGCAATTGTAGAGCGCGAAGAAGCAGTGCTCACTTTCTGTTCCACAGCTATTGCAGGTGGTATGCCGATAATATAGTCAACCGCAGGCTTTGGCACCCTTCCCAGAAACTGGCGGGCAAAGGAAGAGAGGCTCTCGGCGAAACGGCGGTGCCCTTCGGCATACAGTGTGTCGAAAGCAAGCGACGACTTGCCGGAACCGGAAATGCCTGTCACCACCACAATCCTGCCACGCGGAATCTCCACGTCAATGTTCTTGAGGTTGTTGGCTCTTGCCCCTTTGATGAATATCCTGCCGTTGTCCTGCATATCTGTTAGTTTCTTGAGACATTCCTGACATACTTGTTTTTCTTCAGAGTCGCCAGAATCTTGTCAAGAGTGAGATTGTTGTTTACAAATATCGTGGTTGTTATCTCTATTTCACCTTTCTTGTTGCGCTCACTGACATTGAGCTTGCGCACAAGAGCATGGAAACCGCTAATGGTTGAGATGACGTCGTTCACAGTGCTCTCCTCGTCGGTGGTCACCTTAAGATCCACCTGGAATGCAGATGTATCCACATACTTGCGCCAGCGTACCTTCTGTATCCTGTGAGGATAGCTGTCCAGCAGACGCGCCGCATTCGGACACGACATCCTGTGAATCTTGATGCCGGATGAAATGGTGACAAATCCGAAGACATCGTCGCCATACACCGGGTTGCAGCATTTTGCCATGCGGTAATCCACCCCATTGAGGTTGGTCTTGTCGCCGATTTCAAGGTAATCACCTTTCCCGGCCTGCTCCCTCGGCTTTGCAGGAGCCTCAGCCCCGGGCGCCTCGGGTTTCTCCTCCACCGTCTCTTTCGGCTGAAGGAACAGCTTTATCTCGGCCAGGTCCACCTTCTCCTCGCCCACAGCGCTGAAAAACTCATTGGCAGTCCTGAACTTATATTTCTTTATGAGCTGGCTCAGATCCTCATCCTTCAGAGTTATCTTCCAGTTCTTGAGCCTGCGTTCGAGAATCTCCTTGCCCGATGCAGCAAGCGCATTCTCGCGCTGCGCCAGCTTCTGCTTGATCTTGCTGCGGGCCTTGCTTGTCACCACAAAGTTCAGCCATCCCTCGTTGGGCTGCTGGTTCTTCGATGTGATTATCTCAACAGTGTCACCTGTCTTCAGAAGATCCTTTATCGAAGCCATCTTGCCGTTGATGCGGCCGCCGGAACATTTCAGACCCACATTCGAGTGGATGTCAAAAGCAAAGTCAAGCACAGTGGCCCCTGCCCTCAGCTGCCTCAGCTCGCCGTCCGGGGTGAACACGAAAATGTCCTGCGACAGCATCGAACTGTCGACCTGCTCATATCCCGAATGGTCGGGAGACTCCATCATGCTGCGCACCTTGGCCAGCCATCCGCCTATCACTGCATCTTTCTTAACGCCCTTGTACGCCCAGTGCGACGCACCTCCAAGCTCGGCCTCGTAGTCCATCCGCTCGCTGCGGATCTGCACCTCCACCCACTGCCGCCCATCGACCTGCACAGTGCAGTGGAGCGACTGATATCCGCTTGGCTTGGGCCGCTCCAGCCACTGGCGCAGACGGCGCGGATCCTGCGGATATTTCTCTGTCACGGTGGCGAATACATCCCAGCAGGTGGCTATCTCCTTCTCCGGAGGGACATCAATTATGAAACGGATGGCAAAAACGTCATACACTTCATTGATTGGGATGCGCTGCGCAAGCATCTTCTTCCAGATGGAATATGCACTCTTCGTGCGGGCCTTCAGATGGTATTTTATCCCCTTGGCGGTGATTGCACCTTCAAGAGGCCTGATGAACGACTCCACAAGGCTGTTGCGGTCAGACTCGGTAGCCTTCAGGTAGTTGGTTATGGCACGGTAGCTTTCCGGCTCGGCATATTTCAGCCAGAGATCTTCCAGCTCGCCTTTTATGTGATACAGGCCGGCCTGATGTGCAAGAGGGATATAGAGAAGCATTGTCTCTGCATTCTTGCGCGCCTGGTCGCTCTTGCTGAAGATGCTGAGCGAACGCATCACCTCCAGCCTGTCTGCCAGTTTTATGATGAATACACGCGGATCGGTTGAATATGAAGCGATGAGCTTGCGGTAGCGGTCAGCCTCGAGGTTTGTGTCACGCGGCTTGATCTGCGATATCCTGTTGAGCGACTCTGCCAGAGCCACCACCTTTGCATCTGCAGTATAACTTTCAATTATAGCAGGGTCTTCGCGGCTGGCCTCGTGCAGGAACACCGCTGCAACCGACTCTGCATCAAGGGCTATCTCACAGCCCACAATGCGGGCCACACCCACAGGGTGCTCCAGGAAAGGACGGTTGTTGCTCCGCATCTTTCCGTCAAGCACCTTCCGGGCAAGCTCGTATGCAGCCATAACTATGGCAGTCTCCTCAACACTGTAATCCTTACAGATCTCTTTCAATACCTCTTCCATAATTACCCACTCAAGTTTCGCAAGTATCTTATTTAATGTTATTCAGGTGTTTATGTGCGGCTTGCGAAACTTTTTCCCACCGCACTTTACTTGTTTACGTCACCCCTATCCTAAATCCTTCCCCTCGGGGGAAGGACTTACTATCGGCCTGACGGCCTTAAAATCTGTAGTTTCGCAAATGCAAAACTAACTATTTTTAGTCTCCAATATCTGTTTCAATGCATTCATTTCATCGCGGTAGCGCGCAGCTGCAAGGAAGTCAAGCTCTGCGGCCGCATCCTCCATCTTCCTGCGTGATGCTATGATCATGGTCTCTATCTGAGCGCGTCCCATTGCCTGCACCACAGGATCCTGGCCAAGCTGCTCGGCTTCCCTGCGGTCGGCATAGATATCTGCCACAGAAACGCCCTGGCTGGCTCCGACCTGGTGCGGGGTGATGCCGTGCTCTTTGTTGTATGCCATCTGGATGGCGCGGCGCCTCTCCGTCTCATCGATTGTCTGCTGCATCGACTTGGAGATGGTGTCGGCATAGAAGATGACTTTGCCGTTGACATTGCGGGCGGCACGACCAGCCGTCTGGATAAGCGAAGTGATGTTTCTGAAAAGCCCCTCCTTGTCTGCATCAAGTATCGCCACAAGAGACACTCCCGGGATGTCAAGCCCTTCGCGGAGCAGGTTCACACCTATCAGTACGTCAAACCGTCCGGCCTTGAAATCGTCCACAATCTCAACCCTTTCCATAGTGTCTACATCACAATGAAGGTAGCGGCAACGGACTCCAAGCCTTGTGAGCTTGTTTTCAAGGTCTTCCGCCATAGCCTTTGTGAGTGTGGTGACAAGGGTGCGCTCGTCATGTTCCGCCCTTATCTGCGCCTCTTCCAGCAGGTCGTCCACGGGATTTTCGGCAGGACGCACCTCTATCGGAGGGTCGAGCAGGCCGGTGGGCCTTACTATCTGCTCCACAACCACACCGCCGCACTCCACCAGTTCGATTTCTCCGGGAGTAGCGCTCACATAAAGCCTCTGCCCTATCAGTTCGTTGAACTCATCTGCCTTCAGAGGGCGGTTGTCGGCTGCGGCAGGCAGGCGGAAGCCATATTCTATCAATGAATTCTTGCGGCTGCGGTCGCCGCCGTACATTCCTCTCACCTGTGGCAGAGTCACGTGGCTCTCATCTACAAAAGTGAGGAAATCATCTGGGAAATAGTCTATCAGACAGAACGGCCTCTGCCCCTCTTTCCTGCCGTCGAAATATCGAGAATAATTCTCTATTCCCGAGCAGTAGCCTATCTCCTTTATCATCTCAATATCATACTCCACACGCTGTTTCAGGCGGTTAGCCTCGTGGTGGCGTCCCACTTCATTGAAATAGTTGCAGCGCTCCACCATATCATCCTGAATCTGCGCGATGGCAGCTTTCGAGCGCTCTTTTGTGGTGAGGAAGTTGGTGGCGGGGTAAATGGTTATATCTTCCAGATACTCCAGAGTCGCGCCGCTCACCGGATCGATCATCTCCAGCGACTCTATCTCGTCGCCCCAGAACTCAACCCTGACTGCAAAGTCGCCGTATGCGGGGAATACGTCCACCACATCGCCCTTCACCCTGAATGAGCCTCGCTGGAATTCACCTTCGGTGCGGCTGTACAGAGCATCCACCAAGCTGTAGAGCAGGCGGTTGCGGGTGATTGCCATGCCTTTCTCGAGCTTTATGATGCTGTCGTGGAAATCATCGGGGTTGCCTATGCCGTAGAGGCACGACACCGATGAAACCACAATTATGTCGCGGCGCCCCGACAGAAGTGCGCTGGTGGCACGAAGACGCAGTTTCTCGATCTCATCATTTATGCTGAGGTCCTTCTCGATATATGTGTCAGTGGTGGGGATATATGCCTCTGGCTGATAGTAGTCGTAATACGAGACAAAATACTCCACTGCATTGTCGGGGAAGAAGCTCTTGAACTCGCCGTACAGCTGTGCGGCAAGTGTCTTGTTATGGCTCAGGATAAGCGTGGGTCTCTGCAGGCGTTCTATGACATTGGCCATGGTGAAGGTCTTGCCGCTGCCTGTCACACCAAGCAGTGTCTGTGCCTTCAACCCACTGTTGAAACCGTTGCAGAGCTGTTCGATGGCCTGCGGCTGGTCTCCAGTGGGACTGTATGGAGATTTTAATACAAACTGACCCATAATCACCTGTAGGTTAGCCCAAAAATGGAAGGGAGCAAAGTTACTGCAATTTTGCCAATTATCACCATATTGTTGAAAATTCAGCAATGTTTTGCACAAGACCTGCCAGGCGCTTTTGCCACAGCGCAATGGAGTTAGCTCAAACTTTGGACTTCAGAATCGTGAAGAAATAGAATTTCCCCGGCAAGAGCTTCGGATAGTCTTCGTCATTGATGTAGAAATCATAGCATATACCTGCGTGAAGGTCCGAAAGGAACGATATCCATCACATCTTCCTCACATTGACGGGTGGTGTTCCAGCTATACGTTCAACCGTTTCAAAGTCCATCCGCTCTGAGGAGAAAAGACCTGAATATATGCGTATGGTTCTCATTATCGTTGCTGCAAGGATGTCGCCGTACCAGTCCACGGACACCTGCCCCTCAGCGTATTCTGGCGGCCACCGGCGTGGACTGGGGCTCTCCAGTGGGTGTCAGGCCACGGTAGCAGCCTTCTCAGTGGCACCGGAGGCTTCCCGCTGTGCCCTGAAAACCATTTACGACAGCCTGCTCCGTACATAGCGGCTGAGGCTAGCGGCACCCATGCCGGCTGCCAGCTTTCGTGACATTCATCTAAGCACGGCAATATGGGCTGCAGCGCATCTGGAGCACATCTGCGTGCTTAGATGCGGGGAACAAGGTCTCATCTAAGCACGGCAATCGCCGCCACAGCCTCTGTAGCCCACATCTGCGTGCTTAGATGAATGTCATAAGACCGTTCTGGGGAGCATTGCCTCAAATCGCCCCGATGGCATAAAAGAATGCCGCACTTCGCGGAGGCACAGGTGTATGCCGGGCATGTTCATGGGACATGTTCACGTATTTTGAAAGCTGCAGAAAAATGACTACTTTCGCTAATTCTTATAAAGAATAATGTCACTGGATATGAAAACTCATGATATAATCCTTCTGGTACTTTTTGTTGTGGCAATATGCGTTGCTCCCTTCAAATATCGCAAAGACATGAAAAAAGAAGACGTGACGATAGAAGAGTTCCGGGAATTGTACAAACGTGATTTCTGGACTTCCATGCTGATCTTCGTGGTCGTAATCCTGAATATATTGTCCCGTTATTTTTGATGATGCACGTTTTGTGATTTTTTTCATACACTGAACGTTCGTCTATTTCTCTAACCTGCATTATCCACAACCGCAGCACAAAAAAAAACCGCGGATGCCTCAAAAGCACCCGCGGCAGATATTGATGTTGTGCTGATACTAGATGACTCCCTGTTCGAGCATTGCAGTGGCCACTTTCATGAAGCCGGCGATGTTGGCGCCCTTTACATAGTCGATATGACCGTCGGGCATTGTACCGTACTTGACGCACTGCTCGTGGATAGACGACATTATGAAATGGAGCTTTGCATCCACCTCTGCGCCTGACCAGGAGATGTGCGATGCGTTCTGAGTCATTTCAAGACCGGATGTTGCAACGCCGCCTGCGTTCACAGCCTTGCCGGGCGCGAATATCACACCCTCTTTCTGGAATGCATGGATAGCTTCGGGGCGGCATCCCATGTTTGAAACCTCGCAGCAGCACCACGTGCCGTTTGCTATAAGCATCTTAGCGTCATTCTCGTCAAGCTCGTTCTGGAATGCGCACGGAAGAGCGATGTCGCATTTCACGCTCCATGCCTTAGCACCGGGTGTGAAGATTGCCTTTCCGGGGAACTTGTCGGCCATCATGCTCACCTGGTCGCGGTTTGAAGCGCGCATCACAAGCATATAGTCTATCATTTCTTTTGTAATGCCGTCAGGAATCTCACACACGCCGTCGGGACCGCTGATTGCAACCACCTTCGCACCGAGCTCAGTAGCCTTTGTAGCTGCACCCCATGCAACGTTGCCGAAACCAGAGATTGCAATGCGGCATCCCTTGATGTCACGGCCGGCTGTGGTCAGCACCTGGCTTGTGAAATAGAGAGCACCGAAACCGGTGGCCTCAGGACGGAGGATAGAGCCGCCCCAGGTCATTCCCTTGCCTGTCATCACGCCTGTGTTGTATTCACGCGCAAGCTTCTTGTACATTCCGGTCATGTAACCGATCTCACGGCCACCTACGCCGACATCACCTGCAGGGACATCTGTGTCGGGACCGATATTCTTCCAGAGTTCAAGCATGAATGCCTGGCAGAAACGCATGATTTCAGCGTCTGACTTGCCTTTCGGGTCGAAGTCGCTGCCGCCCTTGCCGCCTCCCATGGGGAGTGTGGTAAGTGCATTCTTGAAGGTCTGCTCGAAACCAAGGAACTTGAGCATTCCCTGTGTTACAGCCTTGTGGAAACGCAGACCTCCCTTGTAAGGACCGATTGCAGAATTGAACTGCACACGGTAACCGGTGTTGGTCTGAATCTGGCCCTGATCATCCACCCATGTAACTCTGAATGAAATGATACGGTCCGGCTCCACCATCCTCTCGACTATCTTATTTTTCTCAAATTCGGGATGTTCATTGTAAACCTCTTCGATCGACTCGAGCACCTCGCGCACAGCCTGCAGATATTCAGGCTCATTGGAGTATTTACGCTCCAGATTTGACATTACGTCTGATACTTTCATAATATTAGAATATTAATCGGTTTTCTTACAGTTTGTGATCTTATGCTAAATTAATACAAATAATTTGAAAGTAAAAACTTTTTATTCTAAAGAGCGTTGAGCTCTGCCTCGGCTGCATTCACAAGAGCCTTGGCCTCTCCAGCCTTCAGCTTCTCGTTGTTGATTGCAGCAATGGCAGCTTCGAGTTTTGCAAGCTTCTTGGGGCTGTCTTTATACTGCTCGCGCAGAATCTGCACCTTTTCGAACGACTGGATGCCGTCGATAAGGCGGTCGAAGCGGACCGACTTGAGTGCCTGGGGATACACCAGGAACGCATCACCCGATGTAAACACATCCCAGCGGCTGTCCTGCAGAGGCTCATGGTTCCAGCTGTTGAAAGCCCAACGGAGATATCCGTCGTAATTGGCTGCAAGGGCGTACCAGCCGATTGCTGCAGACTCAACCAGGGGAGATACGGTGAATGTGTTGGGATTGCCCTCACCGCAGCATGTATAGAAAGTGGTGAACTTGCCTTCGGCACGGCGGCGTTCAGAGATCTTGGCACCGTCTGCCTTCACGATATAGTCAGCATCACCGTACATACCGATGCAGTAGTCGGAAAGGTCGGCCTCGATGCTTTCGTGGTAGTTGCCCGCAAGGGCGATCTTATAGCCCGGATCGGCCTCGTGCGCCATTGCAATGGCTTTCTTCATTGTCTCTTCGGGACGCTCGTCCACGGCGATGTAAGTCTTGTCAAACCAGCCTTTCTCACGCAGGTGCTTTGCAAAATCCTTGAGGAGAGGAATCCACAGTGCATTGTAGTCGTCGTTGCCCACATCGAATGTTGCAAACTTATGAGTGTCGGTGGCCATGTCGAAATATCTCAGGCGCTGCTGCCAGGGAGCGATTGTGAAGCAGTTGATCTGCTGGTCGATGCCGCACGACTCCATGAATTCAACCCAGAGGTCGAACTTCTCATAGTTGTATGCCCAGGTGCCGTCGAGTTGTTTGGTCACCATTACCATTGTCTCGAACAGGTCGAGAGTCTGGGGACCCCAGCAGTCATACATGAGAGTGGTGGTGACCACCTTCTCGCCTGCGCTTGCAAGATACATCATATAAGGACGCATAAGGTCGAGGTGTTCCTTGCTCCATGGAGTCACATTGTAATATCTTGCGAAAGAATATGGATTCTGCCACAAGTCAAGATGGAACTTCCAATCCTTGGGCTCGGGAAGCACCCGGTTCTTCACGTTTATCACGTATGCAAGCCTGAGAGGCTGCGCAAGTTCGTCGGCAGTGAGATTCACTGTGCCGCAGTATGCGCCTGCAGGTGCATCAGCGGGCACTTTGACCGAAATCCAGACGGGACGAGTGGTGGAGCCTTCTATGCATTTCATATATGTGCCCATCACAGGGTCGGCCACAAGCACTGAGTCGCGATGAGTGAAATCTCTGTCAGGATGGTAACCATGTCCGTCGGCACTTGTGCAGTCACCTACAACGAACCTTTCGAAGCCGGCGTCAACATTGCCGGCAGCAATCACGAAAGATGCACCTTTTACATCAGAGACTGAAATCTTCACATTGTGCAGCTCTTTCTTTGTCCATGCCGCAGCCTGCATGTATACACGCTCGCCGCGCCATGCAGTCTCTTTCAGAGTGACCTTGGGGTTCAGACCGGGCACCGCCGTCTTGCTGTAGCGCGTATCGATGGAGCCCCAGGCGAATGAAGTGCCTGAGACGGCATTCCAGGCAGCCTTTTCAGCTGCGCTCACCGGCACTGCCAGTTCCGGCATGTCCACCACCGGAACAAACTCGTGTACCACTGCAGAGGTCTGGGCAGCTTGCGAGAGGTTGTCTCCCTGGGCGGCCTGACCGATGAATTCAGAATCTTGTGCATAAACGGGCAGTGCAGCCATCACAAGAGCCGCGCCCAGAAGTGTAAGTTTTCTTTTCATATCTGAAGTATTGATTATTT
The DNA here is from genome assembly GCA_045617865.1 of Bacteroidales bacterium. Classification (GTDB taxonomy): domain Bacteria; phylum Bacteroidota; class Bacteroidia; order Bacteroidales; family UBA932; genus Equibacterium. The sequence goes on along the minus strand of JAZLJK010000043.1, from coordinate 31,383 downwards.
TTCGTTGTTAAAGCGAGTAAAGTTAATCAATTCTTTCTATTATGCCAAAACGATCTGTCCGTCCACCATATCGGCGGTGACAGGTTTGTCTTTCGACAGGCGGCCGTCAAGAAGCTCTTTTGCAAGCAGGTCTATCAGTTCGCGCTGCAGCACACGCTTGATGGGGCGGGCGCCGTATGCCGGATCATAGCCTTTGTCGCTCAGATAGTCTATGAAACGGTCTGTGAACGAGATGGTGATGTCGCCTGCCGCAAGCTTTTCCTTCAAGTCTTCTGTCTGCATCAGCAGGATGTCGCGCACGTTCTCACGGGTAAGCGGGTGGAACATGATTATCTCGTCGATGCGGTTGAGGAACTCAGGACGGACACGCTGCTTGAGGATGTCCATGACCTTGTCGCGGCATTCGTCAAGATTGCCGTCGGCGGCGATATAGTCCTGAATCACATCAGAGCCAACATTTGAAGTCATAATCAGGATGGTGTTCTTGAAATCCACCGTGCGGCCCTTGTTGTCGGTGAGCCGGCCGTCGTCAAGCACCTGCAGCAGCACGTTGAACACATCGGGATGCGCCTTCTCTATCTCATCAAGCAGAACCACCGAATAAGGCTTGCGGCGCACCGCCTCTGTAAGCTGGCCGCCCTCTTCATATCCTATGTAGCCCGGAGGCGCTCCCACAAGGCGCGACACAGTATGACGCTCCTGATATTCACTCATGTCGATTCGGGTCATCATGTTCTCATCATCGAAAAGATATTCGGCGAGCGCCTTCGCAAGCTCTGTCTTGCCCACGCCGGTTGTTCCCAGAAACATAAAAGAGCCGATGGGGCGTTTTTCATTGGAGAGTCCGGCACGGCTGCGGCGGACGGCGTTCGCCACTGCCGAGATGGCCTCCTCCTGCCCTATCACCCTCTTGTGCAGTTCCTCCTCTATATGGAGCAGCTTATCTTTTTCACTTGCCAACATCTTGCTTACGGGAATACCTGTCCAGCGCGCCACCACCTCAGCGATGTCATCCTCCCCCACGGCCTCATTCATAATAGGTGAATCCCATTTCTCTTTCTCTGCGGTGAGGCGGTCTATCTCTGTTTGAGCAGCCTGAATCTTGCCGTAGCGGATCTCTGCCACGCGGCCGTAGTCACCCGCCCGCTCTGCGGCAGCAGCCTCGGCCTTGTAGTTCTCGATAGCCTGGCGATTGCTCTGCAGCTTGTCAAGCAGAGCTTTTTCTCCGTTCCATTTCTTCATAAGCACATCCAGCTCTGACTGGCTCTGCTCTATTTCCTTGCAGATCTTGTCAAGCTTTGCGCTCTGCCCTTCGCGCTTCACAGCCTCCCTTTCAATCTGGAGCTGCTTGATGCGGCGGTTTATCTCATCGATGCATTCAGGCACCGAATTCATTTCCAGACGCAGCTTGCTGGCAGCCTCATCCACCAGGTCGATGGCCTTGTCGGGAAGGAAACGGTTTGTGATGTAGCGGTGCGACAGCTGCACAGCGGCGATGATGGCATCGTCTTCTATGCGCACCTTGTGGTGGTTCTCATATTTTTCCTTGAGGCCTCGGAGGATGGATATCGACTCTGCCGGAGTGGGCTCGTCCACCATCACCATCTGGAAACGGCGTTCCAGAGCCTTGTCTTCTTCGAAATACTTCTGATATTCATCCAGCGTGGTCGAGCCCACAGCCCGGAGTTCTCCGCGGGCCAGCGCCGGCTTCAGTATGTTTGCCGCATCCATCGCGCCGCTTGTGCGGCCCGCACCCACCAGAGTGTGGATTTCATCAATGAAAAGGATTATCTCGCCGTTGCTGTCACACACGGCCTTCACCACGCCCTTGAGGCGCTCCTCGAATTCGCCCTGATACTTCGCGCCCGCAATCAGCGCACCCATGTCAAGCGAATAGATGGTCTTTGACTTCAGGTTTTCAGGAACATCGCCAGCCACGATGCGCTGTGCGATGCCTTCAGAGATGGCGGTCTTGCCCACACCGGGCTCTCCCACCAGGATAGGATTATTCTTAGTCCTACGGCTGAGAATCTGCAGCACCCTGCGAATTTCCTCGTCACGTCCAATCACAGGGTCCAATTTAGATGCGCGTGCACGCTCATTGAGGTTCACGGCATATTTCTCTAATTCGGTGTTGTTCATGATTGTATCTTTTGCAGTTAATATTCACTCGGATTTTTCCGGGACCGCAGAAGATATCAACATATTTGCCAGCCAGCCTTTTCTGCCATTTTGTCAGTATGCCGATGCACTTGGGTTCAGCGTCAGAATGTTGAGGGGATGTGACAATCTTGCGTACGATCAAGCGCCTGCCGACTTCCTTTCTCAGCAGAAATGGCACGATACAGCAGCGCACATATCATTACTGCGCAACAAGTGTCCGAACGCGCAGAGTTTACGAGTGCTGAGGTGCCATTCAGCCGAGCCGGCTTGCTGAGTTGTGCCGTTGAACATACGGTCCGGGCTATGCCGGCTGGCAGTTTTCATTCACAGATACAGGATTGAGGCGATTTGGTCGGGCTACATGGTAGTAGATGGAATTCAGCCGTGGTGCGTAAGTAACTGTTTTTCGCGATGTAATGCACCACGCAACAATCGGCGCTCACCCCCGGCCACGGAACTGGCCGCAAACAGAGGAACTGTTCACGTTTGTGGGTGATTTTGTTGGAGATACCACCACCGATATGCTTCGTGAAATTCATCTAAGCATGCAAATGTAGGCTAGAGGACCTGTGGCGGCGATTGCCGTGCTTAGATGAGACCTTATCCCCCGCATCTAAGCACGCTGATGTGCCCCAAACGCTGCTACAACCCATTTTGCCGTGCTTAGATGAATTTCACGAAGCCGCATATGAATCACTGTCACTCGAACAGATCCTCCGGCAGCGACAGTGGCGGGTGCGTCACTGATAACGGCAGGCGCACTCAAAGAGCGGCATAAACGGGCTGATTTGTTGTGAGGCAGTGTGCGGCGGCCACAGGGGCCGCCGCACCGTGGCGAAAGCTGCGTGCGTGGGGAATGGAGCACAGGAGCAGCTGCGGAGTAACAAAACGGGGCCGGCGGATGAACCGTCGGCCCCGCATATTGCACGATAGAAACGCCTTATTTCATAAGTTCGGGAAGGAAGATGCTGAACACCAGCACTGCCAAACCAAGGACAAGTACGAAGATGGTCTTGCGGTTCACACCCTTCCACTCTTTGAGGATGATGCCCCATACATTCGAGAAGAGCACATCCAGAGACATGAGGATGCACCAAGAGAATGTGAGCAGCGCTGCTGAATCCTGCAGGAAGCCGCGTCCGAGGCTGAGTCCGAAGAACTGGCTGTACCAGAGGATGCCGGCAAGAGCACAGAAAATAAGGTTGTGCCCCCACAGGTTGCCCTTCTTGTAGTCGCCCCAGGTGTGGTTCTTGCCATTCTGGCTGAAACAGTACACTGCATTCACGATGAAACCGCCGAAGGTCACCAGAGCCACTGCGGGCAGTCCCTGGAAGATGGGCTTGGTGTCTGCAAAGAACATCTCAGAGCCGAAGCCCTGGCCGATGCTGAAGCAGGCGCTCATGAAGCCGGAGATCAGAGCCACCAGGATACCTTTTCCAAAATTGAAGCGTGTTTCTCCTTCTGAATTGTCGGCATTCTTGCTGGCTTTTGCGCGCATGCTGCCTGCGATACCGATGATGAGGATACCGATGAATGATACCACAACACCCACAATGACAGCAGCTGTGAGAGTAGAGATCTCAGTGGCGAAAGTGCCGTTGATGAGGCCCTTTATGACAGGAGTCATCACAACACCGAGTGCAGAGCAGATGCCGAGAGCGATGCTCTGGCCGAGCGCCACACCAAGATATCTCATTGAAAGGCCGAATGTAAGACCGCCCACGCCCCACAGCATTCCGAAGAAGATGGTAAGGAAAGTGGCCTTGGGCTCAGCCGTATAGAGGTCGAAAAGTGAGTTGCCGGGAGTCACGGCAAGCAGGGCGCCCAATATGGGGAACACCAGCCATGCGAAAACACCCTGCACAATCCAGTAGCTCTCCCAGCTCCATTCCTTGATCTTGTTGATGGGGACGTAGCTGCTGGCCTGGCAGAATGCACCGATGGCGATAATGAGCAAACCGATAAGTATCATGGTTTCAAAATATTATCTGCGTGAAGTCACGTCTGCTTCGTATTTCTGAACCTCTGCGATGAATGCATCACCTACAGGAACATTGTTGCGGAGGCAGAACTCATCGTAAACTGCGCCCCAAGGCATTGCCTTAGCCTCTTCGAAGAGTGCGAGAACCTCGAAATGTTTGTCTTCGAGCTCGTATTTCTTCATCTGTGCGGTAGGCTCGAGGAGTGAGCGGAGCAGGCACTTCTGCGCTGCACGGCTGCCTGTCACGTATGCACCCACGCGGTTCATTGCACCGTCGAAATAGTCGAGACCACAGTGAACGCGGTCAAGAGCATCTGCGCGTACGATTTCGCTGAAGAGCTCCTGAGTGTTGTCGTCCATGATGGTCACATGGTCAGAATCCCAGCGTACGGGACGGCTCACGTGGAGCATCAGTTCGGGAACGAAGTTGAGAACTGCTGATATCTTGTCGGCAGGAATCTCTGCGGGGTGATAGTGGCCTGTGTCAATTGTGAGGATCTTGTTGTTCTTTGCGGCGTATGCTGTGTAGAAGTCGTGCGAACCTACAGTGAAGCTCTCGAGACCGATACCGAACACTTTACCCTCGATACAATCTTTCATATTCTTCTTCTCTTCTGCAAAAATCTGGTCGAGAGAGTCTTTGAGGAGCTGGCGGTAGAGCATGTGGTTTACAGAAACATCCTTGCATCCGTCATGGACCCAGACGTTGAGGATACAGGGATCACCCTGTGCCTTACCCATCTCGTCTGCGATGTCACGGCAGCGTTTGGTATGCTCGATCCAGAAATCACGGATACCTTTGTCGGGATTTGCGAGTGAGAGGTTGCCGCTCTTGGGATGAGAGAAAGAAGTTGAGTTGAAGTCGAGTTTGGTGTTGTGCTCCTTACCCCACTCTATCCAGCTCTGGAAATACTCGGGAGTAACTTCGTCACGGTCAACCACCTTGCCCTGGAAATCACCGTAGATCTCATGGAGGTTGAGACGGTGTGTGCCGGGAATCAGGCTCTTTGCCTTGAGGATGTCTGATTTGAGTTCGTCGATGTTGCGGGCAGCACCGGGATAATTGCCTGTCGCCTGGATACCGCCTGAGAGTGCACCTGCCTGAACTTCGAATCCGTGCACGTCATCTGCCTGCCAGCAGTGCATTGAAATCTGGAATTTGCCAAGGACGTCAAGTACTTTTTCGGTATCTACTCCGATGGCTGCATAGCGTTCTTTTGCTATTTCGTAAGCCTGTGTGATTTTAAGATCTTTCATTTTCTAGTGTATTGATTATTTTGATATGATATTTTTGAATTTTTCGTATGCCGCATCCCAGATTTCCGAATCTTTGGGAAGATACTCTTCAGTGGTGATGCTGTCGGCGATGAGGGCGCGCATCTCTTCTTTCGACCCTACCAGCCCTGCCGCACGGGCCTGAATCATCACGTTTCCGATTGTGGTGGCCTCAGAAGGACCGGCAACCACCTTGAGCTTGGTGCTGTTTGCAGTCATCTGGTTGAGCTGGGCGTTCTTGCTGCCGCCGCCGATGATATGCAGAACCTCAACCGGCTCTTTTGCAAACTTGGCGTTGATGATGTCTATCACGTGGCGGTACTTGAGCGCGAGGCTCTCGAAGATACAGCGCACCATTGCGCAGTCGTCTGCAGGAACAGGCTCGCCGTGTGACTTGCAATAGCCGTGGATTGCCTCTATCATGTTGTCTGGAGCCGCAAAGACAGGGTCGTCAGGGTCGACAAACGAAACGAAAGGCTCTGCCTTGCTCATCATTGCAACGATTTCCGGGTAGCTGTAGTCTTTGCCCTCTTCTTTCCAGAGGACGCGGCACTGCTCGAGCAGCCACATGCCTGTCACATTCTTGAGGAAGCGGATGGTACCGTCGATTCCGCCTTCATTGGTATAGTTCTCCTTGAATGATTCTTCACCTATGATGGGCTCGTAAGCCTCGATGCCGATGAGCGACCATGTACCTGAAGATAGATATGCGAAATTCTTCGTTGAAGCGGGGACTGCGGCAACTGCGCTGCCGGTGTCATGCCCTGCTACTGCCACAACGTTGACCTTGCCGAGGCCTGTCTCTTTTGCAAGGTAGTCGGTAAGCGGTGCAATCACATGGCCGGGCATCACTATTTCGGGGAACAGGCTCGCAGGTATTCCGGCAGCTTCAAGAAGGCCTGTGTCTATCTTCTTTTCCCATGGATTGAGGAACTGCGATGTCGAGAGGATGGTGTATTCGCACACCATCTTGCCGCAGAGCAGATAAGAGAGTGCATCGGGAAGGAAGAGCACCTTGTCGGCAGCCTCGAGTGATGAGTTGCCCTCACGCTTGAGGGTGAAGAGCTGGAACAGCGAGTTGAAGTTCATGAACTGGATACCCGTGCGGCTGTAGACCTCGTCTTTGGGAACAATCTTGAAGTATTCTTCCATCATGCCGTCGGTGTAGTGGTCGCGGTACGCGCGGGGCTGCGAGAGAATATGGCCGTCCTTGCCCACACATACGAAGTCGACTCCCCATGTATCGATACCGATAGAAGCTATGTCAAGCCCCATCGCACCAACTTTCTTGAGTCCTTTCACAATCTCGTCGTAGAGAGAATAGAGATTGCAGTATGTGCGTCCCGCAATGGTTGAAAAACCGTTTGAGAAGCGATGTATTTCCTGAAGGTCAAGTTTTCCTTTGTCAAGGGTTGCCAGAACCACACGTCCGCTGGTAGCGCCCAGGTCGATACTGATGGAGTTGAATGCCATGATGATTATATTTGGTTGATTTATAGATTTTTAAATAAAGTATCTACAAAATTAACCAAATAATCACTAAAAATCAATAGTCAGGCCGTCAAAAGCTGGAGAAACTCCTTCGGGAAGCATTCCGCAAAGCTCTTCGTGGCATGGGAGCTGATGCGAGATATGGGTGATAAACGTCTGTTTAGCACCCACTTGCGCCGCAACTTCAAGTGCTTCTGGCAGAGAGAAATGAGAAATATGGCTTGACACGCGGATTGCATTTATCACGAAATAGTCCACCCCTTTCAGCTTCTCTATTTCCGACGGTTCGATGTGGCTTCCGTCGGTGAGATAGGCGAACTTGCCGAATCGGTAACCCAGCACCGGCAGTTTATAGTGCAGAGCACGGATGGGGACAATCTCCACTCCGCCGATGGTGAACGGTTTTTCGTCAATCAGATGGATGTCGTACTCCGGAGCGCCGGGATAGCGGTATTCCGAAAAAGCATAGCTGTATTCTTTCTTCAGAGAATCAAGCACATACTGCTCGCAATAGATCGGAAACGCTCTGTTTTCGAAATAGTTGAACGAACGGATGTCGTCAAGCCCGCCGGTGTGGTCCTTGTGGTTGTGGGTGAGCAGGATGGCATCTATGTGCTGCACATGCCCGCGCAGCATCTGATATCTGAAGTCCGGCCCGGCGTCCACCACCAGTTTCAGCCCTTCATACTCCACATATATCGAAGCGCGCAGCCTTGTGTCACGCCTGTCCTGCGACTGGCACACCGGGCAGCTGCAGCCCAGCATCGGAACGCCCGACGAAGTGCCGGTGCCGAAAAAAGTCACCTTGTTTGCCATTATATCTCAACCTCCACCAGACGGCCCACCTGAGTCTCGTCATAAGGCCGTTCCACTCTTATGTAGTTGCTTGTATAACCCGACATCATCCCGTTGCGGTCGGTGCTTTCGAAAAGCACTGTTCCGCGCCGCCCGCGGTTAGCCTCGTAGAATGCGCTGTGGCAGCGGCGGCAGAGCTCTTCCAGAGCCTCCACCCTCTTTGTCTTGACGCACTCCTGCACCTGCCCCTTCATCACTGCGGCAGGTGTATCAGCCCTGCGGGAATACGGGAAGATATGTATGAAGGCAGGATTCAGCCGCTCCAGGAAGCTGTATGTGGCCTGGAAATCCTCATCAGTCTCTCCCGGGAAGCCCACAATCACGTCTATTCCCAGGAAGACATGGTCCATCCGGCTGCGGATATACGCTATCTTCTCTGCAAAGAAGGCTGTTGTGTAGCGGCGCCCCATCTGCTGCAGGATTCTGTCGCAGCCCGACTGCAGAGGTATATGGAAGTGCGGCACAAATTTGGTACCAGCTGATATCCAGTCTATTATCTCATTTGTAAGAAGGTTCGGCTCGATAGATGATATTCTGTAGCGCTCTATCCCTTCGACATCATTGAGGGCTTTCAGCAGGTCGAAGAAACTTTCGCCGGTGCTCTTGCCGAAATCACCCGTGTTGACACCTGTTATCACAACCTCCTTAACCCCTTCGGCAGCTATTTCACGTGCCTGTGACACAACTGTTTCAATAGAAGGGTTGCGGCTGTCGCCACGCGCCAGTGGCACCGTGCAGTAAGCGCAATGATAATCACAGCCGTCCTGCACCTTCAGGAAAGAGCGCGTGCGGTCGGCCGATGAATATGCCGGGAAATAACTGGTGCTTGCCGCAATCGGCTCCACAAAGACTCTGCGCCCGTCAAGCGGCTCTGCTGCGGTGGCTATCTCATACAGCTGAGGCTTGTACTGCGAGCCTACCACGGCCCATACGCCTTCCAGCTCTGCCACTGCTCCGGGGCTGAGCTGTGCGTAGCAGCCAGTCACCACTATGCGCGCATCGGGATTCAGGCGGTGCAGCTTGCGGATTATGTTGCGCCCCTTCTTGGCGGCATGCTCAGTTACCGCGCAGGTGTTCACCACATATATGTCGGCCTTTTCCGAGCCGGGTACCTGAACATAGCCCCCTTCGCGGAACCTGCGTGCGAAAGTAGAGGTTTCTGCAAAACTGAGCTTGCAGCCCAGAGTATCCAGGGCGACTGTCTTCATGCTAATAACTCATTGTAACGCTGGCAGATGTACCTTCTGCATCCAGCGCGTTCTGCGCATACTCGAACGGAGGGTTGAACTTGGTGACGGTGACGGTGGCGCTTTTCACTTTCGGTGCGTAATACTTCACCTGCTTGAGGATCTTCGCAGCCACATGCTCCAGAAGGTTGGATGGGGTGGCCATCTCGGCAGCCACGATATTGTAGAGGAGCGAATAGTCCACGGTATCCTTGAGGTCGTCAGACTTTCCGGCCTTCTTCAGGGGGATGCTGCACTCCAGGTCCACCGAATAGCGTGTCCCTGTCACCCTTTCGCTTTCAAGGCAGCCGTGGTATGCGTAGAATGACATACCGCGCAATGTTATCGTGTCTGTCCGTTTGCTCATAGTCGCACCGATTTGGTTGCGAAATTACCAATTTTTCCTTATATTCGCATAATCCTTTTTCATTCAAGAAAAACCAATAAACTCAATATCACAATGGACCGCAAGGAATTTATCCGTTTCTCAGCTCTCGGTGCCAGCGCGCTCTTCATGCCCGCCGCACTCAACAGAGCAGAGGCTGCAGCACCCGGACGCAGCAAGAAAACAGCAAAGAATGAATTTGTAAACATCGGTTTCATAGGCCTCGGACAGCAGGCCATCAACCTCAAGAACGGTTTCATCACCATCCCCGATGTACGCATCGTGGCAGGCTGCGATGTTTATGACATCAAGCGCGAACGTTTCGAGCGCCAGGTCAACAATTATTACGCAGAAAAGGGCATCAAGAACAAAGTCACAATGTATGTCGACTTTGAGGACCTTCTCGCCCGCGAGGACATCGACGCAGTGGTTATCGCCACTCCCGACCATCAGCATGCACGCATAGCTATTGCAGCCTGCAAGGCAAAGAAGGATGTATATCTCGAGAAGCCTCTCACCTTCACCATCTACGAAGGCCAGCGCCTGATCGAGGCTGTCCGTGACAACGCACGCATGCTTCAGGTCGGCAGTATGCAGCGTTCTATGAACGAATTCGTCCACGCAGCTAATGTGTGCCGCGAAGGACGTCTCGGCAAGATCAGCTATGTGAAGGTGAACTGCGGCGGCGCCCCCACACCTTATAATCTTCCCGCAGAGCAGGTTCCTGCAGGTCTTGACTGGGAGAAATGGCTGGGTCCCCTCGCAGCAGACTGGCCGTACCACCACACGCTCAACCCTCTGCTCTACAACGACAATGATGAGTGCTGGGGAGCCTGGCGCTGGTACAAGGGCCTGGGTGGTGGATACACCACCGACTGGGGGGCACACATGTACGACATAGCACAGTGGTGCATAGGCAAGGACCTTCTCGGCCCCGACGAGATCATCCCCGCCAATGCAAGCCCCACAGAGCTTCTCACCTTCAACTACGACAACGGCATCAAGGTTGTCAACCAGCCTTTCGACGGTGACAAATGGGGTGTGAAGGTATATGGTGAAAACGGCTGGGTTCAGGTGCAGCGCGGTGAATTCCTCGCATCAGGTCCTGAATTCATGCCCACTGCAGTGGACCAGAAGGCGATGTACGAGACCAATGTGCCTCACTACGAATCGTTCATCAAGGCCATCAAGACACGCCGTGACCCTTCTGTTCCAGTAGAGGTTGGTCATTCTTCATGCACTGTCTGCAACCTTGCCAATATCGCAATGGATCTTGGACGTCCCATCAAATGGAACCCCATCGTGCAGAAGTTCGTCAACGATCCCGAAGCGGAGAAGTTCCTCCACTACGAATACCGCAAGCCCTACACGCTCGAATAGGCATTCGGCAGGGTCAGAACAAAAGGTCATCTCCGTTGGAGGTGGCCTTTTGTTGTCGAATATCGTCTGCGCCCCCGCAGAGCGGTCACCGGGGCAGAACTGCAGCAAAATCGTCAGATTTGACGCTGAACCATGCCCGCCGGGGCGATATGCTCCGGCCCATTCTGCCAGCCGCTCTATCTGTGCGGCAGATGTTTGGCATTATTTCCCAAGCAGCTGGCGGAATAAACCAGAGTTTGATATCAATGGCTGTGCCTGTTCCTTTCCCCATAAATGATCGTGAAGATGAAAATGCAATCACGAAGGAATTAGCAGACCTGATCCAAAATTTGAAGGAAGAAGGAGCATTGACAGATGCGGACGGCGCTGCCGATATGGATGCCGACAGAACCGGACGGATTGGTCAGATGTTCTTCGTTGAGTTTCCCCTGAAACAAACAACTTCCGACTGGTTGATTGCCCTGCAGGGTAAAGTTGTTGACATCATCAATAAATACGACCTGAATGACTACCGATACTGCACCATCAGTGGCACAGACGAAGGGACTCTCTACAGACTTTACAAAGGCAATCTGCTCTGCAGTAACGTTTGACACACTGGAGAAAACCATTAAGATGATGTTCAAAAAATCAGGTGGCAAGACCATAGCGGCCCTGAACCGCCATGTCAATGGCATATCTGCCAGGATCACCACTCCATCAAAGGCCTCGGCCAGCGAATACTATCTGACGCATGAATCAGACAGATGGTGGATCTATGCTGATGGGAGACTGGATAACATTGATCCATTGTCAATTGATGATGAGGCCATCGCATGTAATATATTCTTGGGAATAATTGAGAAGTATGCTTTTGACGGCCGCTAAAGGTATTGCCCCAGATTTTTTATGAGCTCCGCGGAGTTGCCAACGCCCAGTTTACGGTAAAGGGAACGACGGTGATTCTCCACGGTACGCACGCTCAGATACAGTTTGTCCGCTATCTCCTTGTTCTGAAGGCCATCCTTGATCAGTGCCGCGATCTCCAGCTCTCTTTTGGTGAGCTTTGCTCCGGCGCCCATCTGGTCGGCGATGTCCTTCATTTCCCTGCTGATCTTTTCGTCCTGAATGTTATGGGCCAGTTCCAGCAATTTATTCTTCTGCTGCAGGCTCTGCATAAGGGACTCGTTCTGCGCTTTCCAGGCTTCAGAGAGGTTGTGGAGAGTGTGATTACGTTGCAGGAGCAGCAGAAGGATGAGGAGTAACATAATTGCACAGATTCCGTATATGGTCAGCTTCAGTCTCTGGTTATTGATAACCTGTTCGCGTTCGCGCCTCGGAAAGTCTATGCTGTCAATGGCCACCTTCGATGCCAAGGCCTCCAACCCGGGCAGATAATCGAACTCCTGAGCCTTCATCCGATATTCCGCGCTGAGTTCCGGATCCGACTCGGCACAAAGATCCGCCAGACCATTGCACACATCCTGGTTGAGCACTTTGTTTCCAAAGGCATCTATTATTCTCTCAGCACGTGTGTATCTGGAAATTGCCGTTGCCGTATCTCCTTTTGCAACACTGTATTGAGCCAGTTTGTTAAGGAAAACGGGAATATCCACATGATTCGAATTAAAATATATTTCATCGGCGAATTCGACGGCCTTCTCTATCGAAGCCTCAGCCCCATCCATATCTCCGAGGGCTTCTTTGCACAGACCTTCCATATAGTATGACTTGGAGGCATAATGTGCGTCTCTTCCAATGAAGTCGATGTATTTGCGTGATTCCTGAATGGCCTCCAATGCTTCATCATATCGTCCCTCATCCACCAGTATCTCTATCTTCTCCTCGTACCTCCTGCTGACCAGGTGAGACCTGTTGAGAGCCTTTTCAAATTTGAGGCTTCTATCCAGGTATTCCAGCGCCTTTTCAGACTCGTCGTTCTTGCGGTATATCCTGGCTATGGTGAACAGGGAGTTGGAGATGGTGAAGCAGCTCTCCAGGAGGGATGCATCCGAAGATCCTTTCATAAGCGAAAAAGCCCTGCAGCAATAGTCCCGTGCCTTGTCCATATCTCCGGCGTCAGACCACCCGTTGCCGCATATCACAAGCTGCCGTATGGTCTCGCGCACATCTCCGGAAGCTTCTGCCTCCTTCAATGCAGTCTCATCCACAATCATCGATTCTGCTTCCCTGGCATAACAGCACAGTACCGCCACCGCCGCGAAAATACTGAGAGAATAAGCTTTTTCATATGTGGTAAAGTTAACGCAATTTCAGCAAAATCTACGATTCAAACTCTCCACTCAGCGCGAATTGAGTAATAATACTCAGAAGATTCTATGTACATTCAGCCGCTTTACCGCGCGGCCATGATCAAGAAGACGCAGGGGCGCTTGCCTATCACTATGGGAGCCTTCTTCCATCCGGCCACGGTGCGGGTGCGTATGAATGCATCGGGACAGGTGATGTTTGCCGCCACGCAGATTGAGGTTGAGGTGGAAAGTGCAGCAAGCATGTCAGCCATCATTGCGTCGTTGCGGTAAGGTGTCTCTATGAGAATCTGCGTCTGGCCTGTCTGTGCCGAAATCTTCTCGATGGCACGCAGCTTCGACCTCCTCTCCTCCGGCTTCACAGGAAGATATCCGTTGAAGGCGAACGACTGACCGTTGAAGCCTGATGACATCAGGGCAAGCATCAAAGAGGAAGGCCCCACGAACGGAACCACTTCGATGTCGTGTTCATGAGCGGCGCGCACCAGTACGCTGCCGGGATCGGCCACTGCAGGCAGCCCCGCCTCGGACATAAGCCCGACATCTGTGCCATCTTCCAGAAGGCGCACATACGCAGCGGCATCGGTCTCTGCAGTATGTTCGTTGAGTTCATGAAAGGTAAGCTCCTCCATCCTGCCCTTCAGCCCATACTTCGAAAGGAACCTGCGCGCGGTACGTGTCTCCTCCACCACATAGGTGGTGATATGCTTCACAATCTCGAAGACGGGTGCCGGGAGCACCTCCAGAGGGTCGTTGTCGCCAAGTGGCGCGGGAATCAGATAAAGCTTGCCTTTCATAAAATGAAGTGTGGTTTGTCACCGGCCGCATGCAGCCTCGACTGCAAAGGTACACGATTCGCGACAAAAGTCAATATCATTCCTGGCTGACGGCGACTATGTTGTCGGCGGCGGCATACCAGAGGTAGCCCCTGACATCGGAATAGCCCATGCATGAGAGCAGATTCATATAACCTGCCACCTGCTTCGCGTATTGCGGGTTCGGAGCACCGAACTTATAGTCCACCACCACTGCAGTATCTCCCGACACAATCACACGGTCGGGGCGCACGACTGTGCCGTCGGCGTCGATGATGGAGACCTCGTTGAGCACCTGAGCACCTTCGGCAAACCAACCGTAAGGTGCCGCGAAAGCCACCATACGGCGTATTTCGGCAGCACAGCCCGACGCCTCACCGGCCACCACTTCGCCACGCTGCACAGCATCTTCCACAGCCCTGTCAATATCAGACTCAGTGCTGATTGCAGAGAGAATGTCGTGCATGACTATTCCGCGATGGCGAACTTTCTCTCTCTCGAAGAAATCCCTGCCGCGGCCAATCAGGTGGATGCGCGGGCTGTCAGGGTCGCCGCCCTCAGGCTTCACGGATATATAACTTTCAAGCCTGATGATGCCGGCATCCCCCGCCCCGGAGCCTGCAGCCTCGTCACGAGCAGGGGTGTAATCAAACAGACTGCCCGCCTCGAAAACGTCGTTTTCATCAAGATTGCCGTTGTCAGACAGATATTTATAGAGCTTGTCAGACACAGACTCTGAGGCCGGATCACCGTTTTTGTTAATCTTCGGTTTCTTGGCAAAGACAATGAGCTCATGCTCAGGACGGGTGAATGCCACGTAGGCCGTATTGACTGCGTCAACTATATAATACTGTTTCTCTGCAAGGCTCTCTTTGCGGAACAGCGATGATTCGAGTGCAGAAGTATACTCTATCGGCACAAGGCCGGCATTGAGGGCTGCAGATGTATCTGAGCACCAGATGTAGTTGGTCTGGTTGTTGCCCGGTCTGAACTTTTCAGAGAAGAAAGGCATTATCACTACGGGCATGCCCAGGCCTTTTGCCTTGTGGATTGTCATGATGCGCACCGCATCGGCCGATTTGGGAGCCGAGACAGTTTCCTTTGAGCCCGATTCGTCCCACCATTTGACAAAGCCGGCCACATCCGAGCCGTTCTGCGCCACATAGTCAAGCACAATGTCCATGAAAGCCGCGAAATAAGGAAGTTCTCCGCACGGCACACCGCCTTCGAGTGACATTGCAATGCGTTCACACATCTCGTAGAGAGGTCTGCCCTTCACTTCACTGTCGAGTGCCTCCACATCCACGCCCAGGTGCGACAGCAGATAACCGTTGCGCGCATCGGCAGAATTGGACACCGCCTTCAGGACAGACACCACCTTGCGCACACTCACTGCCGCCCCCACCTTCAGCGACTCTTCAGTAATCACGCTGATGCCGTCGGCAATGAGCTGTGCCGCCACATCATCCGCCTCAGAGTTGCGGCGCACCAGCACTGCCATGTCCTTCAGCGAATAGCCGCGCGCCAGCAGACCGTCTATCTCACCCTTCAACAAAGCCAGAGACGGACACTCTTCTTCGCCACCTTCCATGAAGCATACCTTCACGCGTCCAGCCCCACTCCTGCAGCTCTTCTGTTCGCAGTCTGAATAAATTTTTGCAATTCGGTCGTCATCCAGACTTGAACTGAGCCACTTGAAGAAATCGTTGTTGAAGTTCACTATCACCTCGTCGCTGCGGCGGTTTGTCTCCAGCTTGGGGAACGCCAGCGGGCCGCCTTCCAAATCGGTTTCAAGCCCGTTATCGAGAGTGTTCCAGTCTGAGCCGCGCCAGCGGTAGATGCTCTGCTTGACATCCCCGACAATAAGGTCACTGAAGCCACTGTCGAGGCTCTGGCGCAGCAGCGGACGGAAATTCTGCCACTGCACCACAGAGAAGTCCTGGAACTCGTCAAGCAGGTAATGGTCCAGCCAGCTGCCAGTCTTTTCATATATGAACGGTGTGTCACAGCCGTCTATCACCTCGTTCAGCGCGTGGCAGGTATCTGAAAGAAGCATCACCCCATTCTCCCTGAGGTAGCTGTCCACCGCGTCGTTTATGTCTTTGGCGATAAGCAGCACACTGATGTTCTTGCGCATGGCCTTGGCTGTGTTATAGACAAAGAATGGATTTGTCTCATCTGTGCGCTGTTCTGCCGAAAGAAGGTCATAGCCGAACATGGCCGCGAACCTGTTCAGGGCATCCTCAAAACCAGCGGCAAGCAGGGCTGAGATTCTGGCCGGAGCATTCTTGTCGCTCTTCTTGAACCACGCATCCTGCGAGGCGGCTGTCTTGAAGAAAGAATCGCTGGGCAGCACCACCGAGCCCCCGACATATTTGGGAAGCCACGAATTGAACGCACTGCGCGAACCTCCCGAAAAATCGGTCAGAGCCAACCCGGCATCACTCACCGCCTTCACTACCTGTTTTGCAAATGATTTCAAATCAACTTCAAACGCCTGCATATAGCTTTCCGCACGCGCAGCCACGGTCTCCGGCTCGTTCCATGAGGCCTCTTTCTTCTTCAGGAAAAAATCCTCTTTCTTGAAAAGCGAGGCGAACCGTGCCAGCTCACCTGTGTAGTCGGTGCTGCATTTCAGCCGCAGCAGGTCCAGTGCAAACTTGCGGACCGCCTCGAAAAGAGGGTCAGGATTGCCGATATCCACCGAATCTATGTGCATAAGCATCCCGTCCAGCGCCTTGCCTATGACGGAATCCTGATCGAGCTCCACACGATATGCGGAATAATGCCCGAGCTCACGCGAAAATGAGCGGTACACATGCTGGAAGAACTTGTCAATTGTGGTGACTGAAAAATCAGAGTAGTCGTGGAGGATATTCTTCAGCATCACCGCCGATTTCCGCTGCACTTCCGCTGCCACGTCGGGAGGACACGGGCGGGCATGCCCGATGAAGGGAGCCAGGTCGTCCATCTCCTTCTGATCTCCTGAAGCGAGATTGAAAAGATACTCGAGGATGCGCCCCTTCATCTCTTCAGTCGCCTTGTTGGTGAATGTCACGGCCAGTATGTGCTTATATGCCGAGCGCCAGTCTGTGCGCTCAAGCATCATTGCTATATATCTGTGTGCCAGAGTGAATGTCTTGCCGGCACCGGCCGAAGCCTTGTATATGTCAAGTTTGTTGGTTGTCATGTCGTATCCTCCTATCTGTTGCAAATGAGAGCCGCCGGGCAATACTTGCACGGCTTGCCCGGCCTGCCGTCGAACGGCACTTCGGGATTGAATATCTCTGCAATGAGCTGTTTGAGCGCCGCCTCGAAGGCAGAAAGCAGCGATTCATCACAAAGGTGGTTCTCTGCCATCTCCGAGAACTGTTTCCTTACATTGTAGACAGTCACGGCAATGTCACGCTCATGCAGCCTGCCATGGTTCATCTCATTTTTGATAAGCATCGCATACGTCAGCAGCTGGAACGATGTCTTGGCCTCTCCCGAGAACATCAGGCCGACAGCAGTCTCATTGTCAGAACCGTCATAATGCTTCACCTCTTTCACACTGCCAGTCTTGTAGTCGCAAATGCGGTACTGAGTGCTGAAAGGTGCATCAAGGCGGTCGACGAAGCCGTGAAGCAGCACATCTTTCTCCTCTCCTTCCACAGGCACCTTCAGGTCCATAATCATGTATCTTTCAGAATCAAGATACTCGAAGCCTTCCGGATCAGAAGACATTTCGGAATCCCGCTTGAGAGTGATCTCCACAAGTGCCTGCACAAGGCCCGCCGTGATGAAGTTGCGGCCCGTGAGCGCACTCACATCCACCTTCAGCTCGTCTGCCATGTGGCGGAGCACCATTTCCATTATGGTGGTGCTGAAGTTCTTGTCTGCCAGCATTCCGGCAAGTGCGTCCTTCGGCACCACCTGCCCCTTGAACTGTCCGTAAAACTCTTCCATGGTCTTGTGGTACGTGTTGCCGAACATTCCGGCATCCACATCCTCACTCACCTTCTCCTCTTCCTTAAGCCCCTCGAGATGCTTGTAGTAGAACATCAGCGGGCAGGCCATGTAGTCCATCAGGGTGGAGGCCGAGAACTTCGCCGTCTTGCTTCCAGGATCGGGATTGGCCCCTTTTATATATTTCATCTTGAGGCGCTCCAGCAGCTCGGGAGTCTTCTCCACCACCTCGGGCGAGCGGTCGACCGGTTCTATCCTGAGGTCTGTGGTGATGACATTCACCTTATGCCTGTAGTCGTAGCGGAGCTGCTTTATGAAACGGCTTTCCTCTCCGCTGAGCATGCCTTTGGTGCGGGAGTCGTAGATGAGTGCGACATTGTGTGCGCGGCAGATACTGCGGTAGAAATGGTATGAAGATATCGAATCGAACAGCTCTGCGGTGGGGAGCCCGAAGGCGCGGCGCAGGTTGTATGGAATGAATGAGTCGTTGTTGATCTTTGCGGGATAGATGCCCTCATCGACAGAAAGGATGATGACATTGTCAAAATCCACGGCTCTCACTTCCAGAGGCCCCATGATCTGAAGGCCCGCAAGAGGCTCACCCTTGAAGGATGCCTTCACGCGCGACGCCATCTCAGACATGAAGCGGAAATATGTCGATGGCTTCATGGGGATATGCAGGTCGCGGATGCGGCTTATGGATGTGAAATAGCCGTAGGCGAACTCACGCTCCACATAGCCGAGCTGCGGAGAAAGAGCCTCTATCACATCCATCTGCCAAGTCTGGATTTCTTGAGCTGTGTCGAGCGGAGTGAAGATGAGGCGCATGAGCGGGCTTGTGAATTCGTCCTGCCCCAGGAAAAGCAGGTTGCGTTTCACAATCTTTTCAGCCACTGCATCAATCTCTTCCTGAACATCGCCGAACGCGCCGAAGGGCAGCGAGATTATGGCGGTGACATCGCTGTGATGGAAGAGCCATCTGCCATCTTTCATCATCTTGCCGGTCTGAAGACCTGAAAGGTGGTGCATCAGCGCGGCCACCATGCTGCCGGCAAGGCCGTAGCCCATGGTGACATTGATGTCACGGATACTTTCTGGAATGGAATGAAGAAGCGGAAGAAGCAGGTTTTCGTCAGGCAGCACCACCACCGTGTTCTCCTCGCCGAACTTCTCCAGATATCCGGCAGCCACTTTTGCCTGGGCAACGCCCGACGAAACACTCACCACATCAATCTCAGGCTGTGGAAGATCTTCTTTTTCGAGATGATACTGCGCAGGATATCTTGTAAGATAATCTTTGATGAAATACGACGCCTTGTTGCCGGGATCCTGCAGGTACTCTCCGGCAAGGTCCCAGTAGAAGTCACCGTCCCAGCCGGTCCTGATATAGTCCAGCAGCACCTTCTCGGCCTCGCAGAGGGCATTCTGCCCCACCACCACTATGCGCTTTATGCCCGGCAGCCTTTCTGCGAAAGCAGCAGTTCTGCCATCCTGTATGGCAACGGCAAGGTCACGGATCATGAGTCCGTCATAAGCCAGGCTGCGGGTGCGGAGCTCTGTTGTAAAAAGCTGATATATCCCGTTCAGGAAAGACCATGTGCGACGGAACTCCTTCTTGCTTCCTGCAGACTCACCTTCCACCACAACACCCCAGAAATGCCGCAGGGCATCTTTCTGAGCATCAGAGAGGAATTCGTATCCAGAATCAAGCTGGTGCAGGTCGCTGATGTTTGCAAACAGACGCGACGCATCCACCAGATATTTGTCCACATCGTTGAAATCGGCAAGAAGCGCCTCTCCCCACCCTACAAAATCGTCGAAACCGGCGTGCTGCTCACCCGCCTCGTCAAACACCCTGCTGTATGTCTGATAAAGGATATACAGCAGTTCTATCCTGTCACCCTTGCGGTAAGGGCTGAGCGTGGAGACAAGCTCGCCGATTGTGGTGATGCCGGGGGCGAACATCGGACGGCCGCTGCACTGCCCGAGATATTTCTGGAAGAAAAGTGACGAACGACGCGACGGGAATACAAAAAGGCACTCACGCAGGTCGCCCTGATAGTTTTCAAGATAAGCTTTTGCAATCTGCTTCAGAAACGGAGTCATACTAGTCAATTTGAATGCAAATATATGCGTCTATGTGTGCAAAATTGTTGCACACCGCAACACATTGTCATCTATGTACAAATATACATCAATTTATATATACCAAATAACGGTTCATTTATTTGCATATGCCCGCAGAATATTATAAATTTGATGTTATTGACCGCATTTGATTAAATATTATGAAAAGAATATTTCGTTTTTCTTTGATTTTCATCATATTAGCCCAAATTCTCTATGGATGTGGGAAAAAGAGCGGAGAGCCCGGCAGTGCACCGCTCCAGGTTATCTTCGACACAGACATAGGCAATGACATCGATGATGCAATAGCTCTGTCTATGCTTTTCAACTACGACAAGGCCGGCGTCATTGACCTCAATGCCATCACCATAAGCAAACGCAACCCCCACTGCGTGGAGTATGTCGACGGTGTGAGCAGATTTTTCGGACTCGGAGACATACCTCTCGGATTCGCTTATGACGGCACAATGCCCGAAGACTACACATATCTGCTGCCCACCATCAATGCAGAGTATGAGGGCAAGCCCCTCCTTGACATCAGGCGTACGCTGGACAGCAGCATCCCGGCAGGATATAAGATGCTCAGACAGCAGCTTGCTGCAGCCGCAGACACATCAGTGGTGCTGATTGCCGTAGGTCCTCTCACAAACGTCGCAAACCTGCTGACATCAGTCCCCGATGAATTTTCCGAGCTGGACGGAATAGACCTGGTAAGGCAGAAAGTGAAGCTTGTCTCAATCATGGGAGGCAACTTCATATCAGAATGGGCCGAATACAATATTATATGTGACATACCGGCAGCACAGAAAGTATTCTCGCTATGCCCCTCGCCACTTATTGCCGGAGGCTATGAGGTTGGAAGTGCTGTACACTATCCACACACAAGCATCCTGAACGACTTCGGCGCCCCCGGCTCGAATCCGATATGTGTCGGATATATGAATTACAACCCGATGCCCTACGACCGTGAATGCTGGGATCCGCTGGCCACCCTCGAAGCGATAGAGCCCGGCGTGGACGGAATCCTCAGCCGCTCGGAGAAAGGCCGTATCACCATAAGCGACACCGGTGTGTCATATTTCACTCCAGACCCGTCGGGACTTCAGCAGTATGTCATCCTGAACGACGCAGACAAAGCCGTTGAAATGCTGGTGAAGAGGGCATCCGGCAAAGAATGAATTATTCCATCATTAACATAATATTCTAACTATCATCAACATGAAAAAACTCAAATTCTTGACGATGGCAGCATTGGCAGTTTTGTGTTTCAATGCATGCCAGGAAGAAGAGCCGGCAACAAGGCAGATCACCGACCCTGTCCCTCCGATTCTCAAAGATGTTGAAATGCCAGTCGAGGCAAACGCCTATCCCGGAACCAACGTAAGGATACTTGGCGTTGGATTTTCCGAAGGCGATGTCATCACTTGCACAAGCCTTGACGGCGAGCCTGCATTCACTCCTGAGGTTGTGAAGGTAGACAACAACAGTATCACAATCGCAGTACCTGAGACAAGCTGCGGCAGGTATCAGGTCGCTGTCACCCGCGACGAGCTCACATCAACTCTTCCCGGTGAACTTTCAATCCCCTACATCGTGGTTCTCAGGAAAGTGGAGCTCCCCACCAATGTGCTGAAACCCGGTGAGACTCTCACCATCACTGCCAAAGATGATTTTGTGGCAGGTGACAAAGTAAGATTCGAGTCTGCTTCTTATCCCAAGGGAGTATCCCTGGAGGCAGAAGGCACAGTCAGCGGAAACACCCTCACAGTGAAGGTTCCCGCAGACGCCTATTCAGTAAACTCGCTCACCCTTGTCAGAGGCAAGATGATCGGTGAAATCGGTCAGGTCAGAATCGGCCTTGACAAATTCACTGTCGGAGCCGGCGGTATCGTGTTCTACACATCTGACGAAGGTGTACACGGTCTTGTCGCATACCCCAAGGCAACCATGGGAACAAACGGTGACTTCGAAGGCCAGAGCTACGGCCCCTCTATCCCTAACACATACTCTATAGGTGTCACCTATTCTGTATATTCCGGCAAGACCAATTCGGCAGCCATCTATGCAAATGAGCAGAAAGCACGTGATGCAGGTTTCGCATTCGATGCGAAGACAGCCTGCGAACTTGCAGAAGAGCTCACCTACGAGCAGAACGGCATCACATACGACGACTATTTCCTCCCTTCTCTCGACGAGCTCGTACAGCTCTGGAACGTATTGAACGAGGTAAACGCCACCGGTGCATGGCAGCCCAACGGCTGGATCCCCGCAGGCAATTATTGGTCTTCAACAGAAGGTGATTCATCAGGCGGATGGGTCTGGGCTATGTGCTACTGCAACTTCTACGAGAATCCCGCCAACGGCGGCAATGTAGTGACAGGCGTTGCAGACCGTGTAGGTTGGAAAATCAGCGCGATAGCAGTCCGTCAGTTCTAACACTTTAAATCCGTAAAGACATGAAAAAACAGATATTACTTATCATAGCATTTCTGTGCACATCTCTCATTTCCTTTGCACAGAATAAAGTCAACGGTATCGTGACTGACCAGAATTCCATTCCTCTGGAAGGTGTTGCTGTGGTGATCAAAGGCACCACCGACGGTGTTGTAACCAATTCCAAAGGTGAATTCACACTCAACGTTCCCAACGGCAAGACCATCGTGTTCTCATGCCTCGGTCTTGTAGACAAGGAGATCACTGCAGCTGGTCAGAAAGACCTTACAGTGGCAATGTCAAACGACAACCTATATCTTGACGATGTTGTTGTGATCGGTTATGGTACATCAAAGAAAAGTGACCTCACCGGTTCAGTCGCAACCATCAAGAAAGACGACCTGAAAAACACAAAGATCGGTAATGCATCCGCTGCTCTGCAGGGTATGGCGGCCGGTGTTCAGGTAACAGTGGGCGATATGAAGCCCGGTGCAGATGCAGGCATCATCATCCGTGGTGTGGGCAGTGTCAACGCCGGTTCAGGTCCCCTCGTGCTGGTCGACGGTGTTCCCGCATCCCTCCAGGATGTAGCGCCCAACGACATCGCTTCGATTGAAATCCTCAAGGATGCATCTTCTGCAGCGATCTACGGATCACGCGGTTCCAACGGTGTTGTTCTCATCACCACAAAGCGCGGTGAAGAAGGCAGCGTGAAGGTCAACCTGAATGTTCAGGGCGGTATCCAGCAGATGCTCAACAAGCAGGAAGTGCTCAATGCACAGGAGTATTACGACATTGTGAACCTGGCAGGTCAGGCATACCGCTGGTCAGCAGAAGAGCTCCGTCTCATCTCTGCAGGTCAGTCAACCGACTGGCAGGACGCAATCACCACCCTCGGTTCTTTCCAGAACTACAACATGTCTGTAACTGCAGGCTCAGGCAAGATGAAGAACTACTTCGGTATCGACTACTACGACAACAAGGGTATCGTACGCAACTCATCATTCAACCGTCTGAACCTCCGCTACAACACAGATGTTGACGTCAACGACTGGTTCCGTACCGGCGCACGCGTGAACTTCATCACATCAACCCTCTACAATGTAAGCGAAGAGTCTGATTCTCTCTACGGCACCATGTACAGTGCATTCGCAGCTCAGCCCACCGGTCCCGTATACGCTTCAAACGGCGAATACTTCGACGGATTCCTGAACACACGTGCAAACCCCGTGGCTATGGTGGAACTGCTCAACAAGCGCACCAACCGCCTGAATGTCATAGGCAGCATGTATCTCGAATTCGAGCCTGTCAAGGGACTCGTATTCCGTTCTGAGAACACTGTCAACAAGACATCTCACTACTATACCAACTATGAGGACGGCCGTATGGGCCAGCACTACCCCAAAGAGGGCCGCGCGACTCTGGAAGGCGGTATCGGGGACCTTCTCCAGTCCGAGAACACCATCACCTACAAATTTGAGAACGGTGTTCACAAAGGATCTGTCATGGGAGGTTTCTCTGCATCACGCCAGACTTACGAAGGCATCACAGCAGTCAACAAGGGTCTGAACCCCATCACCAACATCTACAATGTGGGCGGTGCCGAGGACTGGGGTCCCAACTCATCATGGGGCGGAGCAAACACACTCGCGTCTTTCTACACCCGTTTGAACTACAACTTCAACGACAAGCTGCTTGCAACATTCACAATGCGTGCCGACGGTTCGTCAAGATTCGCTCCCGGTCACCGCTGGGGCTACTTCCCTTCTGCAGCACTCGCATGGAGAATCTCTGAAGAAGATTTTCTCAAGCACAGCAACGTGGTGAACAACCTCAAGCTCCGTCTGAGTGCGGGCCGTCTCGGCAACCAGAACATCGGCGACTACGCATACCAGGCACTCGTAAGCGATGGCGGTTCAATGCACAACTATGTATTGGGCGGTGCTCAGGCAGTCGGCAGCATCTATACATCCATCTACAACCCCGACCTCACATGGGAGAAAGCCAACCAGCTTGACCTCGGTCTTGATTTCGGTCTGTACAAAGGACGTATTTCAGGTACTCTCGAAACTTACTACAAACGTACGAGCGACCTTCTCTGGACAGTTCCTCTGCCCTATGAGAGCGGTTACACTTCATCTCTCACAAATGTCGGCAAACTCGACAACTACGGCGTTGAGTTCACCCTCAATACAGTAAACGTACAGGCAGAGAAATTCCAGTGGAGCTCTTCATTCAACTTCACTTGGAACCACAACAATGTGGTCGAGCTCTACGATGGCAAGACAGATGTGGGCAAATGGATTTTCGTGGGTCACTCGCTCAGTGAGTTCTACTCACTCAAGAACCTCGGCATCTGGCAGCTCTCAGAGGCTTCAGAAGCAGCCCGCTACGGTGCGCAGCCCGGTGACCGCAAGATCGATGATGTGGACGACAACGGCATCATCAACGGTGATGACCGTCAGTTCAACGGCTACAGCACTCCTCAGTTCTACGGTGGTTTCACCAACACTTTCAACATCGGCAACTTTGACCTGACAATATTCATGAACTATGCAGGCGGCTACAAGATCAACAACTCTCTGCTCCGCTTCATGAACTCTTACAACCTCAGCGGCAACATGGGCAAGGACTACTACAACAACTACTGGACTCTTGACCGTCCTTCAAACATCTACCCTGCACCCCGCATCGGCAGCCAGTATTCAAACGGTGACGGCACAGACGCCAACTATGAAGACGGCAGCTTCCTGAGAATCAAGAACGTCGAGCTGGGTTACAACATCCCCAACAAGGTCACCAACAAGATCGGTGTGGCGAACATCAGATTCTACGTAGCTGTCCAGAATCTCTACACATTCACAAAATTCACCGGCTACGATGTAGAGGCATGGGATACATCCAACACTTATCCCGGAGCAAGAGCTTACATCGGCGGTCTGTCTTTCAGCTTCTAACCCGTAAAACTTAAGAGAAATGAAAAAGATCATATCATTGGCTATATTTTCAGCAGCACTTCTCCTTGGTCTGTCTTCCTGCGAGAAATTCCTCGACGAAACACCCAAGGCAATGCTTACTCCTGAAAACTCATTCGTGACTGAAGGTGATTGGAATAAGGCGCTGACAGCATCATATGCCATGCTTCAGTACTGCTTCATCGAGAAATATGAGATGCCCCTCAACGAATTCGGCACCGATGAGGTTGAGCCGTTTGACAAAGGCTGGGCAGCATATCAGCAGCTCTGGACATACTCATTCAGCGCAGACCACGAATTTTTCCGCGAGCACTACATCTGGCTCTACGACGGTATCAAGGCTGCCAACACCATAATTGACATTCCTGAGACCGCACCTGTTTCAGACGAGACAAAGAACCTGATGATTGCACAGGCGAAGTTCCTCCGCGCTGTCTACTATTTCGAACTTGTAGGATTCTATGGCGGTGTTCCTCTCTGGACCAGCGCTTCAGTGGACAAAGACAATGTCAGCATCCCCCGTTCTACAGCTGACGAAGTTTATGAGGTCATCACTTCAGACATGGAGTTTGCAGCTCAGAACCTCCCCGAGAAATGGAGCGGTCAGGACGTAGGACGTGCCACAAGCGGCGCCGCATGGGCTCTGCTCGGCCGTTTCTATCTGCAGTGGGGCAAGGATGACAAGGCAGTCGAGGCACTTGACAAGGTCATCGGCAAATACAGCCTCTACCCCAACTATGCCGACATCTTCGACAAGGAGAACAAAAACCAGGAGATCGAGAACATCTTCGAGGTTCAGTCACTCCACGGAGGAGAATGGGGTCTGGAAGGTTCACGCCAGTCTTCATACTGGGGACCCCGCGGTGGCGCAGGCCCTACTTCAGGCGGATTCGGCTGGGGCGGCTTCGGTCCCACTCAGTACTGCTACGACCAGTATGAGCAGAATGACAAGCGCCGTGAAGCATTCTTCATCACAGAATATCTGGGAGTCCCCCAGAATCCCCCCTGCACTGCAAAATACCGTGACCCCGACCATAACGAAGAGATTGAAGATGACGACCTCAACTACATACTCATCCGTTATGCAGACGTACTCCTCATGAAGGCAGAGGCTCTCAACAACCTTGGTGACAACAGCAGCGCTAAATACGACTGCCTCAACGAAGTCCGCGACCGTGCCGGCATCCGCCGTATCACAGCTGCCGACAACCTCTCCAAGGACGACTTCGCAGCCGTAATCCTCAAAGAGCGTCTTCTCGAGCTCAACTGCGAGAAACACCGTCTGTTTGACCTCCGCCGTTTCGGCAAAGTTGCAGAGCAGAACACTGCAGCATACGGTTCACAGGTCAATGTGCAGCCTCACCACATTCTTTATCCTATCCCTCAGTATGCTCTTGACGCCAACGATGCAATGACTGAGAAAGATCAAAATCCCGGATACTAATGAAGAAATTACTCATACTGCTCGGTTTCACCCTGTTCTTGCTGTCATGCGACGGCAAGGACCCGGTGGACCCCGGTATTGTTTCCAACACTACCGTAGAAAACGGCATCGTCACCGTCATCCCCTATGAGTCGGGAGAAGCATTCCAGAACCCGATGAAGGGATGGAGAGAATTCTTCGGCCCCGGTGTTGACAAGAGGCGCAGCATATATCCCTATCCTTATGGATCAATGATAAAGGAGTATATGCAGTGGAACATGATGGAAGACAATGTCAACGACGGTGTTGACAAAGTCATCGAATACTGCAACCACCGTTGGGAGGATGTTGAGAAATACAATGTCAAGGTTATCCCCCGCCCCTTCCTTGTATGGATGGAGCCTTGCAACGGAGGATATGCCAAGAACACATATACCGACAATCCCGACGACCTCAACGGTTTCCACTGGCCTTCTGACATCCCGAATGTTGTCGCCACCGATGGAAGCAAGAAATTCTGCACCGGCTACTGGGATCCTTCATTCCCCGAGCGTCTCACCAACCTTATCATGAAGCTTGGTGAAGCCTGGGACAACGACCCCCGCGTGGCTTATGTCGAAATGGGACTCATCGGTGAGTTCGGCGAACATCACTGCCCCTTCATCACCACCGGCAGGCCTCCTCACACACAGGCAGAGCATGATCCCAACGTAACCTGGCTCCCCGGCATCGAGAAGGTTCTAGGCGACGCTTTCTCAAAAGCGTTCAAGAACAAGAAGGTGATGGTGCGCCACGCTTTCGAGTTCAACGACTACGACTTCGGTCTGTATCTTGACTCCTGGGCAGCCGACGAAGACCGCATTTACGGCTACGAAGATGCCAAGAAGAATATGCGCGGCAGATGGAAAGACCAGGTCATCGGAGGTGAGATCACCTGGGCATACACAAGCTTCCTCAGCAAAGGGCTCAACTCTCTTGAAAAATGCCTGGCAGACGAACGCACTTATGCCGAAATCACAAAAGAGATACGTGAGCTGCACTGCAACCACCTTGGGGGTGTAACCTGGGCCAACTGGGAAGGAGACATGTCTTTTGTTGCAAAAGCAGGTGACGTACAGAAGATGATGGGATACCGTTTCGTCCTCAAGGAGTTCAAATACCCCGCACGCATCGGCAAGGGCAGCAAGATGAACATCTCGTTCTCTGTAGTCAACAACGGTTCTTCTCCTTTCTACTACGACTGGCCCGTTGAGATTTCCATTCTCAACGCGGAGACCAAGGAAGCTGTATGGAAGAAGACCCTGTCAACCCCGAAGATCTCTACCTGGATGCCGGGCGACGACTGGGACGCATCACGCAACGCCTACTCGATTGCTCCCGAACTCTACACTGTGGAAGAGGAGATCACCTATGACGGAGACCTTCCTGCAGGCAGCTACGTCATTGCCATCGCAGTCCTTGACCCGTCAGGAAACCTTCCTTCACTCAGATTCGCAAACTTCAACTATTTCAACGGCGGACGTCACCCCATGGGTAACATCGGCATTGACACAGACCTTGAAGACTATATGCTCAAGGCTTCGAAATTCGATTCCTTGAAAGAAGACCATTCTCTCCATTACACTTTGTAAATGAAGAAAACACTTGAATATTTAATATTAATGACGGCCGTCGTCTTCTCTGTCTCCTGTACAGAGAAGACGACAGTCTCATTTTCCGAGACTTCGGAAGCGTTCCGCAACCCAATGAAGGGATGGCGTGATTTCTTTGGCGTGGATGACCCCAAAAGGGCTGACTTCCCCTATCCATGGGGCTCCATAATCAAAGAATACATGCAGTGGAACATGATGGAAAAGACCGCCGAAGACGGTCTGGACAAAGTCATTGCCTACAGCAACCACCGCTGGGAGGGCTATGAAGAGATGAACATGAAGGTCATACCCCGTGCATACATCGTATGGACCGAACCATGGCACGGAATGAGGGGCAAGATGGAAGACGAGCCCGATGACCTTTACGGACAGCACTGGCCGGATGACATAGAGCCGCAGACATCCGCGTACAGGAACAAAGACGGCGGATGGGCCTGCTATGTACCCGAAGCAGACTCGCTTACACGCAATACAGGCGGCTACTGGGATCCGACTTTTCCCGACCGTGTGAGAGCTATGGTCAAAAAGTTGGGCGAAGCCTGGGACAACGACCCTCGCGTCGCATACGTTGAAATGGGAATAATCGGTGAATGGGGCGAACAGCATGACCCAGACATCACAACATACTGGCCGCCCCACGACGAGCCGGAACACGTCCCCGGACGCACATGGATAGAAGGAATAGACACCTTGCTGGGAAATGCCTTCACACAGGCGTTCAAGAACAAGAAGGTCATGGTAAGGTACGCTTATGATTTCCCCGACTACGAGTTCGGTTTCTACTGGGATTCGTGGGCCATCGATCAGGAAGAGAAGCGATGCTATGAAACCATGATGGCCACAGGCGACAGATGGAAGGAGCAGGTGGTTGGAGGCGAAATAACCTGGGGCTGGGGCAGCCTGGCGGAGAAAGGTCTGAAGGGGCTTCAGGGCTGTCTCAAGGACAAGGAGACATACGACCTGATTGTAAACCAGATAAGAGAGCTGCACTGCAACCATCTCGGAGGAATCACATGGGCTCCTTTCGGGGACACCCTGTTTGTAAATCTGGCTTCTGAGCTCCAGAAGATTATGGGTTACAGATTCTGTCTTGAAGACGCAACTTATTCGGTTGACAGAAAAGGTGTGCTCAAGCTTGACTGCAGCGTGAGGAACCTCGGATCATCTCCCTTCTACTACAAATGGCCGGTTGAAGTGTCACTGCTTGACCCTGAAACAAAAGAAAAAGTATTTGCCACAACACTGGATGACATCGACATAACATCATGGCTTCCCGGAGACAACTGGTCGCGCGAAGAGCAGAAATATATGACGCCCCCTGAATCCAACAGTATTGCAGCCAGCATAATGCTGCCTGACAGTCTGCCGAAGGGAAAATACATCCTGGCACTGGCTGTTCTGGACCCTGCTGGCAACCTTCCTTCACTCCGTTTTGCAAACACCAACTATCTTGAAGGAGGATACACTCCGCTGGGATATGTCGGCACAGGAGGTGAAAAGGTCGGCAGCCCCGCCATAGACCCTTCAGAATTCACACTTCTGCAGGACGACCATACTCTGAAATATTTATTACATTTGCAGAAATAATCATTTTTGGATACTATGCGTAAAATTATCATGATGTTTGCCGCGCTGGTTCTTCTGGCAGCGTGCAATTCAAACACCCCGAAAGGTGAAAACTGGAAAGTTGTTGACGGTATGATCGAATTCGACGTACCCGCACCGGAAGCCGGTCAGCAGGACATGCTCGGCTTTGCCGCAGAACCTATAGACACAGTCCGCGTCGCTTTTGTCGGACTTGGTGCACGCGGTTCTGGAGCTGTAGAGAGATTCACCTACATCGACGGTGCCAGGATTGTGGCCCTCTGCGACAAATATCCCGAGAAAGTGGAAGAGCAGCAGAAGGTGCTCGCAAACGCAGGTCTGCCCGCAGCCGCATCATATTCAGGTGAGGACGGATGGAAGGAGATGTTTGAAAGAGACGACATCGACCTCGTATATATCTGCACCAACTGGCAGATGCATGTGCCTATGGCAATCTATGCGATGGAACACGGAAAGCATGTGGCATGCGAGGTGCCTATCGCATATTCAGTGGAAGACTGCTGGAAGCTGGTGAACACTTCAGAGAAGACACGCAGGCACTGCATGATGCTTGAAAACTGCGTTTACGACTTCTTCGAGATGACAGCCCTCAACATGGCACAGCAGGGCCTCTTCGGTGAGGTCATCCACACAGAGGGTGCATATATACACAACCTCGAGCCCTTCTGGGACAGATATGCAGACAACTGGCGCATGGAGTTCAACCAGGCGAACGGAGGTGACGTCTATCCCACCCACGGCTTCGGCCCCTGCTGCAACGTGCTCAACATCCACCGCGGTGACAAACTCGACTATCTGGTGTCTATGAGCACTCCGAGCTACAACGGCAAGGCTCTGGCAGAGGCAAAAATGGGCGTTGATGAATATGCAAGCGGCGACCATCAGGTCACTCTCATCATGACTGAAAAAGGCAAATGCATGGAGGTGCAGCACAATGTCTACACTCCCCGCCCCTATAACCGTATGTACCAGATCACAGGTACCGAGGGATTCGCCAACAAATATCCCACCCAGGGCATAACACTCCGCAACAAGAACATCTCCGATGCAGTCCGCTGCGGTCACGAGAGCATCGACGAGCACGCATTCGTACCCGACGACGTGTTCCAGGCCATCATGGATGAATACCAGCACCCCATCCACAAGGAGATCGGCGAGGTTGCGAAGAAAGTGGGCGGTCACGGCGGAATGGACTTCGTAATGGACTACCGTCTCATTTACTGCCTCCGTCATGGTTATCCTCTTGATGAAGACGTATATGACGCAGCCGAATGGTGCTGCGTGGGCGAGCTTTCTGCAGTGTCAGAAGCAAACGGCAGCATGCCCGTACGCGTTCCCGACTTCACACGCGGCAACTGGAACAAGCTTGACGGTCTGAAGTTCTGGCACGAATAGACACC
>JAZLJK010000042.1:0-5055 GCA_045617865.1 Bacteroidales bacterium | reverse complement strand
CATTTCAACAACCAGAAAGATGTGGCCGAGTTCACTGCAATCCGCGACACCATGGCAGCTGCGTTCCACCGCACATTCTACAATCCCGAGACAGGTTCATACGGCAAGCACGGCAGCAATGTGTGGGCGCTCCTGATGGGCGTTCCGGCAGACCGCGAAGAGAAGGTTGTGAAAGCCCTGGTCAATAACATCGCAGAAGTCGGCAACCATCTCGACACAGGATTCTTCGGAACCCGCTACCTGTTTGAGACACTTATCAAATACGGGCAGAAAGAGCTTGCATACGAAATCATCAACAAGCGTGACAAGCCCTCGTTCGGATGGTGGATAGACCAGGGGGCGACAACTACATGGGAGCAGTGGGACGGCACTTTCTCACACAACCACCCCTTCATGGGTGGCGGCATCCTGTGGTTCTACCGCGACCTTGCAGGTCTCGAACCCACAACCCCCGGCTATAAGACATTTGAGATCAACCCTGTGATTCCAGAAGGTCTGGACTATGTAAAATACTGGCAGGAGACCACTTACGGCCGCATTTCAATCGACTGGAAGGTAGCTGCCGACGGAAAGTTCACACTGAAGTGCGAGGTACCTGTAGGAACCACAGCCACAGTCTATGTACCCGAAGGTGATTCGCGCCGCGAGGAAGTTCTCGGCAGCGGACGCCACACACTCACAGGTTCTGTAAAATAATACTGAAAAATACTGCAGTCTCTGTTACAGGCCGCCTACGGTAAGGCGGCTTACCAGAGCTGTGGGCATTCCGCAGGAGACTGCACAGTTCTGCCCTTTTCCGCAAGTCCATGTGCCGTTGTCAATCAGACAGTCGTCGGCCACGGCAACGATGTCGGCCAGAGCCTGAGGACCATTGCCTATCACGTTCACGTCCTTTATGGGAGCGGTCAGACGGCCGTTCTCGATAAGATATCCTGTCTTGACATAGAAGGTGAAGTCTCCCTCCCCGATCTGCACCTGTCCGTTCAGGAACGAGTCCACATATATTCCATGCTTCACATCTGCAATGATGCTTCCGGCGGTGCAAGTGCCGTTTTCCATATAGGTCACTCTCATCCTGGGGATGGGATAGTTGCGGAACGATTCGCGGCGGCCGTTGCCGGTAGGCGCCACACCGTAATGCCGGGCTGTGATTCTGTCGTGCAGATAGCTGTTCAGCACACCGTCTTTCACGATATATGTCTTCTGGCCGGGGACTCCTTCGTCATCCACATTTATTGAACCGCGGTTGTACATCACTGTACCGTCGTCCACCACATTGATTGAAGTGTCACACACTTTCTTCCCAAGTTTGTCACTGAAGATTGAGGTGTTCTTCATGTTGAAATCAGCCTCGAAGGCGTGTCCGATGGCTTCGTGAAGCAGTATGCCTGATCCGCCGCATGCCATGACCACAGGCATCTCCCCTCCTTTGACCTTCTTCGCCTCAAACATTCTGGAGCACTGACTCACAGCCTCTTTCACAAGTTCGTCGGCAAGCGTGTCAGAGAGCATCTCAGCCCCCATCCTGAAACTGCGGGTGGCGGTGGCATTCTCCACGGCACCGCCTGCCTGCATCACCACGCTCACTGCAACAGATGCAAGTGGTCCGGAGTCTGCGGCCAGTTCCCCCAGCGAATTGAAAAACAGCGACTTGTCGTATGAATGAGACACCCTTGCAATGACCGACACCACCCTGTTGTCAGCATCGTAGCATTTACGGTCAACCGAAAGGAGGAACTCTTTCTTCACATCACTACTGATATCATTCCAGTCATATTCTGAAGGATACCAGTGTCCGCCTTTGATTTCAGTTACATCAAGGCACTTCACAGGTGACGGCATTCCATCGGCAATTGCCGCAGCGCTGCGGGCAGCCCTCAGCATGGAAGGCATTTCGGTGGTCTCGCAGAACGCATACCCTGTATGCCCGTCTTTTATAACCCTCACCCCGGCACCATAGTCCACATGACTGCCTGCAGAAGTCACCCTGTGGTCCTGCATCGTCATCTCGTCAAGAGTGCTGTACTCGAAAAAAATATCTGCATAGTCTCCGCCACGGCACAGAGCCTCTGACATCAGACTATGCAGCATTTCCTGCGTGACTGAAAAGAATTGAAGGTAACCGGCAGTGTTATTCATGCTTTATTTCTGTTGCTTTGACATTCACCACCTCTCCCTTGCGTGCAAACGCAAGAGTGTCACCTTTTTTAGTCTTTTCCTTCACAAGTTTCTTGAATGACAGGTCCAGGCCTTCTATGAGGTTGTCTCGGAACTGTCTCGACTCCTTTTCGCCCATGATTAACCTGTGTAATTGATAAGTAAGTTATATAAGTTTTTGTTATGTATCTTCGTCACAACGTCTCTGCCCCCTTCAGCAATCATTTCAGACGGAGAGTTCGAGTTGTCGATGATCATCCAGAAGTCACAGATCGGGATATATCTGTTGGTCAGATTTTTAATTCCCAGATCGTACCTCCGGCGGATAATCGCCTCCGGAACATTGTGCCCGCCTGAAGCCACCCTCAGCCTCACCCTCTCTATCGCCAGCTCCGGCATCTTGAGCCAGAGGAACACAAGCAGGATTATATATCCGCGGCTTTTTGCCGACTCAATCACCTGCAGCAGCGTCCTTGTGGCCAGAGTTGTCTCCACACCGAAATCGGTCCCTTTTTCAATCAGCTCATGTATCCTTTCCAGCATTATGCGGCTTGCGCGGATGGCCTCTGACTCCGGATTGTTCGGCGAAAGCTTCTTTGCAATCTCATCCGAATTCACAAACTCGTCGCACGAAAACATCTCAGGCAAAACTGTATACGAAGCAGTTGTCTTTCCTGCGCCGTTGCACCCTGCTATGATATACATTTTCGGCATAATGACATTGTAGGTTATCTACAAAGTTAAAGAATGCCGTGAAAAATACCAACTATTTTCTGGTGACGCCATAACCGAAAAGAGCGAAATCGCCCTTGCACGGGTCTCCGGGAAAGATTTCAGCCAACTCCGAGGTTATTTCAGCGGCGGTTGCGGCATCAGCCCCTCTGCGGCATGTCAGCCCCATTTCCATGGCCACCGTGTGGACATGGACATCCAGCGGTATTATGAGGTCAGATGGAGAAGAGCTTTTCCACAACCCGAGATCCACGATTCCGTCGCGGCGCACCATCCACCTCTTCATCATATTAATCTTCTTGTTCGCCGCCTTTGGATCTGCCTTGCGTCCGAAGATGGCAGTGCGCATCACATCCGCAGGCATTCCTTCCAGTGAATCGTGAGTTGAATAATACCGGTTCAGCGCAGCGCAGATTCCGGCGAATTCGCTCCACATAACAGTACGGTGAAGTGAGGTCGCGTCGTTGCGGTAGTCTCCTGCAAGAAGGTAGTCGTACGGCCGCCACTGCATCTCTTCGAAGGCGCGGTTGCAGTCACGCACAATCATGCAGCGGCGTCCCCAGGCAAGGTGCGACGCTATCACGGCGGCGGTCTCAACATCCTTTAAAGATGCCCTTCCTTCGGCATAAAGGGCGGCGAACCGCTTGGGGAATATTATCGGATCCTCCTGAAAATACTGAGGGTCATTATATTTTTCTGCAAGTTCCTGCAGAAGTGATGCATTCTTGTTCATGGCAATAAAACTCAGGAAATGCTGACATCGGTGAATGCCAGTGACGGGATTCGTTTGGCGCTCAGGCAGCGGCAGTCATCGGCGGCCATGACCTGCCTTCCCCATATCTCAAGGAAGTTGCCGGTGATGTTCATTCCGTCGACAGGTCTCACCACCCTGCCGTTTTCAAACAGGAAACCACTTATTCCATACGAGAAGTCTCCGGTTGTTGTGTTGTGGTTGCCTCCGAGGAAAGATGTTATCAGAAGGCCGCGGCCCACCTTCGCAATCAGTTCATCACGGTTTCCGCGCCCTTTGATTTCAATCACCGAGGGAGTGCCACCGTTAGCTGTCATCCCCATTTTACGGGCGAAATATGAACTGAGAAAATATTTCCTTACAAATCCGTCTTCAATCACCGCACCGGGGCGTGTCGCAATACCTTCCGAATCGAAATACGATGCCCCCACTGCACCTGCCAGATGAGGATTTTCATAGATATTGATGCCAGGGGCGAATATCTTCCTGCCAAGGCTGTCCGGCAGAAAAGAGTTCTTGTACCATATTGCCGAACCTGCAAGAGAGTTGAGCAGCGGTGTCACAAATTTATATGCCACCTCTGTATCCAGCACAACATCATATCTTCCGGCATCAACACTTGATGCTCCCATCATTGCAATGGTCTTCTGAAGGGACTTTGCGCCGCAGGATGCACAGTCAAGCGGCCTTCTGCCTGTCGAGAGGTCATACCAGAACCCTTCAGGCCTGCTGCCGTCACTGTCCTGCACCGAGCACTGGGCGCTGACAGTGACCATGCTCGAGTCTTCCGTGCCGTAAAATCCACGCGTATCCGCCAGATATGAATGTGTCACACTCCTGCCCGCCTCAGTTTCAGACGAAAGAAGGCTGCCGCACTTTTCTCCGGCCACTCCTCCGCTGCAGTCAAGCGCCATCTCCTTCAGTTTCTCAGCCGTGAAATCCTCTGCTTCCGATTCGTACTGCCCGAGATCAGGATCATTTTCACATGCCTTGTAGTACAGACACGGGTCGGGCATCACATTGCATTCATCCTGCTCCATCAGGGCCGTCATTCCGCAGGCATGCGAGACAAACCCGCGAAGCTGCTCCCTTTCAAACTGATTTGTTGAGAAAACGCCCATCCTCCCATCTTTGAACAGCTTGAGCACCAGCACTTTCCCTTCGCTTGTCTCCACTTTGTCCACCTTGCCGTCCAGCACGGTCACCGCATCCTCGAAACCACAGTCTATCCTTGCCCTTGCATCGGTGGCGCCGCAGCTCACCGCCATATCCAGTATATCTTGAAGCAATTCTTTCATAGTATCAGCAAACTTAGCAATTATTTTGTACTTTTGCAGACTAATACCCTAATGAATAATTAATTCGCTTCTATTATATGGAAATCAACGACAACAAAGTAGTCCACCTTGTATATC